>NZ_JARBFT010000009.1:0-94477 GCF_028863985.1 Vibrio chanodichtyis | reverse complement strand
CACCTGGGTGGCCAGAATTAGCTTTTTGAACGCCATCCATGCTCAGGGCGCGGATAGCATTGGCAAGTTGTTTGCGATTCATAGGGTTACTCATTTTCAAGAAATTGGAGAGCAGCAGCGCTCAATAAAAAACAGCATAAAAAAGCGAGCCTGAGCTCGCTTCAAAATCAGCATCACAGCTTAGCGGCGATCATTGCTTCCAGTTTGCCTTGGTCAACCGCAAAGTTGCGGATGCCTTCTGCCAGCTTTTCAACCGCCATCGCATCTAGGTTGTGCTCCCACAGGAATTCGCTGTGGGTCATGGCGGCAGGGCGAGCGGTGGTGCCTTGTGAGTCAACCAGTTTTGCAACCACTTCACCTTCGGCCGCTTCAAGCTCAGCCAGTAGTGAAGGTGCGATAGTCAGGCGGTCACAGCCGGCCAGCTCTAAGATCTCACCGATGTTACGGAAGCTTGCACCCATCACCACAGTTTTGTAGCCGTGCTGTTTGTAGTAGTGGTATATCTTAGTCACTGACAGTACGCCCGGATCTTCGCTGGCGGTAAAATCACGGCCTTGTTTGGCTTGATGCCAATCCATGATGCGGCCAACGAAAGGCGAGATCAGGTACACGCCCGCTTCGGCACAGGCGCGCGCTTGCGCGAAAGAGAACAGTAGCGTCAGGTTACAGTTGATGCCTTCTTGCTCAAGAATTTCTGCCGCACGGATCCCTTGCCAAGTTGAAGCTAGCTTGATCAAGATACGATCGTTGCTGATCCCCGCATCGTTATACATTTTTACCAGTTGACGAGCTTTAGCTACGCTGCGCTCGGTGTCGTAAGACAGACGCGCGTCCACTTCAGTCGAAATACGACCCGGAATGGTTTTTAGAATTTCTTTACCAATGTTGACTGCCAGCATGTCACAGGTGTCTTGTACTTGCTGCGCTTTATCGCTGCTTTGCGTTTTAGCGTAGGCGATCGCTTGATCGATCAGCGGTGCGTATTCAGCAATTTGCGCCGCTTTTAGGATCAGAGATGGGTTGGTGGTGGCATCTTGGGGTTGGTATTTTTTGATCGCATCAATTTCACCAGTATCTGCCACGACGGTAGTCAGTTTACGAAGTTGCGCTAATTTATTGCTCATTTCGATCGTCCTATTGGGTTAGGTTCATCTGCCGCTTAACAGTTTGAGAATGTCAGCAGTTGAGTGGCTCATGCTCTTTCACCACGAAAGAGTGAGTCAGTAATGCAAAATTTCAGCGCTCGAACCTTTACGTTGAACATTTGCTTTGAACATTTGTTCGCGCACTGAGTAAATGATGGAATTATATTTATCCTATCTAGCGTGAAAGTCAATTTGCTAAGCGGGTTTATGACAGCTTAAACCGAAAATTTATGGTGTTAAATCTTCGCCATACAATTAAATCGTTTGCTTAAATCCGTCATTGGGCAAATAACCCAACTCAATATCCAAAATTGCCACTGAGAAAATGTAATGCAACTGAATATTTGATTGATGTGCTGTGAATGGTTACCATAGCCAGTAAATTGGTTTTAAGCACATCATTATCAGTAGTGTAGTGCTTGTTTGCGCACTATGTTGGTTGAACTCGCCGTGGGTTGAACCCGCAGCGTGCCCGCTGGTAATAAAGGAAACGCCACAATGCCCCAACTTGCCGATATGCCATTAGAAAATGGTGATTTACTGACCGAAATTGCCATCGCTTATTATCAGGATGGTGCCACTCAAGAAGAGATCTCTAAAAAGTACACGCTTTCACGGGCCAAAGTGGGCCGCTTACTGAAACAGGCTCGCGATGAGGGGATTGTTGAGATTACGGTTAAGTATCATCCAGTCTTTAGCGCCAAAATTGAACAGCGCCTGATTGAGCGTTTTGGGGTGCGCCGCGCGTTAATTGCCCTTGATCATCCCAATGATGAAGCACAGCGTCAGCAAGTCGCGAGTTTAGTCTCCAATTATCTCACCAGCACGCTGAAAAACGGCATGGTGGTTACGGTTGGGCAGGGGCGCAATGTCTCGGCAGTGGCGCATCATATTGGGGTGATCACGCCGCGTGATTGCAAATTTGTGTGCAGCATCGGCGGCATTCACCCACGCGGTGGGATGTTTAACGCCGACCACATTTGTCGTCAGTTAGCCAAGAAATATGGCGGCAGTTCGGAGACTTTATACGCTCCTGCTTATGCAGAAAACCGCGAGCAAAAACGAGTCTTTATGCAAAATAGTACGGTTAAACAGACCCTAGATCTGGCACGCAAAGCCGATATCGCCTTGGTGGGGATTGGCGATATGAGTGAAAACAGCTACATGGTTGATCTTGGCTGGTTTACGCCGCAAGAGGTGGTGCAATCGCGCTTAACTCAAGGCGTGGTCGGCGATTTCGCGGGGCATGATTTTTTTGATGTGCATGGTCGAGTCGCCAATACGGTGATGAATGATCGCGTGATTGGCCTTGGGATTGATGAGTTTCGCCCGATTGCGGAAGTGATCGCCATTGCCGCGGAAAACAGTAAGCCACTAGCACTGCTCGGAGCATTACGCACTGGGGCGATTGATGTGCTTGCGACCAGTGTCAGTAATGCATTGACCGTTCTCAACTTAGATGAGCAAATGCAACGTGCATTAAGCTCATAACGGGAATTAACGTTAGTCACTCATCATTAAAGCGATGAAAAAGCGAGCGGGTTTTAATATCCGCTCGCGGTTGATTATTCGCTATTGGATATTGATTATCGCCGATGTGGGATTGGACTGCTCACTACTCACTACTCACTACTCACTGCTTATTTCAATCGGCAGATCCTGCCTTTGGCCCCATTCGGTCCATGAGCCATCATACAGCGAGAGGTTTTGATAACCGCATGCATACGCGGCGAGCAATACAATGCAAGCGGTAACCCCGGAGCCACAACTGAACAGATATTCTGATGCGCTGGGCTGTAAAACATCGCTCAATACAGGACGCAGATCTGTTTCTGGCTTGAGCTGATGTCCGTTCATTAATTGTGTAAACGGCAAGCAGATCGAGTTGGGAATGTGACCGCTGCGCACGCCAGCGCGCGGTTCAGGTACTTGCCCTAAAAAACGCGCCAATCCACGTGCATCAATAATTTGGCTGTGAGGGTTATCGATCTGTTTGAGGAGATAACTTGCATCCACCAAGGCTTGTGGTTTGAGTTTGCCGGCAAAGTTGCCTTTTGTACTGGGTTGGCGATAAGTTTGAGTGACGTTGTAACCTTGAGCCTTCCACTCAGTGAGACCTCCGTTGAGCACAAACACGTTATCATGTCCCATAGCTTTGAACATCCACCACGCCCGGGGAGCGGCAAAGGTGCCACTATTGTCGTACACCACAATCATCGAGTCTTGATTGATACCGAGTTGTTGAGCAAGCGTATTAAAGCGCTGCTCAGAAGGCATCATGTGCGGCAAGGCGGAATCAAGATCGCAAAACACTTTGTCGTAATCAAAGCGTAGCGCCGTTGGGATTTTGTTGACCCAATCTTTTTCAGACTCGCTGGCGATTTGAAACTCGATACTGCTATCAAGGATCACCAATTTGCGATCGGACAACTGCTGTTGCAACCATTGTGCGCTGACTAGTGGTGAAGTCATAAGTTACTCCTTGTATGGCGCTTAATCAGTGGGGGTTGGAACGATGGTCATGGTTACGATACTTAGCCTTGTGGGTGACAAATCGGGCAATCGGCCAATTGGATCAGCTTCATTTCTCGCCACGACATGCTCATCGCATCCAAGATCAAAATCTTACCTTGTTTCGGTGTGCCTAAACCGGCCAGCACTTTGATCGCTTCCATGGCTTGCACGGCACCAATAATGCCGACCACCGGAGCCATCACTCCGGCCTCGACGCAACTGAGCGCCGCCGAGCCGAATAGGGCACTTAAGCATTGGTAACAAGGCTGGGTCGGGTCTTGATAAGTAAACACGCTGACTTGGCCTTCCATGCGAATGGCCGCGCCGGAGACCAGTGGTGTTTTGTGCTTAAAACACAGGCGATTGAGCTGGTTACGTGTATCCACATTATCACTGGCATCCAGCACCAGATCGTGGCGCGCAATCAGCGTATCCAGAGCTTGATCGGACAAACGCGCTTGGATTGTCTCAACGTGCAGATGAGGGTTGAGTTGCCGCAGCGCATCGGCCGCCGAAGCGACTTTCGCGCGGCCAATATCCGCATCGTGGTGTAGCACTTGGCGCTGCAAATTGGAAAGCTCGACGACGTCATCATCAATCAACGTCATCTGTCCGACACCTGCGGTGGCGAGGTATTGGCTCGCGGCACAGCCCAAGCCGCCCGCGCCGAGGATCAGTATTGAACTCTGCTTAAGCCGTTCTTGCCCTTCAAAATCAAATGCTTTGAGAATGATTTGCCGGTTGTAACGCAGCATTTCGTCATCGCTGAGAATATCCACCATCACTCCTAGTACAGGGTTGGGTTAAACAGTTGGATGTGCACCGTTTCGCCGACTTCCACGCGGCCACGCTCACGCTCAAGCACCACAAAACAGTTGGCTAAACTCATCGAACGGAATGCGCCAGAGCTTTGGTTACCGGTGCTTTCCACCACGAATTGACCATTTTCAATCCGATAAATGCCGCGTTGGAAATCCGTTCGTCCTGGGGCTTTTTTAAAGGGGCTGCACGTGATCGCTGGGATCGACTCTGGCGCTTGCCAAGCCGAGTGTCCGGCTAATTTAGCCAGCATAGGTTGCACCAGCACATACATGGTCAGCATCGCGGAAACGGGGTTACCCGGTAGACCGCAGAACCAAGCATCTTGCAATGCACCAAATGCAAAAGGTTTGCCCGGTTTGATCGCCAGTTTCCAAAAACCGATTTCACCGAGTTGCTCTAAAATATCTTTGGTGTAATCCGCTTCACCGACACTGACGCCGCCGGAGGTGACCACCACATCGGCCAAGCGTTGCGCTTGCTCAAACGTGGCCGCCAACGTCGCAGGGCAATCTGGCACGATACCTAAATCAATCGCTTCGCAACCGAAGTTTTCAATCAAGGGTTTAATACCGTAGCGGTTGCTGTCGTAAATTTGTCCGGCTTGCAGCGGCTCACCGAGTGGCTTGAGCTCATCACCGGTGGAGAAAAACGCGACTTTCGGTTTGCGATACACAGTGACGTGGCTAATGCCAAGAGTGGCAATCATCGGAATATCACGCGCGGTTAAGCGTGCGCCACGTTCTAGCACCACATCGTTTTGACCAATGTCATCACCGGTTGGGCGGATATTGTTATTGTGTTTGACTTCATGCTGGCAGAACACCACACCCTCTGCGGTGACGGTCGCTTGCTCTTGCATGATCACCGCATCACACCCGACAGGGATCGGCGCGCCGGTCATGATCCGCACGCAGGTCATTGCCGGCCAGTCA
The DNA here is from genome assembly GCF_028863985.1 of Vibrio chanodichtyis. Classification (NCBI taxonomy): domain Bacteria; kingdom Pseudomonadati; phylum Pseudomonadota; class Gammaproteobacteria; order Vibrionales; family Vibrionaceae; genus Vibrio; species Vibrio chanodichtyis. The sequence goes on along the minus strand of NZ_JARBFT010000009.1, from coordinate 89,064 downwards.
CCCACCAAAGGTTGCCCAGCAAAAGATTTACCGGCCACCGGTAGCGGTTGTTGCTGAGCGAGTTCTGCGCGGCGTACGGCATAGCCATCCATCGCTGAGTTATCAAACGGCGGCACGTTAATTGGCGATAAAATCGCCTCGGCCAGCACATAACCGAGCGCATCTGCCAGTGGTAAAAGTAACGTGGTTGAGACAGGAGTAATGCGTGACAGCATGTTGTCGAGCGCATCTTCTATCGGCATTAAGCCAGGAGCATCGCAGCAGCCCATTCGGGAATGTCCTATGTTGGTGTTCTTTTGCGGCAAACTGTAGCACACAATCGCTTGTACGCTGCAGTATCCACGCGAATTTTGGGGATGTAATTGTCACTAAATCCGCGTATTCTTGTCAGCCATCCAAAAGGGGTATTTAAGAGGTAGAACAATGTCTGGTTTGAGCGAATCTGCGAAGTTGGTCAAGAATGCGCTAGATCTGCGTGGTTTGGAAACGCCAATGCAGGCCAACTTGGCAACCCCAGCACAAAAAAAACAACAAATTGAACATCATATGCGCGAGATCCTCAATTTACTGGGACTCGACTTAACCGATGACAGTTTGGAAGAGACACCACAACGAATTGCCAAAATGTACGTTGATGAGATTTTCTCTGGCTTGGATTACGCCAATTTTCCTAAAATCACGGTAATCGAAAACAAGATGAAGGTGAGTGAGATGGTCAAAGTCAAAGACATCACACTGACCAGCACTTGTGAACACCATTTAGTCACCATCGATGGCACGGCAGCGGTCGCGTACATTCCGCGCGGTAAAATCATCGGTCTGTCGAAAATTAACCGTATTGTGCGCTTTTTTGCCCAGCGTCCACAGGTGCAAGAGCGGATGACCCAGCAGATTTTGGTCGCGTTGCAAACTTTACTGGAGTCTGACGATGTTGCGGTCACGGTGGATGCCACCCACTACTGCGTAAAATCCCGCGGCGTGATGGACGCCACCAGCGTTACCACCACCACTGCGTTGGGCGGGATTTTTAAATCCAACCCTGCCACCCGCGCTGAATTTTTGCATGGTTTGCGTTAGTTTTTAGGCCGTTAACTCTAACCGATTTTTTAAACCGATTGTTTTGTTTAGAAATAACAGCAAAAAAGCACCTATGAACAGGTGCTTTTTTTGGTTGTGCTGAACACATAGTTGCGGTTTATTGCATCAATTTATGCTGCTTCCAGTTCTACTTGTGCCTGATATAACAGAGCGAATTCTTCTTCAGCGCTTTTCGCAATTAAGCGATGCTGGCCAATCATAAAGTAATACAGCATACCCACCGCAAACAGGATCAGAGTAAATAGAAATGCTCGTATATCATAAGCATACACCCCAGTTAGCGCGACCATTGATAGGATCAAGGCAACGCCTGATGTAACGGTACCGCCTGGTGTTTTGTATGGGCGAGGAATATCAGGATACTTAATACGCAGCATGATGTGGCTGGCGGACATCATCGCGTAAGAGATAGTCGCACCAACCACTGCCATCGACAGAATCAAATCGCCTTCACCAGTTAATGAAATGATAAAGCCGAGAATCGCCGGGTAGATGAGGGCGCGAACCGGTGCTTTCCGTTTGCTGGTCAGTGACAGATTTTTAGGCAGATAACCCGCGCGTGATAGAGCAAACACTAAGCGGCTGTAACCGTAGATAATGGAGAAAAACGATGCAATTAAACCGGCTAATCCCAGCACGTTGACGAATGTCGCCAGTTGTGAATGACCTGCAATATTCAACGCATCGACTAAAGGCACCGCGCTACTGCCAATGACTTTAGCACCGACGGCACCACTGAGTAGTACCACAACCAATACCGCAGTAAACAACAGGAACAACATCGCGGCGATGATACCTTTAGGAACATCTTTCTTTGGATCTTTGGCTTCTTCAGCTGCCAGCGGCACACCTTCTACAGCAAGGAATAGCCACATTGCAAAAGGTAATGCGGCCCAAACGCCGTAAAGCCCCATTGGCATCATCAAATCACCACCGCTGATGGGTTCAATATCAAACAGATTAGCGCTATTGAACTCAGGGACAAGTGCGATGCCGGTAGCAAGAATGGCTAATACCGCCAGACCGCTTATCACCATCATGACTTTTAGTGCTTCGCCGACTCCAAAAATGTGTATACCAACAAAAGCAAGGTAGAACAGCGCATAAACGATTGGGCCATCAAATCCCGTGAGTTCATTTACCGCTGAACCAATAAAAATGACGATGGCGGCTGGAGCTAACGAGTATTCGATAAGCACGGCCAACCCAGTGAGAAATCCCCCCATTGGCCCCATCGCCTGACGAGCAAAGCTGTAGCCCCCACCAGCCGCTGGAATGGCTGCTGACATTTCGGCCAATGACAGTACTAGCGCTAAATACATAATACCCATTAATACCGCTGCGATAACGAAACCGCCCCAGCCAGCTTGAGCAATACCAAAGTTCCAACCGGCAAAATCACCGGATATGACGTACGAAATTCCCAATCCGGCGAGCAAGATCCAACCTGCTGCGCCCCGTTTGAGCTGGCGTTGTGCCAGATAGTCGTTTGATGTGGTCATACTAATATCCTTATGTTATGACGTTGAAGTTAAAGAAAAAACCTTAGTTTGCTGGTGTTCAAGGATCATGTCGTCAGACCGATCTTTCAGTTCTACCCCCGTGAGTTTAAGGCGGCGAGATTCAGCCAGCAGATAGAAACATTTCATCGCCGCCGCCTGATAAGGTAGGCCTTGAGGACGAACATTGGAGATGCAGTTACGTAATGAATCTTCGGTGCCGCGTTGCGGATGCCAAGTCAAATACAGCCCTAAACTGTCCGGTGAGCTTAAGCCCGGACGCTCACCAATCAATACCAAGACTTCACGAGCATTTATCGCTTCACCTACATCATCACCGACCGCAACTCGGCCCTGATGCACAATGCTCAATGGCGCGATATTCCACTCATGTTGTTGATCTAGGTTAAGTTGCATGATTAATGCGTCAATAAAGGGTGCGGCATGATGACTAATGGCATAAGACGAGAGGCCATCTGCGATGACGATCGCCAAGTCATAAGGCGCCACTGTGGCATCACTGTGTGTTTTTAACTGCTCAATCGATGATTGGCAGAGTTGGCGGCCTAGATCAGGTCGCTGTAGATAAGTGAGTCGATCATTGGCCTGACTATGCAATGAAAATGCAGGAAGATAAGGGATCAACGCTGTTTTTTCTGCCAGTTGTGCAAGCAATTGTTGTTCATCCAACGGTACATGTACCGCATCTATCGCCTGAGCATGAGAAAGCTGAAAGCGCAGCAATTCTTCGGTTGGAATACTGGTACCAACGCGACCGATCCCAATGCGCGCTTGAGTAAACTGGCGCAGTTTGTGCCACGGATCTTGGTGAATGAGCGCTGAAATTGGGATCACACTCATACGGCCTCCTGGATCAACCGTAACGGTTGGCTAAAGTGAGGCGATAATTGGTCAGCAAGTTGCTTGTCGGCATCCTGACTGACGATCTGCATTTTTTCTAGCCAAGCTTCAAATTCCGGAGCGGGTCGAGAACCTAGTACTCGTCGTGCATAAAGTGCATCATGAAATGAGGTGGTCTGGTAGTTAAGCATGATGTCATCGGAACCTGGAATGCCCATAATAAAAGAACACTCAGCGACACCGAGTAGAGTCAACAGGTTATCCATGTCATTTTGGTCTGCATAAGCGTGGTTGGTGTAGCAGATGTCACAGCCCATCGGCAGTCCGAGTAATTTGCCACAGAAATGATCCTCAAGCCCCGCACGAGTAATTTGTTTGCCATCAAACAGGTATTCAGGGCCAATAAAACCGACCACGGTATTGACTAATAGTGGTTTGAATTTACGAGCTAACGCATAGGCGCGGACTTCACAAGTTTGTTGATCAACCTGGTGATGACCGTTGGCCGAGAGCGCGCTGCCTTGGCCGGTTTCAAAATACATCACATTGTTACCGACTGTGCCTCGTTTAAGGCTCAGCGCTGCATCATAGGCTTCCGCAATCGCATTCAAGTTGATACCAAACCCTTGGTTGGTGGCTTCGGTACCGCCAATCGATTGGAATACCAGATCGACCGGAGCGCCTTTTTCGATCGCCTCTATTGTGTTAGTGACATGAGTTAGCACGCACGATTGGGTCGGGATCTCGTAATACTGAATCACGTCATCCATTAATTTCATAAGTTTTATTGCCTGACTTACGCTGTCGGTCGCAGGGTTGATCCCAATCACCGCATCGCCGTTGCCGTACATCAAACCATCAAAAATGGATGCCGCAATTCCACTCATATCATCGGTTGGGTGATTAGGTTGCAGACGCGTCGATAAGCGTCCCGGTAAGCCGATAGAATTACGAAATGCTGTCAATACCTGACATTTTTTTGCTACTAAGATCAGATCTTGATTACGCATGATCTTACTAACTGCTGCGGCCATCTCTGGTGTAATACCAGCGCAAACTCTTGTCAGTTCTACCTGTGTGGTGGTCTCTTGCAAAAGCCAGTTACGAAAGTCGCCAACGGTTAGGTGGGCAATTTCCAGAAATGCACTGGCGTTATGTTCATCAATAATTAAGCGGGTAATTTCATCTTGTTCATAAGGGATCAACGCTTCATTCAGGAAGGTTTTCAGCGGCAGTTCAGCAAGTAGCATTTGTGCGATCACTCGCTCTTCCGCCGATGTTGCCGCGACACCTGCAAGTTGATCGCCAGAACGCAGTGGCGATGCTTTTGCCATCACTTCTTTTAGGCTAGCAAACTGATAAATCTGACTGCCTAACTGGTATCGGTAGCGTGAACTCATGATGCCTCTCTACAGTAGTATTCTTGGTTCAGTTGCACTTAGGCCTGAACATTGCAATTTGGATTACGGAATCAACCAAAAAAGTTTGCGAAAACTGTTCCGTATCTATGACGGAAATAGGCAAAACAAAATAAATCAATAAAAACAATTGGATATGTTTTTAGTTGTTTAATGCTGGTGCAAAATGGGGAGATGAATTTGTCTCAGTTGCTTTATGAAGGGAATTCATGCGCACCAATCAGGTGCAAACAATACAGTTTTGATGTTAACCAACAAGCACACAGCTTGACGGCTTGGGAGCAAAAATATGATCAGCATAGTGCGGGGCAATTTTATGGGTATCTGGATGAGATTCAGTTGCCCGGTTTGCACTTGTTCGAGGAGTACACCAGCCATGCGGTGCAGCAAGAATGTTGTCTCAAGCCTAATGCAGTATGGATTGGTTTCTCAATGGGTAGCTCACGCCCGAAAGTGAATGGTTTGCACGCTGCCGCTCATCAATTGATGATTCGTCCGGCACAGCAACAGTTTGAGCTGGTGACACCTGCAGATTTTCATATTTTTGGTATTGTGATTGACCATGACCTACTCCTCAATCAATTACCAAGTAGCGATAGTGCGCAGTGGGAGAGGGCAACCCTGATTGGAAATGATCAGCCTGAATACGGATGCTGGTCGCTGATCCGTTTGATCCGAGATGTGCTGAATTCGCAGTCGATGTTTGGTCAAAAGCTATTAGAACAGGGGGGTGCGCAAGGACATTTACAAGCTATGTTAAGGCAAGCGGTGCTTGAGCGGCTGGGGGCTTTTCAAGCCTCTGCTGAGCGTGAACCTCGTAGCCATCATTCTCGACGTCAGGCGCTACAGCGACTTTATAAATACATCAAGCAGAGTGGTGATTATCCGCTGAGTATTTCGCAAATGTGTACTATCGCGTGCGTTAGTCAGCGAACACTGCAATATTGTTTTGAACAAGAATTAGGGGTTAGCCCTGTAAGTTTTGTGCGTGACGGTCGTTTAAATGCAGTGCGTCGGGTGTTATTGGCTCAATCAGAAGCTTGTGCGATTAGCGATGTGGCGCTCAGTTTTGGTTTTTATCACCTTGGGACGTTTAATTACTACTACAAGCGGCTATTTGGAGAAACACCTAGTCAGACGCGTGAGCGCGCAGAGAGGTATCAATCTGCTGCTGTAGTCAAACCATGGGGCATGACAGTTTAAGGTATCATACGAGATATTGTTTTTCTCAAGCAGCCATGCCCAGAGGGCATGGCATGATATATACAAGTTAGTGTGAATAGTCAGTCGGCGTGCGGGTGGATTAACTCAAACCGACAATATTGCCATCGAGATCGAGATCCAGCGCCATAAAGGCGGGCTTTTCTGGCAATCCCGGCATGGTCATTACATTGCCACACAATGCGTAGATAAATTCTGCCCCTGCACATAAGCGCAATTCACGGATCGGTACTATAAAATCGCGAGGTGCGCCTTTGATTTGTGGCTCGGTCGAGATAGACAGTGGGGTTTTGGCTAAGCAGACGGCCAGTTTGTCAAACCCTTGCGCTTGCAGCTGGGCTAATTGTTGCGCTGCTTTATCGCTGAGAGCAATATTGGCCGCGCCATAGCCTTTGCTGGCAACCGCTTTAAGTTTTTCATCCAATGGCATCGCGGCATTATACAGCGGAGTAAATGACATGGGTGTTTGGCACTGTTCCACCACTTTTTCGGCTAGCAAGCGAGTACCTTCGCCGCCGAGAGCAAATCCTTCGGAAATTGCCACTGAGACATGATTGGGTAGCGCGGTAATCCATTGTTCTAACTGTTGCAACTCTTGCGCGCAATCTTGTGGGAAGCGGTTGATGGCCACCACGGCTGGGACACCATATTGACTGACGTTATCAATATGCCATTTAAGGTTGGCAAAGCCGGCCTGTAATGCCGCGCTATCTGGGCGGAATAGTGAATCTGGCAGCGCTTGACCGGGACGTAAATCGTACAGGCCAGAGTTGGCTTTCAGCCCGCGCAGGGTAGCGACAATCACTGCGCAATCTGGATGTTTACCCGAAGCTTTCGCCTTAATATTACAAGCTTTTTCAAAGCCCATATCTGAGCCAAAGCCGCCTTCGGTGACGGTATAATCCGCCAAGCGAGTGGCGATTTCATCAGCAATGATCGATGAGTTGCCATGGGCAATATTGGCAAACGGGCCGGCGTGGATCAGGGTTGGTACCCCTTCTAAAGTTTGCATCAACGTGGGTTCAATCGCTTCTTTCATGCTGACAGCCATTGCACCTGCCACTTGTAAATCTTCCGTGGTGATAGGTTGATTATCGAGATCATAAGCCAGTACCACGTTGCCGATCCGACGGCGTAAATCGCGCAGATCGGAGGCAAGAGCCAGAATCGCCATTAATTCTGATGCGGCAGAAATATCAAAACCATCTTCACGCTCAAACCCATTAATGGTTTTGCCAGTTTCGTTACGTCCGACAGTGACCATGCGTAGAGCTCGATCGTTATGATCCATCACTCGTTTCCATACCACCCGCTGTGGGTCGATACGCAGCGCTTGCATGCCGGTGCGCTGCTCAAAATCTTGATAACCGAGGCGCTGCTCATGGTAAATTCGCGCATCAAGCGCGGCGGCGGCTAGGTTGTGCGCCGCCGTTACCGCATGAATATCGCCGGTTAAATGTAAATTGAGCTCTTCCATTGGGGCAACTTGGGAATAACCACCGCCCGCCGCGCCACCTTTGACGCCAAAAATAGGGCCCATCGACGGCTGGCGAATACAGGTCATCACTGAGTGATTAAGCTTCGCTAGCCCTTGGGCCAAGCCAATCGTGGTGACGGTTTTGCCCTCACCCAGTGGGGTAGGGGTAATTGCGGTGACCAAAATCAGTTTGCCTTGCGGTTGGTTGGCTAATCGTTGTAGGCAGCGCAGTGATACTTTGGCTTTATATCGACCGTGGCTTTGGTATTCTTCGGCCAATAAACCGGCTTGGTTGGCGATGCTATCGATTGGTGCTAGTGATGTTGCGCGGCAAATTTCAATATCTGGCAGCATAAAACCCTCATCGGAAGTGGTTATTGTGGTGAGGCAAACGTTTGCGCGCAGATCATAACGATAAAATATGGCTTGTAAAGGGGATTGTGCAGCCAAATCTGCGTGTGAGAGGGATTGTAAAGGATTGCTGATTTTGATCAATTGCAGCACGTGTTTCTCGCGCATTTTTAAGATGTTAGGTAAGCAGCGTGGTGGGTACGCGGCAAGATGAGCCTGATGTTTATTCCCTACTTGAAGCTGCAGTGATGTTGGCTAGGTTGGTTCACCCCAGTCAGATAGGTTTGTCTATGCTCATGGGAACTCACTCACTTGCCGCCTACCTGCAACGCCAAGTGGTTTGGGTATAGTGAGCAATAAAAATAGCGTTGACGATCAACGTCCACGCTATTTTTGCAAGTCGGCGAGTGGGATAAATTAAGCGAGTCGCAGAAATAATCGAATTTGTTTCTGGGTTGGCTTGGATCCTACCGGTGAAAATCGAGTTTATTTATCTTGCTGTGCTTTTAATAAATCACGGATTTCGGAGAGTAGTTGCTGATCTGGGGTCGGCGCTGGTGCCGCTTTGGGGGCCTCTTCTTCCTTACGTTTCAAACTATTGATCGCTTTTAGCCCCATGAAAATCGCAAACGCAATAATGGTAAAGTCGACCACGGTTTGAATAAATTTACCGTAGGCAATGACCACCGCCGGCGCATCACCTTGGGCCGCGAGCAGTACCATACTGAGGTCGCTAAAATTCACCCCACCTAAAATAATACCAATCGGCGGCATAATAATATCGGCCACAAACGATGAGACGATTTTGCCAAATGCAGCACCAATAATGATACCCACTGCCATATCAATCACATTGCCGCGCGATGCAAACGCTTTGAACTCTTTGAGTAAGCTCATGAGATTCCCTCCAAACTTGAATGAGATGTTAATATTAGGATGCAACGCGATCAGGAAAACCGAGTGGTTTTGTGCTGTCTGTTACCTTATCAAGCTTAGAAGTGCTTCAAGATTCTTGCCATTTGATAGTGAAAATTTTTTGTAAATCAACTGTTAATCTTAAGTGAGGCAACCATCTCACTTATGGTTGATCATTTGATGCGATGGCGCACCCGTATTCATTCTAGCCAAAAAACACTACACTGGCGGCAAAGAGTTGGGAGAGCCTTATGCAGTACGATTGGATTTTATTTGATGCCGATGACACCTTGTTTGATTTTGATGCGTTTAAAGGGATGCAACTGATGTTTGCCCGTAAAGGTGTGCAGTTTACTGAGCTGGACTTTCAGCAATACCAAGCGGTCAATCAGCCGTTGTGGGTCGAATACCAAAACGGCGAGATCACCGCCGACCAGCTTAAAGAGACCCGTTTTGCCAGCTGGGCCGCTAAGCTAGAGACAACCACCGCAGAACTTAACCGCGCATTTTTACAAGCGATGGCCGATATTTGCACTTTACTGCCCGGAGCGATGGAACTGATGCAAGCGCTGCAGGGTAAGACTCGCTTGGGCATCATTACCAACGGCTTTACTGAGCTACAAGCGGTGCGCTTAAGCAAAACTGGTATGAGTCACTTTTTTGAGCACATAGTGATCTCCGAGCAAGTTGGGGTCGCCAAACCGGATGCCGGGATTTTTGCCCATGCTTTACATCAAATGGGCAATCCGGATAAAAAGCGTGTTTTGATGGTAGGGGATAATCCGCATTCAGATATTTTAGGCGGTTTGAATTTTGGTATTGAGACTTGCTGGTTGAATGTACATCAGCAGCCTAAACCGGAAGGGATTGTGCCGCATTATGAAGTCGCTTCGCTCGATGAGCTGAGAAAGATTTTGTTGGCTTAACCAGATCTGGATGAGGTTGATGGTCAGTATGTTAAAGCAATGGTCATAAAAGAGGAGCGCATTTTGCGCTCCTTAATCTGTGACTGCATCTGTAGCTGTGACGCGGTCAATTAATTACATGATGCTTGACCAATGTTGACCCATACATCGGCAGTGCCTGGTTCATCACCTTGTGTCCACCATTTTGCTTGCCAACGCGAGCCATTATGGTTGGTTTGATCGGTGCCGCTATAAGCAATACCCGCCGACCATGGTAACTCAACGTTAGACACGAGTTGCCATGCTTCATTGCTCGGTGTCGGCTCAGAGCCTTGTACCCACCATTTGGCGGTGTAAACTAAACCATTGTGACTAATCGTTTCGTTGGTATACACAGTCGATGCATTCCATGCTGGATAGTTACCGGCATTAGGATCGGTCGCTGCGCATTGGTCGTCGCCGGTTCCGCCATCTTCAATATTTTTCACCTGCACTTGAGTGGCCGCCGTAGCTGACGCTTCACCATCATTCACGGTAACTTCAATTGTGAATTGAGTATCGGCATCGACCTCTGGTGCGCTAAGGGTTACTGAACTTTCATGACCACCATCCAGTAGCACAAACTCACTTGGAATACTCCATGCGTAAGCTAGGGTGTCGCCATCAGCATCATACGCGTTGGCAGTCAGGGTAAACTGCGCTTGCTCATTGACATAAGTGACAGGAGATAGCGTCACGGTTGGCGCTTGATTACTCGCTGCAGCTTGGTTGGTGATCATCACGCTGTCAGTCGAGGAGGCCCCTTTCGGATCCGTTACGCTAAGGGTAAAGGTGTACGCCTGATCGATCTCTGTGGCAGGAACCTCAATACTGGCTTGCGCGGTATGATTATTAGAGATGGTCAGTGGATTACCGCCGGTTTGTGCCCAATGGAAAGTCAGCATTTCACCTTCAGGATCGCTAGACTGTGAACCATCTAATGTAACAGTGATTGGACCGGTAACCGTTTTATCCGCGCCGGCACGAGCAATTGGTGCTCGGTTTTCTGGTTCAGTTGAACCATCACCATGGCCTAAACCTTCATGCATGGCATTGAGTAAATCACCATTATCTGCATCCATCTCCCAGTGGAAGATACCGCCCATACCTTGCTGCATCACATATTGAGCTTTGGCTTTGATTGAGCGTGGATCATCGTAGGTGATCAAATCACCGGTTGAGGCTTTAAACAGGTACGGGGCTTCAGCCGCTTGGTCATAACCGTATTCAAATCCTTGACTTGCACCGTGGTTATTGACGATATCGCGATAATCCACCACGCCATTTTCCCAAGTGCCTTTAATTGGGCCAGTCGCAACGCCAGTAAATGGATTACCATTGGTGTAGTTGTGTACACCGGTCCAACCACGTCCATAAGCGGCTGCGCCAATCACCAGTTTTTCCGCTGGAACACCTTGTTCTAGTAACAGCTCGACACCGCGCGAAGCGTAGTATTTGGACGCCGATTCGGCGCTGTTGACGCTAGACTGATGTAGTCCGGTTTGATGGTTTAATACGCTGTTATCCCAAGCGCCATAGAAGTCGTAAGACATCATATAGATGTTATCGAGGTATTGAGCGGCTTTAGCGTAATCGACCACTGCGATCTTATCGTAACCGACGTTAATCGCTGAAGTGAGCTCATAGTAGCGGCCATTTTTGCTGCCCAGCTCATCAAGCATGGTACGTAACTCTTTAAGAATTGTTACATACAGCTCACCATCGCGCTCTTTATCGCCAAGATTTGGGTTAGCACCGCCACCGCCTGGGAATTCGAAGTCAATATCGACCCCATCGAAAAATTTCCAAGTTTCGAGGTATTCACGGACTGAGGCAACGAAGGTATGTCGTTTCGCATCGTCGTGCATCAGGAAGAACGGATCAGACAGCGTCCAACCGCCAATCGATGGCAGAATTTTTAGATCGGGATTGGCTTTTTTCGCCGCCATCATTTGTCCAAAGTTGCCTTTGTAGGGAGCAGACCAACCTTCAACACCAAGTTGTGGTTTTTGAATTGCTGCCCATGGGTCGTGGATTGCCACTTTAAAATCGTCACGGCCAGCACAGGCGCTTTGCAGTGCTTGGAAAGATCCATCGATAGTTTTGAGCGAGTCATTGATGCCATCGCCGCCACAGATTGGCACAAAACCGTAAAGAATGCGGTTTAGGTTAGCGGTCGGTACTTTATCCATCGGATAATTACGGCCATAAACTCCCCACTCAACAAAGTAGGTACCGACAATTTTGCCCGATTGATTCTGGTATGGTTGGTTGTTTTCAGTCCAAATGGTCGACATGGGTTCTAAATGGCTGCCATCGGTATCGGCAATGGTGAGCAACTGGGTCTCTGAGCGACTGGTACCGTCTTGGTTTTCCAGCTCCACCGCCATGTTATAGCGGCCACCTTTACTCATTTTAAACACCGCTCGGTTAGCGGAGGCTGCACCTTCCCAAACCACTTGCTCATCGAGCAAAATTCGTGCAGTTTGCGCTGCATCGCCAGACCACACATCCCAAGTGACTTCAATGCTGATCTCATCATGTACCGCTTTAACCAGCTTTTCATAAGCGACTTGCGATTGATCAACTTCGACCAGTGCGTAAGTGTAATCGCCCCAGCCTAAGGTTGGTTTACCCGGCGCAGCAGCGAATACGCTGGCGCTGGTGAGCGCCGTTAAAATAGACAGGGAGAGCATAGATTGTTTAAGCATAAACATAACCTTGATGATTAACCCATAAGATCATCAAAACAACCATTGGTTGATTTGCAACCCCGCTACCATAGAGTGCAATAAGCACTCGACAGGCCGGAAGCTTTGCGTCTCATCTTTTCAGATGATTTGCCAAATGGATATGATTGATAAACAACAAACATAGACAACGGCTTAACAGTGAGTCCGCTAGTTTATGTGTAAAAAATGCTTTTTTAAGCGTTGGTTATGATCGCACAATCAAACCAAGCCAAAAGTCGCTGCGGATTATCGCCGTTGCAAAGCCATAGATACAAACGATTTGCCGTGATACTTATTCAAAAAAACGGAAGTGGTTGATGAACTTTTCGTTGAATAATAACTGCGTCGAATAATCGTGATGTGAATAGTTTTTTCTCTAGGTAGGAGTTAACACTACGGCATCATTTCTGCTATGGCTAAGCAGTTTGTTTTTACACCGTTAGTTTGAGCGTGAGGGCGTGGGTGAGTGATATCTGCGCCGTGTATTGGGGCAAAAAACCTGCCGTAGCAGGTTTCTGAACCGGAGTGTGAATGGCTTCATTCGACCATTGACCGCACAGCGAGTTTAAGGTTGCTCACCGGCTAAGAGTCGGCGTTCAATGTCGGCTAGGGCGGCTGGTAAATCGGCAATTGTATCAATTAAGTAGTGAGGTTTACCTAGTTGCAATTTAGCGCTGGCGCGTTCACGAGCCGCTTGTAGCGTTGCCGCGTCGGCATTTTGATACTCTTCGAGGGTTAACCCGGCCTCGTTGCCCGACAGCAGTAAACCCACTGTCCACATGCCGGCATTGTGGCCTTCTTCAATACCTGGCAGCGCATCATCGACTTTGACGCAAGCGCGCACATTGGTTACCCCAAGTTCAATTACATTTTTCAGTGCCATAAAGGGGGCTGGGCGGCCGCCTTGCGCTAAGTCATCCGTTGCGACCACATAATCTGGGTGATAACCGTAATCGGCCGCGACCGGGATCAACACATCCATGACTGGACGTGGGTAGCCAGTGCAAGATCCAATCTTAATGCCTTGCTTTTTCAGTTGATTAACCACCTCTAACGCGTGTGGGATCGGCGCTGCGTGATCGGCGACTTTAGCGATTTGCAACGGCATAAAGGCGGCATAAATCGCATCAATATCGCTGGCATCCATGGCACGACCGAATTGATTTTGCCAACGCTCGGCAACGCTCGGTAGTTTGCCAACTGCTTCAATGTGCTGCCATTTACCCAGCCCCATCGGCTCGCGTGCTTCATCAAGGCTGATCGCAAAATCAAAACCTTGTTTGAACGCTTCAACAAAAATCGAGGTTGGCGCAAAGGATCCAAAATCAACAATGGTGCCAGCCCAATCAAAAATAACCGCTTGAATCGGAGAGTGCATAGTGTTTCCTTAATGTGAATAACCCATTTGCTGGCTTACGGCGAGCAAAGCGGAGTGCAAAATATCCAGAGCTTTATCCAGCTCTTGACGGGTGATAATTAAAGGCGGACTGAGTTGCAGAACGTTGCCTTGCGAAACTTTAAAACTGAGCCCATGGGCTAAGCAGTGGTAGAGCACCGCTTCGGCTGCTTGGTGTGCGCGCTGCTTAGTGTGGCGATCGGTCACCAGTTCCAGTCCCCATAGCAAACCGATTCCACGCACATCGCCAATTAAGGCAAACTGTTGCTGCAGCGTAGTCAGGCGTTGGCGTAGGTAAGCACTGTCGGCTTGTACTTTGCCGAGCAGATTTTGCTGCTCAATCACTTCAATGGTGGCTAATGCCGCGGCGCAACCAAGTGGGCTTTTTTCATGGGTGTAGTGTCCCAATGACACCTGAGCGGCGGTGTTGTATTTTTCTTTGGTGAGTAGCGCGGCGATAGGGATCAGCCCTGCGCCTAACCCTTTACCAATACACAAAATATCCGGTTCAATACCAAAGGCTTGGTGGGTAAACCATTCACCACTGCGTCCCATGCCGTTAGGAATATCGTCAATGATCAGTAATACGTTGTGCTTATCACAGATTTCACGAATTCGCTGCCAATAGGCACGGCTTGGCACTTGCACATCGGTATTGCGTACGGCTTCGGCAATAAAGGCGCCAATGCCGCCTTCTTTTTCGATCACGTATTCCAAATAATCGGCGTAATGTACATCGCTACCATTTTGTTCAGCAAAGGCACCACGGTAAGTGATGGCGGGTGGAATGCGTTCGACGCCGGCCATTAATGGCCCCATGCCTTCACGAAAACACGCTTCGCCACCGACCGAGATAGCATCGAGTGACGCACCGTGAAAAGAGTCCCACAGACTGACCACTTTAAAGTTGCCAGTGACATGACGGGCTAATTTAAGCGCCATGCCAATCACTGAGGTACCACCGGGGGCAAATAACACCCGATTGAGCTCTGGGCCGGCAATTTCGGTTAGTTTTTCTGCGCAGCGCACCGCGGTTTCATGGGTAAAACGGCGGGGCGCAAACGGTAGATCTTGCATCTGTTGGCTAATCTTGGCGATCACCTGCGGGTGACCATGGCCAAGCTGATGAACATTGTTGCCATGAAAATCCAGATAAGCTTGACCCGCAACATCATGCAAATAGCACCCTTCAGCCCCCGCTAACGCATCCAGACAAGGGGTTGACATGGCTTGATGCAGAAAAACCTTCGCGTCACGTTGTAATAAATCGTGGGTTGCTGGGTCATCAATCTGCGCCAACCAAGCTTGCCGTGCCGCGGTGGTATTAATATCCCCCTCGCTGCGCCAATGGGTCGGATTCTCGGTCGGTGAATTCGTGCATAGTTTCATCGCTGATCCCTAACCGCTTACGCGTGATCCCAGTACATCGCTTGCTGCATGGCTGCCAGTAAGCGCTCAATATCATGCGGGTAGACTTCGCCAATATTGCCAATTCGGAAGCAATCGGCATTACTCACTTTACCCGGATAAATCACAAAGCCTTGCTGTTTTAAGCGCTGATAAAACTCAGCAAACTGATAAGCAGGGTGCGATGGTGAGTAGAAAGAGGTAATAATTGGTGAATGTAACTCTTCAGCCAGCAGCGGGGTAAAACCAAGCTGACGCATACCGCTGACTAACGTGCGCTGATTGGTCTGATAACGCTGGTAACGGGCAGCAATACCGCCTTCTGCTTCTAATTCTAACAGTGCTTGATAGAAGGCGCGCACGGTGTGAGTGGGGGAGGTAAAACGCCATTTACCGTGATTGTGCTCCATGCACTGCCATTGATCGTACAGATCGAGGGTGAGCGAGCGAGCGCGGCCTTGGCACTGTTCAAGTTCGCTGCGTTTGGCAATCACAAAGCCAAATCCCGGAACGCCTTGGATACATTTGTTGGCAGAACTGATCATAAAATCGATCCCCAGCTCACCAATGTCCATTGGAATTCCACCAAAACTGGACATCGCATCCAAGATCACCCGTTTACCGTGTTGTTTCGCCAGTTGCGCGACAGTTGCGATCGGGTTGAGCATGCCGGTGGTGGTTTCACAATGTACAATCGCCACATGGGTGATCGCGCTATCGGTCGCCAGTACGTCGGCGATCTGTTGCAGATCTGGCTGTGCGGTTTCACCCGGCGCAATCACTCGGTAAGCAATGTTGAGATAATCGGCAATTTGCGCAATACGTGCTCCATAAGCGCCATTGTCAACCACCAGCAGTTTATCATGTGGAGTCATCACTGAGCCGATGGTAGCTTCTACTGACGCCGTACCGCTGCCTTGCATTAAGACCGAGGTATAACCTGTTTGCGTGGTGGCCAAGGTGACTAATTTGCGGCGAATCACTTCAACAATCTCTAAGTTGTAGTCATCATCCCAAGTACACCAGTCTTTGAGCATCGCTTCACGTACCGTTTCGGAAGTAGAAAGCGGGCCGGGGGTGAGCAGCAGATACGCGTTTTTCATACAAGATTCCTTTTTTTGGACTATACCAATTAATTCGCTCTATCTAACAACGAGAATGGCCGGCGGTAAACCCTGTGCCGTGCGATTTCATAAAAGTTTCATAACTGGGAATCGATGCATTGGTCGGCAGTGAAGGCGAACAAGCTTAGTAAAACTGCCAATTTTTGTTCATAGAAACGTCATATAGGCTGGTTAGGGTAAATAGCAATTCTGGTGCATACCAAGCTAACTCAATCGGAGATGATGATGAACAAACGTTTCGTGAAAGGAACTCTGACCGCGATCGCGACTCTTGTAACCGCGCAAGTTTTTGCGGCACAACAAGTCACGGTTTATACCGCGTTTGAAACCGATCTACTGGCCAAATACAAAAACGCATTTGAGCAACAAAACCCTGATATTGAGATTAAATGGGTGCGTGATTCGACCGGGATCATGACCGCAAAATTGCTAGCGGAAAAAACCAATCCACGCGCGGATGTCGTATGGGGATTGGCTGGATCGTCGATGGCGCTGCTCAAAGATCAAGCGGTACTTAAACCTTATGCTCCAAAAGGTGCAGACCAGTTGCGGGCAAGCCTTAATGATCCACAAGCTCCACAAGCTTGGTACGGTAACGATGCTTTTTTCAACGCGTTGTGCTTTAACGAAATTGTCGCCAAGCAACTCAATTTGCCTAAACCACAAACGTGGGAAGATTTGACCAATCCAATTTACAAAGGTCATATCGCGATGCCAAACCCTGCTTCTTCCGGTACTGGTTACATGCAAGTTTCTGCTTGGCTGCAAAATATGGGTGAAGATCAAGCTTGGAACTATATGCAGCGTCTTGATCAAAATATTGCTCATTACACTCACTCTGGCTCAAAACCTTGTGTGCAAGCCGGTATGGGTGAAGTAGTGATTGGCCTGTCAATGGCAACTCGCGGTGCGAAACTGAAAACGCAAGGTGCACCTTTAGCGGTGATTGTACCGAACGGGATTGGTTGGGAATCGGAAGCGGTCGGTCTGGTTAAAGAGAGCGAGGCGGCGAAACGAGTGGTGGATTGGTCGGTCTCTAAAGCGGCGAATGAGCTGTACATTGAGAGCTATCCTATCGTTGGCCACCAAGAGGTCAGCAAGCAAGTGGATAACTATCCAGATGTTGAGAAAGTGATGGCGAAGATGGACTTTAACCAGATGGGTAGCGATCGGGCGCGAGTGCTGCAAACTTGGTCAGAAAAGTTCGATGCTAAATCGGAACCTCAATCTTAATTATGATTGATCAAGGAGGCGCAAGCCTCCTTTGTTGTTTCATCGACCTGTCATCAGATGGTCACGCTTTAGCGATAAAACTGTCACCGCATTGCAATAAAGTCTTGCTAAGTTTGGACTATACCAAATTTAAGGATGACCGTTATGACCACGCATCAATATCGTGCCCCTGCGCAGAGTGAATCTCAGCCACTTGATAACAGTTACTTAGCTATCCGCGATGTAGTCAAGCAGTTTGGCTCATTTACCGCACTGAATAACATCAGTTTATCGATTGAAAAGGGCGAATTTGTCTGTTTTCTCGGCCCGTCTGGTTGCGGAAAAACCACTTTGCTGCGCGCGATTGCGGGGTTAGATCTGCCAACCTCGGGCAGCATCCATCAAAATCACCAAGCGATCACCTTTTTACCGCCAGAAAAACGCGACTTTGGCATTGTATTTCAATCTTATGCGCTATTTCCCAATTTAACGGTGGAAGAAAATATTGCGATTGGCCTGCGCAATCAAGGCATGTCAGTGCGTGATGCGCTAGAGAAAGTTGAACAGTGGCTAGAGATTATTGGGTTAGCCACTTCTGCACAAAAATACCCAAGCCAACTGTCGGGCGGCCAACAACAGCGGGTGGCTTTAGCCCGTGCGCTGGCATTGTCACCGGGCTTATTGCTGCTTGATGAGCCACTTTCTGCTTTGGATGCCAAAGTTCGTACCCATCTGCGCGACGAAATTTGCCAATTACAGCGTAAGTTGGGGATCACCACCATCATGGTGACCCACGATCAAGAAGAGGCGTTAACCATGGCCGATCGAATTGTGGTGATGAACCATGGGGTAATTGAGCAAGTCGGCACGCCACAACAGATCTATCAACAACCGGCCAGCCGCTTTGTGGCGGAATTTGTCGGCACCATGAATTTCATTCCTGCGTCAATGGCAACTGCGCATCAAGTGCGGATTGCTGAATCCTTGATCACTTTACCGAAAATTGAGAACGGTACACCCACGCAAGGCGAGCAGTTTGATTTGGCGGTGCGTCCTGAAAATCTTGAACTGGTGACGCGTTATAGCGATGCGATTCCTGTGGTGATCCGACATATCGAGTTCCTTGGTGCGTTTTATCGCATTGAATGTTTATTGCAAGAGGAACGATTGGCTCCGCCAGTGTATGTCGATTTACCGATTAACCAAATGCAAGCGCTGAATTTAAAAACCGGTGATGTGCGTTATTTAGCGCTGCGTGAAGGGCAGTTACTGGCTTATCGACGCAAAGTGGTCACGGCGGCATCAGCCACCGCGAGCGCTTGTGCATATGCGGCGTAAGGAGATGAGTATGCTGAATTTAACCGCGACGCTGCCGAGAGGTGTATTACCACGCTGGAGCCGTGATAGCGTGATTTTGTCCGCCACCTTGCTGGTGTTACTAACCCTGATGTTGGTGTTTATTGTTGCGCCGCTGGTAGCGATGTTGGCCAAAAGTGTACAGAACGGGCAGGGTGAATTTGTTGGGCTGACTTATTTTGCACAATATTTTTCTTCGGCCGCTTTGTGGCAATCAATGCGCAATACTTTAGTGCTGGGGCTCGGGGTCACTGCGGTGGTCGGTTTACTGGCCTTTGGCTATGCTTATGCGTTAACTCGTTCCTGTATGCCGGGCAAAACTTGGTTTCGTGTGCTCGGCAGTGCGCCGATTCTAGCGCCATCGTTATTGCCCGCCATCAGTTTGATTTTTCTGTTTGGTAATCAAGGGATGCTCAAAGCTTGGCTGGGCGGCACATCGATTTACGGTGGGCTAGGCATTGCGCTGGGCCTGATCTTCTGGACCTTTCCCCACGCCTTGATGATTTTAACCACCTCGCTCAGCACCTCCGATGCCCGTTTGTATGAAGCGGCGCGCGCGCTGAAAACCTCGCCGCTAAAAACCTTTTTTATGGTGACCTTGCCTGCGGCTAAATATGGCTTAATCAGTGCCTTAATCGTAGTGTTTACCTTAGTGGTGTGTGATTTCGGGGTGCCGAAAGTGATTGGCGGCAGTTATAACGTACTGGCGACCGATATTTTCAAACAGGTCGTCGGGCAACAGAATTTCGCGATGGGCGCAGTGACCAGTATTGTGCTGTTGCTGCCCGCGGTGTTGGCGTTTGTGGCGGATCGCTGGGTTCAGAAAAAGCAGCAAAGCTTGTTTGATACACGTTCGGTCGCTTACCAACCCTCGCCACATCGTCTGCGTGATGGGCTGTGTTTGCTGTATTGCGTGGTGATCTGTGTTGCGATCCTCGCTGTACTGGCGATGGCGGTGTACGGTTCGCTGGTGACTTTTTGGCCGTGGAATACCGCGTTAACCCTGAAAAATTACCAGTTTTCCGAAACCAGTACCTATGGTTGGAGCCCGTATTTTAACTCGCTCACCTTAGCCAGCTTGACTGCGCTATGCGGCACGGTGCTGATTTTTCTCGGTGCTTACAGTATTGAAAAAGGTCGAATTTTAGCCCCATTGCGCCAAGTGATGCAGATGTTGAGTATGGTACCGATGGCGGTGCCGGGTTTGGTGCTCGGCTTGGGTTACATTTTCTTTTTCAATCATGCCAGCAATCCGCTCAATGGTTTATATGGTGGCATGCTGCTACTGGTGATTAATACGGTGGTGCATTACTACACCGTGGGGCATATGACTGCGGTCACGGCATTGAAACAACTGCCACCTGAGCTGGAAGCCACAGCTGCCTCGATTAAGCTGCCCCAGTACCGTTTATTGTGCAAAGTCACCTTACCGGTTTCCTTACCTGCGGTATTAGATATTGCTAGCTATCTGTTTATTAATGCATTAACCACCACTTCTGCGGTAGTATTTCTCTACTCAACCGATACCGTTCCTGCCTCGGTGGCGGTGCTGAATATGGATGATGCCGGACAAACCGGCGCGGCAGCCGCGATGGCGGTGATGATCATGCTCTCTGCGGCGTTGGCAAAATTGCTGCATGTGGGGGTTGAGTTTGGATTGTTTGGTCGCCTGCAAGCTTGGCGCAAGCGTTAGAGCAAAAAGCAATAGGATCGCAAGTGCAATACGTAAAAATTAAAGATGCTATCGTCGAGCAGATTGATGCCGGGATGCTGATGCCGCGGCAAAAACTGCCTGCCGAGCGAAAATTGGCCGAGTCGTTTGATACCACGCGAGTAACTTTGCGTGAGGCGCTGTCACTGCTGGAGGCGGAAGGCAAAATTTATCGTGAAGATCGCCGCGGTTGGTTTATCTCTCCTGCGCCGCTGCGCTATGACCCGACACAAACGCTAAACTTCACCAATATGGTGCTGGCTCAGCAGCGCCAGCCGAAAACTGAATTGATCGCCGCGAAGGCGATGATTGCCAATAAGCAGGCAACACGCCTGCTTAAGCTAAAACCCTTTGCTGATGTGTATCGGGTCGATCGCGTGCGTTATTTGGATAATCGCCCTGTGGTGTATGTGACCAATTATATTCGCCCCGAGCTATTTCCTAATCTGTTGGATTTTGATCTGTCACAATCGCTGACCGATCTGTATCGCGAGCATTACGCCACTCAATACCAAACGATCCACTATCGGATTTCCACCAGCTCATTATTGGGTGAGATGGCGCAAGCCTTGCGTGCAACCTCTGGTACGCCAGCGATGGTGGTTGAACGAGTCAATTACAACCAGCAAGGCGAGCTGATCGATTGTGATATTGAATATTGGCGTCATGATGCGATCACCATTGAATCGATCGCCGAATTAAAGCGCTGACGGGTCGCATCGCCACTGAGTGCGATGCGAGCGTTTATCTGTTGTGCTTATTCGCTAGCGACATTGGCCAGTACTTGATTACGCTGCTTTTTATACTGTTTCACTTGCGCTGGGAGCGGCGTAACTTTACCGGTTTCCAACCAATTGCGTAGGCGATTGGCATCGCCTACGGGAGAGAGTTTTCCTTGGGTATCGAGCACCACAAACGCCACTTGGCGTTGATCCATTTCGGTGCGCATCACCAAACAATGCCCTGCTGCATTGGTAAAGCCGGTTTTGGTGAGATGAATATTCCAGCGATCATTAAACACCAAGCGATTGGTATTACGAAAATCGAGCGTGTATCTGGGCTTAGCAAAAGTAACGGTTTTCTTTTCGGTCGCGCTCAGCGTGCCAAGTTGCGGATATTGTTTACTGGCTTTGAGCAGTAATACCAAATCATGCGCGGTGGAGACATTTTTTTCCGACAGCCCTGTCGGCTCAACAAAATGGGTATGCTGCATACCCAAAGCTTTCGCCTTGGCATTCATCGCTTTAATAAACGCTTGGTAGCCGCCGGGGTAGTGATGGGCGAGGCTAGCCGCGGCACGATTTTCCGACGACATCAAGGTAAGCAGCAGCAGCTCTTGCCGGCCTAGTTCGCTGCCAATCCGTACCCGAGAATAGACCCCTTTCATCTCCTTGGCTTCTTTAATCGTGATCGGTAACTTAGCCTTCATCGGGAGCTTGGCATCTAAGGTGACCATTGCGGTCATCAGCTTAGTCACCGAGGCGATAGGCTTAACCGCATTGGGGTTGCTGGCATACAGCACTTCGTTGGTTTTCAGATCAACCACCAGTGCGCTATGGGCGGAGAGCTCCTGTTTCGGCACGGTTTTCGGCGGGGCAGATTTCATGGCAGATTTGCCACTGCTGGGATCTGCCCCATAGCTGGGACTGCTCAGTATCAAACATCCATATAACATCAAAATAAGGCGCGAGAGGGTCATCATATTAAGCTCACTGAACCGTTAATGGGGTTAAATCTCCGTTATTTAACCCGTTTACGACTAAGTATAGAGCTCAGACACCGAACCGTAGCTCGTTCGCTAAAATAAATTAAGTTAGTGATTAGGGGGCGAAAGTCTAACCGATTGTCGCCAGATCAATGGGGCAGAGAATAATAAATTGAGCTTGGTTTCTGGGGCTTCCAAGCGTTGAATAATCGCATCGGTCATCTCTTCTAGTGGCTGACCAAAGGTGGTGAGTTGATAGCTCAACCACCCCGCTTGCTCAATATTATCAAAGCCAATCACACACAGATCCTCTGGGATCGAGAGTTTAAATTCCTGCCTGGCGGCATCCATAAACCCGCAAGCGATCAAATCGGTGACGCAAAACACGCCATCTGGCCGATGTCTTGAGGCGAGGATCTGACGCGCGGTTTCAATGCCAGTTTGATAACAAGTTGGCCCTGAGCGATAAATGCTACAGGCAATGTTTTCCTGCTGTGCTGCGGTTAAAAACAGCTGCTCACGTTTTACCATACTGGGTGATTGGATGGTTGATGACACCACGGCGAGCCGCTGACAGCCTGCTTGTTTCAGGCGATATAAGGCGTCGTACATGGTGCTGGTGTAATCCAACGAAATATGGTCGGCACCGTCAAATTGACCAGCACGATTGACCAAAATGACATGCTGTCCACTGTTGACACAGGTTTCAACCAGCGAGGCTTGCGGAGTACCAGAGAGGACGATGGTGGCGGAGGCGCGATAATTCAGTGTTTGACGTAGCGCCGCATCCACCACCTCGGCGGAACCAGAGGTGTTGATCACCATCACTGCACGGCCTGCCAATTGCAGTTTTTGAGTTAACGCATCCATTAATTTGGCTTGAAACGGAGCATTTAAGTTTGAGCCAAGCAGACAGACTGGGCGGCTACGCTCATTGGATAACCCACGCGCGAGGTGATTGACGTGATAATTGAGGGTATGAGCGGCGGCTAATACCCGCTGGCGGGTTTCATCAGAAACACTGGCTCCTACGGTAAAGGTTCTCGATACCGCTGAACGTGATACGCCCGCTAAGCGGGCGACCTCGGCGGCACTGGCCACCATTTTTTTGTTCGGTTTACTCATAAATCCTTATTTATCGATGTGGTGTCCAAAGCCAGCCGCGCGCAATAATTTTTCCATTTCGATCGCTTGCTGTGCCAGCTCAATTAACATCGGCTTTGGCGTTTCAAACCATTCATCTGGGTGTAATTGGCGTTTATCACGAATGTGCTGAATCGCTGAGTCTAGCGTGGGAAATTTCTCTGGCCACTCTAAATGTAGAAATACTGCTACTATAGTCACAGAGCGGCTTCTGCCGCCACGACAATTGACCAAAATATTGCCTTTTTGGCGCACCTTGTAGGACGGTTTCACTGGGATCTGCTGGCTGAGACTTGAGCGCATCAGATGGTAGCCGGCGAGCACCATCGCTTGTGGATTACCCGCGCCATCAATCAATCCGATCTTGTAATAGCGGATCGGGGCTGCGCCAAAAGCTTGCAAACCTGCGCTATGCTGCTCATCCAATTCGGTGACCAGATCAATATCTAAATTGACCGCACAGTTGATCACGGTGCTAATGTTGTGCTGTTGCAGCAACTGGGCATCACTTGCGCCGGTTGAGCCACCAATGTAAATATCCACGCCCCAATGGGGAATATTGCTGGCGATTAAGCTAATCGGTGGGCGAGGGTAGTGAGGGCGATTATTGGCCATGTGGGTTCTCTATTTCAGTCGCAGGTTTAAGGGGGATGTGTGTCGCTTGTGACAGTGTCGCGGCGACCGATGGCGCGGCCGCGAGGATCGCGCCACCTTGGATAATATCCGCAGGGCGGCTTGGGAATTGACCAATGCGTCCGCCCGATTCTTCAACCAGCAGTAAACCGGCGAGGCAATCCCATGCGTTCATATGCAGTTCGGCATAACCATCGGTGCGCCCTTCGGCGACCCAAGCTAGCGCTAAGGCGCCAGAGCCACTGCGCCGAATATTGGCACCACTGGCTAATAGTGCGGTATAGGTCTCAAGGTAGCGCTGTTGCGTCACGCGATTCGACCAGCCAAGTTCTAACGAAGTAGCCTGTAATGGCGTGTTGGCGACGTGGATTGGTTGGCCATTTTTCTCGGCGTAACCGTTTTTGCGGGTTAAATACAGCTCCTGCGTAACCGGATTATAAATGCCACCAAGCAGAGTGATGCCCTGTTCGACGAAGGCGATCACTACACAGAAATGGCCAATCCCGCGCGCAAAATTCGCAGTACCATCAATAGGATCGATGATCCACAGCCGTGCATGACCATCATCGCCACCGGACTCTTCACCTAAAATGCCATCTTCTGGAAAGCGGGTTTGCAATTGGTGACGGATATATTGCTCAACCAGCAGATCCGACTCGGTCAAAAAATCTTGCGCACTTTTGAGAGAATAACAGTTTGGATCGCGGGAGTTAAAATGGCTAAGTGCCAGTTCACCGGCTTGGAGTAACAGCTGTTTGAGCGTGATTTCTCGCGCTTGTAAGTCAAATTCGTTCAAAAAAGTTGTCCTATACAGCTGCGTAGCACTGGCTACGCAGCAAATAAAAAAGGTTAGCGTTGGTAGTTAAGGCTCCAAAGATCCATCCAATCCTGACGCATTTCCCAGTCTGATTTCGCGGTTGCGGTTTTGTACTGCATCAGTTGGTCGCGATATTGCTCGATGCCGGAGACATCTTCGCTTGGCAGACTGACTTTGAGATTGGAGGACATTTTGCCATCCACACCTTGCGCCTTGATCCCTTCCGCAGTCAGCAGGTAATGGATAAACAGCTTAGATGCGTTTGGACTGTTGGTTTGTGTGGTGATCACCCCTGGTGTTGGGTATAAGCTGCCAATAAAAGGTTGCATACCACTACAGATGCCAAGCTTCATGCCGTTTTGATTATCACGAAATTTTGCGGTACTGATCAGGCCGACAAAACTGCTTTTGGCATCTGGCGCACCGATCGCTTGTGCGGCATCACCATCGGATTTGGTAAGCAATGGACCATTGTTGGCTAAACGTTTGACAAACTCTGCGGTGGCCGAGGCTTGATCGGTAGTTAGCGGCTCACCATAGCGGTCTTGGTAAGCTTGTGCCATTTGAGCATCATAGTGCGTGGCCAATTGGTTAAAGGTGTCCGAATAGAGCGGTTTAATGAGCGGATCTTGCATGGCAATTTTATTACGCCATTGCGGCTCGGTTAATTGCCAAATATTGCTGATCGGGCAGGTGGTATATTCAGCGGTGTTATAAGCCCAGATATTAGGCGAGAGGACCACACTGAGCGGCGCGCGATATTCTGGATCAATATCTTGCTGCATATCCGCCGGAACCCAACTTTGTACATAGCCCTTATCCAGCAGTTGTACTTGAGTGGCGGGTGCGTCTTCAATCAGGGCAACATCCGCTTTGACATTGTTGGCCTGTGCTTCGCGGCTGATGATTTCAATGATTTGTGGTGATTTCGCTTTGATACCGAGCGCTTTGACACCGTATTTGGCGGTAAAATCTTTCGCCTGTTGGACAATTTTGCCAGTCGGAGCATAGATGGTAATCGACTCTTCTTGCTGCGCGGCGGCAATCATCACTGATAAGTCCAATGCTTCCGTTGCATGGGCATTGAGAGAAAGGCTTGCCGTTACCACAGTGAGCGCAAGCAAATTGTATTTCATTTCCATATCATTTCCTTTATGGGTATGGTCTAGAGTTGGGTTTAGTTATGCTAAAGCGGCATAGCCAATCGTGGTGTTGCGTTTCATCGGTTGTGAGAGCGTGGGTGACAGTTCCACTCTTACTCCGCTTGGGTCAAAAAAATGCAGGGCGTGATCGGGCAATTCAGCGTACACCTGCTGCCCGGCTTGGTAATTTGGTCGCACTTGGGTTGAATGACATAGGCGATCGTGCCCCGCAACCAGCTCTACCACCCAACTGCCTCCGGTTGGGATGATGGATTCAACACTCATGGCAATGCTGCCGAGCGTTTTTTCGCGGTGCACGATAACGGCTTCAGGTCGAATGCCGCAGTGCTGCGCTTGGTCAAGATCACGATAGCGCTGATGGAGTTGACGTCTCACTTCGCTGTGATTGAGCACGGTTTGTTCGGCAAGCGGTGAACTAAACTGACTAACCTCTAACATGTTTAGCTTCGGTGTGCCAATAAACTCAGCCACGAAACGGTTGGCCGGTGAAGAGTAGATCTCATCTGGTGAGCCGACTTGCTGTAATTCACCTTCACTCATCACCGCGATGGTGGTGGCTAATGTCATTGCTTCCCACTGATCATGGCTAACAAAGACAATTGTGGTACCAAACGTTTGGTGGATACGGCGCAGTTCCGCGCGCATTTCTAAGCGCAGTGCGGCATCCAAGTTAGATAATGGCTCATCCAATAACAGCACTCCCGGATTAACCGCCAGCATGCGCGCTAACGCTACCCGCTGTTGTTGTCCGCCAGAAAGCTGAGAGGGATAGCGATGGGCATACTGATCAATGCGCAGTTTTTCCATCACATCTAAGCAGCGTGCTCGCCGCTCTTGCTTGGGTAATTTTTTCAGCTTCAAACCAAATTCAACATTTTGTTCCACCGTCATATGTGGCCACAATGCGTAGCTTTGAAACACAAGCCCAAGCCCCCGTTTTTCTGGCGGGATAAAACAGCCGCTGGCGACCGAATCCATGATGCGACCATCAATCGCAATATGACCGCCGGTGGTGTGTTCGATGCCAGCGATCATGCGTAAAATGGTGGTTTTCCCGCAGCCGGATGGGCCGAGTAAGCACATAAAATCGCCGTGATTAACCGTCAGATCGAGCGCTTTTACCGCTGCCGTGCTGGCACCCGGATAGATTTTATTCAGTTTAGATAAAGTAATGGTCGGCATATTAACTCTCCAATCCTTGAGCTAGGCCAGTGCCTGAAATACGTTGGATCAAAATGGTTCCTCCCCATGCCACCAGAGCAATGATCAGCACTACAGCATTGGCGGCTTGGTCGTAGTTGTAGTCAATCAATCTGAGTGAATAGGTGGTGAGGACGTCGGTGGCTGGAATGGCGAGAATAATAAATAGACTCACCCCTTTAATTCCGGAAATAAAGGGCAATAAGATGCCAGTTGCTAATGGTGCGGCTTGAATTGGGATAATAATGTGGGTTAAACGGCTCAGCCAGTTTGCCCCCGCAATCCGTGCCGCTTCTTCCGGCTCTTTACCTAACTGAGCCATAGCGGCGATACCGGATCGACTCGCAAACGGCATCTGCTCGGCGATCAGCGCGATAATCAATAAGATCGGCATGCCATACAGGGCAGGGATCGGGCCGCGGCTGACCGCGAACAGCGATAAAAACGCGGCGGCAAAGGCAATTCCGGGTACCAAATAAGGCATAAAGGTGACTTGTTTGAGGCATTGTCCCATCCATGGCAAGCCACACCGCAGCACCGCATAACCGACCAATAAACCCAGTACACCAGAGACCAGTGACGCGCTACCTACAATCATCACCGTGTTCCAAGCTGCATCCCAAAATTCCTGTGTTAACAAAATCCCTTGATGCATGGCCAAGGTGTCAAGATTTTCGCCAATCCAATAATCGAAGGTGAAATTTTCGAGAGTAAAGCGCCCCGGCAAAATCATAATGGTCGACATAAATAGAGTTAGTAGGGGAATGGCGACACCAATCATCACAAACAGAGTGGCGAGACTGCTCGCGGGTAGGCGCATCAAACCGAGTCGATTGAGACGATCCATTTGTCCTTTACCGCCGACGGTGACAAATCGACGCGCTTCTTTCATCATTCGAATATCGATCAGTAAGGTGACGATGCCAATCAGCATAATCACTAAGGCGACCATGGCGGCCACGCCGCTTTGGCGAGAGTCTAATGCACGATAAAGGGTGGTCGATAAGGTGTTGAAATTGATCGGTAGCCCGAGAATATAAGGCACTGCAAATTCACCAATGCAATCAGCAAAGATCAGTAGCGCGGAAGAGAGCAAGGCTGGGCGCACGAGCGGCAGTACAATCTTTAACGAGATGGTTTTGCGATCCGCACCTAGGATACGAGCGCAATCCTCTAATTGTGAATCTAAGCGACGTAGCGCATTGCCGACAATCAGGATCACCAGCGGTATATAGTGGATAACTAAGATCACAATCATCGGGAACAGGCCATAAGCCAACCAGTCTGGGGTGGCGATGCCCATCGCTTCTAGCCAACCGGGCTGGCCGCCGACGGTGTGATTTTTAAAAATCGTGGTCCAGGCAAGGGCAAATGTCCATGATGGCAGCATAAAGGGAACAATTAATGCTGTAGCAAACCATTTCCGACCGAACATATCGGTGCGATTAATTAACCACGCTAGTGTGACACCAAAAACGAGTGCAAAAAATACCGTTACGCTGGCCATGGTTAAAGTGTGTTGCAATGGCTGCCATAATAATAAGGCTGACATCGGTGATGTCATCAGTCGTGAGAAATAATAATCGGTTATTTCTCCTTCCATTTGCTGCGTACGCATTTCATCACCAGGATGAACAATGAATGCATCAATCGCGATTGATAATACTGGGGCAACAATTAAATAGGCAAAAAATAGCAATAGCAGCAATGCTAATATATTGGCTGGTTCATGGCGCATTATTGCTGCGCGATGTTTCATCCGCTTAAAAATACTGATTGGCACCGAAGTGGGATGGGTGGTTTCTAACACAATGCTTTCCATTTCGTTTATTTGATGGTGTTAGCCTAGTTAAATAAAATGACAGTTAGATGAACCTTTTGCACATAGGTGCAAAAAAGTCGGTATTGAAATAGATATGTCATAAAGCAAAGTTAAGGTTCGTGCTGTCTCTTCTTGAATGAAGGGCATCCATTCATTCGATACTAAGGAATAGTAATGACACGACATACTCTTATTGCATCATCGATGCATTGCCGCGTTGAGCTGTGGTATGAGCGCGATGGTAACTGCAGCAAACACTTCCGGATCTTATCAGTACAGCAGTAAGGCGATTTACGCCGCCCAACAAGATGCTGCGACTTATGAAGCTGCGCCAGCGGGTTATCAAGTGGTTTACTCACAATTGGTTGAACGCCATGGTGCCCGTGCACTCTCTAGCCCTAAATACGATATTTTGAGCAAGCAAGTTTGGGAGTTAGCCAAGCAACGTGGTCAACTGACCGAACTGGGCAAAAAGCTTGGTCCAGCGATTGATCAAGTGATCGCCGCTAACCAAAAATTGGGTTATGGCTTGTTAACCAAGATCGGTGAAGAGGAGCCAGCGGGTATTGCGACTCGTATGGCACAGCGTCTGAATTCGATCCTGAGTCAGGATGCCAATCAGCCAGTTTGCATTCAGGTGCAAACCTCTGGTAAAGAGCGCGCCAACCAAACCGCACACTATTTCATGCAAACCTTGGCGCAAGATGTCGCTTATGTGAATGATAACGCAGCACAATGCTATCAGGCGCAAACTGAGCCTGAGTCGATCGATAAGCAGTTGGTTAATCCGTATGAGCTGTATTTCCACAAGAAAGATCCAGCGAAGAGCGCCGACTATAAGCAATACGCAGCCAACTTTGCCGCCTACGAAAAGTTCCAAGATTCCGACCAATTGGATGACACACTCGATGCACTGGCGGAGTTACCGCAAACCAAACAGCTGTCTCGCCAGATGTTAGAGCGGATTTATACCAAACCGTTTGTCGATTTTTTAGAAAACGAAGTTTCGCGTGATAAAAAATGCGATCTCAGCCAAGAGAATTGCATTAAAACCAATACTCGCCAGCCTGGTGAAAAAGAAGATGATTGGAAGTATGTGCAAAGTGAAGTCGATGCCGCTTCAATGCTATACAACTTATTCATCATTGGCCCTGGTATGTTGCGTGAAGCGCAAGCCCAAGGTGCAGCATGGAATTTAGAGCAGTTTATTACTCCTGAAGAGTCTGCTTGGTTCTCTTATCAATCGGATGCCGAAGATTTTTATGAGAAAGGGCCGAGCTTTGCGAATGGTCATGGCGTAACCTATAACATTGCTAAGCCACTGTTAAAAGACATGTTTAATCAAGTTGAAGCGGTAGCCAATGGACAGCAAGCTTATCCACATGTTGCCAAATTGCGTTTCGCCCATGCTGAGCAGATCATGCCGTTAGCCGCACTGCTTAAAGTCACTGGTAGCACACAACAGGCCGATCCTAACACTCTTTATAGCCAGCAAAATAACGAATGGCGCGGTGGTTGGGTTACGCCTTATTCTGCCAATATTCAATGGGATGTGTACAAAAACAGCGCTAATGGTAGCGAAACATTAGTGAAAATGTTTTACAACGAAAAAGAGATCGCCTTTAAAGCTGGCTGTGCCGTTTATCCTGGTACGCAATATTTTTACAGCTTAACTGAGCTTAAACGCTGTTATAGCGCAGAGCTTATGGCAACCAATTAATCATTGATGTAATGATGGCTGATGTGATCAATTAAAACTTTTACTCAATAAAAAACTTTTAATTAAAGGTAATGGCGAATTTCACTTGAATGAATTTAAGTGAGAGGCGATTACCTGCGCGTTAAACTGCATTTAATATGGAAATGAAAATGAAATTTGTTAAAACTGCTTTAGCTCTGGGATTAATGTCAACCACCGTTCAAGCGGTGACTTTAGTTGAAAATAAAGGTATTAGCTTTGATATTAAGGGTGACTTGCAAATACAGTTACAAAAAGATAATGACAAATATCAAGATGCCCAGTTCAATTTTGATTCTTTAGAACTCACCAATATTATCTCCTATGAAGTTAATCAAGATTTGACCATGTTTGGTGAGCTAGGTTTTGATTTTGCTGATGCGGCTAATAAGTCTGAAGACAGTGTTGAATTGAGTAATGCACTGGTTGGCTTTGAATATCGCAATATGTTATTGACCTTCGGCAAGCAAGATTATGCCTCTGATGAGTTTGGTATTGCTGAAGATTATGAAATGGATTCTGACGATGTGGCTTTCCCTGAAGATGAAGGCAAAAATGTTATTTTGTTGAAAATGGATTTTAAACCGTTTGAGCTGATTCTCTCGACCGATTTACCCGTTAAAAACAAAGACAACGAAACCACACGATCATTTGATGCCTTTGCGGCAGTCGAGGTTTGGGATTTTCAGCTAGCAGCCGCTTATCAAAATTTTGTCGATGAAGGGGATAAATTCCAAACTTATGGTCTGAGTGTGGCTTATGACGCTGGATTTGCGCTATTTGCTGCCGATTATTCACAAACCAAAGACGATGCAGAAGACGCCACCTTTAAAGTGTATAACTTAGCCACACTGTTTAGCGTGAGCGATTCAATTGATATCGCACTGGGTTATGTGAGCAACAAACAAGAGTCAAAGTCAGAAATCAATGAGTGGTATGCCAATGCCACTTACTATGTGCCTAATTTCAAACGTTTAAGCGTATTCTCTGAAATCTCTCATACCAATGGTGATGATGCCGAGCTGGCTTATTTGGCTGGGGTACAAATGAAGTTTTAATGCTTGAACAGCACTAAATCAGCACTAAATTAATTGATAGCACCGCGCTGGCGACGATTCGTGAGCGCGGTGCTTTGCATTATCGCTGGCCGATCCTGATCGCGAGCGACTCCGAGCGAACGCACAGATCCGGATCATTCCCCACTTTTGATGAACCATTTTATCGCTAACCGTACGATTTTAGCTTTCAGTTAGCGCGTTGTAACATTATGCTTTCTTAGGTTTAACATTTATTGCCGTGAACTTAAGGAGCATTTCATGCACCAGACTCGCTTGATACTGGTTTTATTGATCGCGGTTGGCTTAATCGCTTGCGCTGCATCGCCAACCGGAAGAAATCAATTATTGCTGTTTTCTGAACAGGATATGAGCCAGCTTGGCGTACAATCTTTTGCTGAGATGAAAAAGCAAACTCCAGTTAGCCAACAAGCTAAAACCAATGCTTACGTTCAGTGTGTGGCCAATGCAATTGTGGCGCAGGTACCCAAACAACCCAGTTTTGCACAGTGGGAAGTGGTGGTATTTGAAAGTGATCAAGTGAATGCCTTTGCCCTGCCTGGTGGCAAAATTGGTGTATATACCGGGCTGCTTAATGTGGCGGTCAACCAAGATCAATTAGCAACGGTGATTGGTCATGAAGTGGCGCATGTATTATCCAATCACAGTAATGAGCGTTTATCACAATCGCAGATCGCCAATGCCGGATTGCAACTGACCGATATTGCATTAGGCGCATCGGAATATAGCCAATACCGCAATGTGACGATGGCTGCGTTAGGGGTAGGGGTGCAATATGGGGTGATTTTACCTTATGGGCGCAGCCAAGAATCAGAAGCGGATGTGTTAGGGCTTGCGCTCATGGCCAAAGCAGGATTTGATCCTAATCAGAGCATTGAATTGTGGAAAAATATGGCGAAAGCTTCAGGAGGCCAGCAGCCTCCGGAATTGTTATCGACCCATCCATCTCACAGCACTCGGATTGCCGATCTCACACGGACAATTGCGACACTTCCGGTTTATCAAGCCCATCCCGCCCGCTGTGTGAGGTAATCATTATTTGACCATTGAGCCAGAGTGATCTCTGGCTCATGATCAATGTTACCGGTTCAGGATAAAAGGTACAGCGTCACATTAACATGGCGAATGATTAAAAAAGGCGAATCGCGCTACGCCCAGATGATGACGGCTTATCATCATGGTTTTTTTGCGGTTTTTTTGGCTTAGTGTTGGCTTTAGGGTTCGCCGTGTTGGATGTTTTCTGCTTTGGTTTGCGGCTCGGCTTAGCCTTGGCTGGCAACGATGGGTGAGTTTGCTTGGCTTGCTTCGGTTCGACCGCAACCTTGCTGATCGGCGCTTCAGTGACTGGCGCATCACAAATCACTAAATAAAACTCTTGGTTAAATTCAATCAAATCACCATCAAATACTTTACAACGTTTGCGAGTTTCGACTTCACCATTGACCCATACATAACCTTCGCTGATCACATGCTTGGCTTCACCGCCTCCGCTCACGGCGCTTGCGATTTTGAGCACTTTATACAGTTCAATCGGTTGATTAGAAACTTCCACTCCAATCGCTTCAATTTCGATTTCGTGATCTGCTGGGGGTAATGCTGCGTCTGTCATGCCTGGTCTCTCAAAAAATTTTTCGCAGTCTAGCATATTGTGGCGCGGCATAGCGCACTTTGCATGAGCGCTAAATAATTTTTCTTTGGCCGTGGATTTTGGCGAGCGAGAGCGGAAAGGAAATAACCTCGCCATGTGCGAGGTTATGCGTTGTCGGATCAGCCAGAATGGTGTTGATTATGGCTGGCGATCGAACGATCAGATATGGTTAGCCGCGATGTAGGCATCCAATTCTTGATGGTTAACTACGGTCAGCAGTTCGCCATCGAGATAAAATGCCACGTCATCTTGGTTTTTTTCGCCACGCAACACTTTGCGTGAACCGTCGATGTAAGTCACTTCCATCTGCAAAGTTTGTGGATCCAGTTGCTGCATGGTGGCTTTTTCGATTGGCAACACTT
The DNA here is from genome assembly GCF_028863985.1 of Vibrio chanodichtyis. Lineage (NCBI taxonomy): Bacteria > Pseudomonadati > Pseudomonadota > Gammaproteobacteria > Vibrionales > Vibrionaceae > Vibrio > Vibrio chanodichtyis. Next base: position 55,035 of record NZ_JARBFT010000009.1, on the reverse strand, counting down.
GCGTTTGCAAAGGAGCTTCGGTCAAAGAGCGATCCAATTGATCATTCACTTTAAAGATAGCTTTAGCTGGCAGATCAACTACTGCAGGTGATTTACCAGAAATTGGGTTTTTGCCGGTCCAAAATTCAATGGAGTTGAAAATAAACAGGTCGGCAGTACTCGCGATGCCATATACCGGAGAAAGCAGCAAGAATAGACCTTCACGTGCATAACGGTTATCGACAACTTCCAAGTTGAACTTGTTGACCAATCCAGTGGTTGCCATTTGTCCCATACAGCCAGTCAGGGAAGTTACACCTAATCCGGCCACTAGTGCCATTTTTAATAGTTGCTGATTCATATCATCTCTACGCGGTTGAAAAAAAACGAGTCATGATAGAGTTTTTTCTCAGTTTTGGAAGAAAATAAACGCAGAATTAACCATATTTTCACGCAGTGCTGTGGATAGGTTTTTACCCATTTAATCGCGTAATGGTTGGAGACAATTGATTAACATGGGAGTGAGGTTAGCCGCGGCATTTTTGTTACCACTAAGAGTTTTTTATCGCTCAACAAAAAGTAATTCCAATCATCAAGCGATTGGCTATAATCCGCGTACTTTGTCAAAAGCGTTGAATTTTGCAAAGTAATTTTGAACAAATGCCGATAACCGATGGGTTGTCTATTCTAATTTTTGACTGAGTATCACAAACAATGAGCAAGATTGATAAAGCTATGCGCATTCTGCTGGCGGGTTTCTGTATCAACCTTTGTCTTGGCATTCTTTATGCCTGGAGCGTATTTAACAAAGCCCTAGTGACCGACTTTGGTTGGAGCGCAACGGATGCTTCTTCGCCTTATGCGATTGCGACGATTGCTTTTTCTGTCTGTCTATTAATTGCGGGTATTTTGCAAGACCGAATGGGGCCACGTAACATTCTGATTTTAGGTACAACCTTAACCGGCTTGGGCATGATTGCATCTGGTTTTGCTTCTTCAGTGTTGATGCTGAATATCACTTTCGGGGTGATTACCGGTGCGGGGATTGGTTTTGGCTATGCTTGCTTATCGCCGTCAGCGATGAAATGGTTCCACCCGAGCAAAAAAGGCATGGTTAACGGCTTGATTGCCGCAGGTTTTGGTTTGGCGGCGATTTATCTTGCGCCCCTGACCTCAACCTTGATCACTCATCTCGGCATCCAAACCAGCTTTATGATCTTGGGGGCTGGCGTATTGGTGATCGCAGTACCACTGGCTTGCACGATTAACAATCCACCGGAAGGTTACCAACCGGCGGCACCGAAATTGAAAGACGGTCAATCCGCTAAAGTGGTGGCCGATGCGGTAAATCTTAACTGGAAAGCGATGCTAAAAACGCCACAGTTTTATACCTTATGGGTGATGTACGCGCTGGCTGCTTCAGTTGGTTTGATGATCATTGGTAATATCACCAATATTGCAAGTGTGCAGGCAAGCTTGCCAAATGCTGTTTATCTGGCATCGATCTTGGCGATTTTTAACTCTGGTGGCCGTGTCGCTGCGGGAATGCTATCGGATAAAATTGGTGGCGTGCGCACTCTGTTGCTGGCTTTCTTATTGCAAGGCATCAACATGGTACTGTTCGCCACATTTGATTCAGAATTCACCTTGATCATTGGTACCGCGATTGCGGCGGTTGGTTACGGTACGCTATTGGCGGTTTTCCCATCGATTACTGCTGAGTTTTATGGCCTGAAAAACTACGGTACCAATTACGGTGTGCTGTATACCTCGTGGGGTATCGGTGGTGCGATTGGCGCGGCTGTGGTGGGTTATTCAATGACGCATGGCGGTGGCTATGATGTAGCGTACATTATCTCTGCGAGTATGATGGCGGTGTGTATTGTTTTAGCGTTCATCACCAAGCCGATTTCAGCTGCAAAACTGGCTCAGTTACAAACTAACGCGTAATTGATCGTTTTTGATTGCTCTTTTCTAAGCGGTTGACCGAGGTCAGCCGCTTAAGTTTAATCTCACATCACGATCGCAAGATCGCTGCAAAACACTATTGAGCATCGAGCCCTAATTTCTTCAACAGTAATACTGCAGGGCAAAATCCAGTAAATGCGCTTTGGATCAGGTTGATGCCGACCAAGACAGTCAACCATAAAAATTGGCTATGTACCCACCAAGTCAAGATCACCGAGAGCAGAATCATACTGCCGGCTAATACTCTGACACCGTTTTCAATCGTCATATTGTCACCTCATTGATGGTTTGGGCATAGCTCATAGAGAATAGTCGATATTGGCTAGTTTTGTTCACTTCTTCACGTTGTTTGAGGATAACTGATTGATCCCAATCTAAAAGGCTTCAAAAATATCGTCACCGACAGAGTTATTAGACTAGTGTTATAAATAATAAACTTGAGAGGATGCTACTTGGTTGGCACAGGGTAAGGGAAAGGATGAAAGCATTAATATGCACTATTGGATTGCTATTGGCATGCTCCGTGTATGCCAACACTCAGTCAGAACCGCAGATCTTTGTGGTAAAAAAAGCGTCGTTTTCGCACCGGATTGAGTTCGATGGTGTAGTGCAGCCGGTCAATCAAGGCTCTTTGGCTGCACAAACCACTGGACGTGTGGTCGGAGTGTTTGTCGATGTCAATGATTGGGTCAAAAAAGATCAAGTGCTGTTAGAGATTACGGCGATCCAGCAATCTGCCGCATTACAAGCAACCCAAGCCCAGTTAGAGAGTGCCAAAGCGCAAAATAGTCAGGCACAAGCTCAGCTTAATCGCTATCGTCAACTGTTTCCTAAAGGTGCAATTTCTCAAGAGCAGATGGACTCTGCCGCTGCCCAAGCCGAGAGTAGTGAGGCGGCCGTTAGATCAGCACAGGCTGCGGTAGCACAAGCGAAAGAGTCGTTAGGCTATACCAATATTACCGCACCTTATGATGGTATCGTGACTCAGCGAATGGTCGAATTAGGTGAAACTGTTGCACCGGGTACACCATTGGTGAGTGGTTTTTCATTGGATGCACTGCGGGTTGAAATTGAAATTCCACAGCGTTATCAGCCGGTTGTGGCTAGCGTTGCACAGTTCACCGTGCGTACAGCACAAGGCGAGCGAATCAAACCCATTTCATTGAGTCTGTTCCGTTATGCCGATCCACAGTCGCATACCTTTAAAACTCGTCTTGAATTACCTGAAAAAACGCCAGCTTTAGTTCCTGGAATGTGGGTCAAAACTGAATTTGATCATGGTCAACATCAAATTTTGGTTGTTCCCCTCCATGCCGTAATACAGCGCGCAGAATTAACTGCCGTATATCGTATTACCGATGGGCAACGTTGGCTTAATCCTATTCGTGTCGGACAAATCTACGGTGATTATGTCGAAGTGTTAGCAGGGTTAGAACTGGGTGATGAAATCGTGATCGATGGCTTAAGCGTAAAAGGTGAATAACATGCAAACTCGACTTGGTATAGCGGGTCGCATTGCCGCCGCTTTTCAACACTCAGCGATGACCCCGCTGCTTGCCTTAGTGGGGTTGCTGATGGGCCTATTCGCGATAATCATCACTCCTAAAGAGGAAGAGCCACAAATCGATGTCACTTTTGCCGATATATATATCCCTTTTCCCGGCGCGTCACCTCGTGAAGTAGAGAGTTTAGTGACAACACCTGCGGAACAAGTGATCTCTGCGATTGAGGGTATTGACAAAATTTACTCTTTCTCGCAACACGATGGGGCAGTGATTGTGGCAATTTTTAAAATCGGAGTTTCACGCAATGACGCTGTGGTGCGGATCTATAACCAGCTCTATTCCAATAAAGATTGGATGCCACGAGGAGTTGGGGTAGGAGAGCCGATTATCAAGCCGAGAGGGATCGAAGATGTGCCGATTATCGCGATAACCTTGGCGGATAAAACGGGTCACTTCAATCAGCAGCAGTTAACTCAAGTGGCACATGGTTTGGAAACCGAGCTGAAACGTATCACTGGCACGCGTGATATTTATACCATTGGTGGACAAAACACCATTGTTGATGTGCGGCTTGATCCTACCAAAATGAACAGTTTTGGCATAACCATCGATCAGCTTAATCTGCATTTACCGACGGCCAATCAAAGCTCAACCATGCTGCGTTTAACTCACGATAACCAAGCATTTCCGCTGAAAATTGGCCAGTTTTTAACGCATATCGATCAAGTGAAACAGTTGGTGATCGGAGTACATCAGGGCAAACCGGTATATCTGGCCGATGTGGCATCCGTATCCTTTGGTATCAATACGCCCACTCAACACGTATGGACTGGAGATCGTGATGGTATTCATCCTGCCGTCACTATTGCCGTGGCGAAAAAAAATGGTGAAAACGCGGTGCAGGTGGCTAAAGCGGTGGAAGCACGTTTAGTTAGCCTTGAAAATCAATTGATCCCACAAGGGATTGAGGTCGAGATAACGCGCGACTATGGGCAAACTGCGGCTGACAAAAGCAATACTTTGATTGGCAAACTGGCTTTTGCCACCACGGCGGTCGTGGTGTTAGTGTTACTCACCATGGGTTGGCGTGAATCGATAGTGGTAGGGATGGCAATCATGGTCACTTTGATGATCACGCTGTTTGCTTCTTGGGCATGGGGCTTTACCCTTAACCGCGTGTCGTTGTTTGCGCTGATTTTTTCAATCGGTATCTTGGTTGATGATGCGATTGTGGTGGTCGAGAACATTCATCGCCATATGGCATTCGGCAAACACAGATTAGCCGAATTGATCCCATCGGCCGTCGATGAAGTGGGCGGCCCAACCATACTTGCGACCTTAACCGTGATTGCTGCGCTGTTGCCGATGGCATTTGTCTCTGGATTAATGGGGCCGTACATGAGCCCGATCCCGATTAATGCTTCAATCGGGATGCTTATCTCGCTGGCGGTAGCGTTTGTACTTTCACCTTGGTTGGCGAGAAAGCTTCTTAAAGCGGTTAATCATCCGCAACAAGGTAGAGCCACCGATAGCCTATTTCACAAAATTATGTCGCCTTTTGTCACCGCACCAAAGCAGAGACGTAATCGACGATTTTTGCTGTTGACCATTTTGGCTTTGATTATCGGCTCGATACTGCTACCAATATTGCAAGTCGTAGTGCTAAAAATGTTGCCGTTTGATAACAAATCGGAATTTCAGATTGTGCTCGATATGCCAGAGGGTAGCGCACTAGAGAAAACCCAGCGGGTACTGTTTGAAATGGGGGCGGCGCTTAATCAAGTTCCCGAAGTCCGTGATTACCAAATCTACGCTGGCACCGCTGCTCCAATTAACTTCAATGGTTTAGTGCGCCACTATTTTATGCGCAATCAATCCCATCAAGGCGATATTCAAGTGAATTTGTTGGGGCGTAAACAGCGCCACCGCGATAGTCATACCATTGCTCGCCAACTTCGACCACAGCTCAATCAGATTGCCCAGCGCTTTGGCGGCAAAGTGAAAGTAGTGGAAGTGCCGCCGGGACCACCGGTTTGGTCGCCGATTCTGGCTGAAGTGTATGGCCCAACGACGGAAATTCGTCACGCAGCCGCGCGTCAAGTGAGGGAGATTTTCCTTCAAACTCAAGATATTGTTGATGTGGATATCTATCTGCCAGAGTTGCATCAACAATGGCAGGTGGTGATTGATCGTAGCAAAGCGGCGCTTTGGCAAGTACCGTATGCCTCGATTGTTGATGCGCTTGCGACGGCTATCGGTGGTAAACCCATTACTTATCTACACAGTGAACATAGCAAGTACCCCATCCCGATCCAGATCCAAGCCGCCGAGACTGCCAAGGTGCGCTTAGAGCAGGTGCTGAATATGAAAGTCAGCAGCCAAACCGGTGATGCTTATCGGCTCTCGGATCTTGTTGAAGTACGCCAAACCGGTATGGATGATTACCTAGTGCATAAAAACCTAGTGCCGATGGTGATGGTTGTCGGGGATATGGCCGGCGAGCTCGATAGCCCTTTATATGGCATGTTTGCTATTGGGCATGCACTTGATCAACAAATGGGGCTAGATCAGTATTACACCCAGCAACCGGATGGTTTAAGCGCGATAGCAGTAGCATGGGATGGGGAATGGACGGTCACCTACGAAACGTTCCGTGATATGGGAATCGCTTATGCTGTTGGTATGTTATTGATTTATTTATTAGTGGTTGCTCAGTTTAAATCTTACATCGTGCCGCTGATCATCATGGCGCCAATCCCATTAACGATTATTGGCGTAATGCCGGGTCATGCATTACTTGGAGCACAATTTACTGCCACTTCAATGATTGGAATGATTGCCTTAGCTGGGATCATCGTGCGCAATTCGATTTTGTTGGTTGATTTTATTAACCAACAATTCGAGTTAGGCAGTGAGTTATCTGAAGCGGTCATTCAGTCAGCGGCAGTAAGAGCCAAACCAATTATGCTCACGGGATTCGCTGCGATGATTGGCGCACTATTTATTCTTGATGATCCGATTTTTAATGGTCTGGCGATCAGTTTGATCTTTGGGATTTTCGTTTCTACGCTACTCACTTTAGTGGTGATACCAGTACTGTATTATGTCGTGATGCAGCAACGTTTAGCACGGAATAAATAGCCGCTTATACACACAAGCCAAGCAGATATTCAACATCCGCTTGGCTTGATAAGACAAAAACGTGCTCAATGCTAATTGGTATTGGCCACTTGTGCTGCTTGAGCGATCCCTTCTGGTAAACCAAGATAGTAACCTTGATACATATGAATATTCAGTTTGCGCATTGCTGCTAATTGTTCTGCCGTTTCTATGCCTTCAACCACGGTATCGGCACCAGAACTGCGGGCTAATTGCAGGCCGGTCAGTAATCCAGTGCAATTGCCGACCATGTAATCTAACAGCAGTTGGCGGTCTAATTTGATAATATTGGGTCGCAACATCGCCACTCGTGCTGGGGTGGAGGCTCGGCAACCAAAATCATCAATCGCAATTTGAAAACCACTCGCCGCCAATTGTGCAGTGGCAATCTGTAACCGTTGTTCATCACTCGATTCGACTTCAAGTAATTCCATCACTACCCGTTGATGTGGGATGTTCAATTTAGCCAGTTGGATCGCTAGTTGGCTGGTACTAATATTGCCGTCGGCAAATTGTTCACCCGCGATCGGTAATAGATTGAGAAACAAACGAGTATCTCGGTAGACCGAAAGGTTAAAATTGCGAATGTGGATCGCTCGGCTAAGTCGTTCGACATTTAGCTTATCTTCGACCGCGAAGGCATCTGAATGGAAAAACAGATCCGGCCGTATTTGAGTCCGTTGCTGAGTATAAATCCGCACCAATGCTTCTGCACCAACCACCTGATGCTGTTTATCAAAAATAGGTTGAAAAACACTGCGTAGTGTTAAGCCGTTGTATCTTGCATAATACTCGCCATCTTCATCGTAATAGATGCTATCGAGAACGAGTCGTTTATCAGTTAGAACCATAACAATTCAGTACCCTTAGCCAAAAACAGCGTAACACTTCCCTGTACTCATACCTTTATCATTGGCATGTTATTAACCAAATATCGAATGTGTCAATCTGCGCATCATCCAATAGTATGAGACTGAGTTGTTGATGTGAGTGGTAAAGTACCTAGCCAAGTTGTAATTAAACAGTGCGTTGTTTTTATAATATCTTTAAATACATAGAGATAACACGCATACTAACGCTATGTATTGAGTTCGGTATTGATTATTATCATTTTTGTGCTAAATAACGACTCTAATGTATTGTATGCAAACGGTTTTAAAAAATTCGACTCACATCACCTTTGCATAAACTTAGTTATGCCATCGCGAATGATTAAACCCACTGTAACACCGCATAAAGTTGTACATACTTACGTACCCGTTGTTGATTTTTAGAGCGTTTAAGTGGATGACCAAACTTTATGTAGCAAGGCGTGATCTGGTAGTAGTGTTCCAAGGTTTGGGTTAATTGGGCATCACTTTCCTGTAATGCAATACCTTGGGCATGATATTCCTCCATTTCATCGGGCAATTGGCCAGTCCACCAGTGCAGTAATTCGCGGCTTTTTTGGCTGCGTCCCATCCAGTGATCATTGAGTAACAGTAATAAATCATTGGGTTGAGTAGCGTAGGCATACTCTTGCTGCCATTGGCCAATGTCGCGCATCAACTTAGTTCGGCACGCTTTGCCGGCGCTCATTAGGTGATGAGTGAGGATCCATACCGTACCGACGTCGCTGGACACCCGGAAATGGTGAGGAAGATCCCGTTGGTAGGTCGATTCCAATGCCGCGTATTCGCAAGCATGACCAAATTCACTTAATGTGCGCGCCAATCGTCTCGCAAAAGCCAAGCCTAAGTGATGTTCACTCATCCCTTGATTATGGATGGTCGGATAATGCTTCTCACAAAGCCGAAGGCAATCGACCTGAAATTCACTGATACTTTGCGTCACGATATCCAATAGCAAGATGTTGTTCTCCCTAACAAAAACCAAGCAAGATTAGCACAGTTACATTTTGTCACTAGTGGTAAACCGTGAGTTCTTGATCTCTGGCGCTTTTCTGAGTTGAAAATGGAAAAGGAATGTCGTCAATTTCGCATAAGATTGTGAATAGCAGGATGATCGGGATCGGTGTCATCACTTGTTCTAAAAATTTGATGGAGTTCTTCGGTTAGCTTGGCTAGGCACTAGGCAAGATCTGGTCAATACTCTTGATCAATACCAAGCGGCAACAATCCTCGTTGATCACTAGAATTTTATAAGAGCCAGCATGCAATGAATCAGTTAACTGTTCCACACTATAACCTTATCGCCCGTAGTCTGCATTGGATCTCTGCTTTGCTGGTGATCGCTCTGTTTGCGTTAGGGACGTGGATGATGGATCTCTCTTATTACAGTACGTGGTATCACATCGCACCGCAATGGCATAAATCAGTCGGTGTGTTACTGGTTGGATTAACATTGCTACGAGTGTTATGGAAGAGTGTGGCGGCTTCTCCGCAAATTGATGGCGCGCAGTGGCAAAAAATCGCAGCAAAAAGTGCTCACCATTTGATGTATATCGGACTCTTAGTGTTGTTTGTATCTGGTTATCTTATTGCCACGGAAGATGGACGCGGGATTAACGTTTTTGATTGGTTTACTGTCCCAGGTGCTGGGGCGTTATTTGAACATCAAGCAGATCGAGCTGGTATCGTCCATTTGTACACTGCTTGGGGCTTAATCATCATGGCGGTGTTGCACGCCGCGGCGGCACTCAAACATCACTTTATTAACCGCGACAACACATTACGTAAAATGCTGACAGGAGTATCAAAATGAAAAATAGCCTTATAGCGATGGCCGTTACCGCCATGTTATCGACCCCATTGGCAGTGAATGCCGCAGACTATGTGATTGACACTAAAGGTGCACATGCTTCGATCAACTTTAAAGTCAGCCACTTAGGCTATAGCTATATCCAAGGCCGATTTAATACCTTTGATGGTGAGTTTAGTTATGATCCAGCCAATATTAGTGCAGCAAGTGTGAAGGTTAATGTGGATACTCGCAGTTTAGACTCCAACCATGCAGAGCGTGATAAACATATCCGCAGCGCGGATTTTATTGATGCGGCTAAATATTCAACCGCTACCTTTAACAGCAGCCAAGTGGTTGATAAAGGTAATGGTCAACTTGAGATCAACGGTAATTTAACCTTGCATGGTCAAACCAAACCGATCCAGATCGAGGCACAATTTATTGGTGCAGGACAAGATCCATGGGGTGGACAACGTGCTGGTTTTGTTGGGACGACCCGTCTTGAGCTACAGGATTTTGGTATTCAAGTTATGGGTGCTTCTAGCTATGTTGAATTAGAGCTGCACGTGGAAGGGGTGCAAAAATAATTGCGCTGCAACACATTTAATCATTGATTAGTTTAATAATGAACTCCGTTTAGTCATCAATAAACTTAGTGATGGTGAATCCACCAACCTGTTAGTTAACCATCCCCCAAGCGAGCATAAGGGGGATTATTTTCATGGTGTGATGGTTAACTGGCTGATGCGTGGTTAAGTATTACCGTTTGCCATGGTAATCACTCGCTTAAGTATCCAGCGTAGCAGTAGCGGAACAGACTCAATGCCATTGCTTTCACAATGCGAGGTGATGGCTAAGGCTAAATCTGGTTTAGCATGTTTTTTCAAAACTTTAGACACTACTTTTTTGGCCGGCATTAAATGATCAGGCGGGATCTTGGCCAACTGCTTAAAGAATGCTTCAAAGCCATGCGCATAGAGAAAGTGCTCAATGTCTCGATCGGGCAACTCCGTTAATCGGTGTCGCTCTTGATCATGCTTGAGCAACCCCCTTACGGTGGCGGAGTATTTTTTACCGGCTGGGTCGCCATCACTGACCACATGCCAATCAATTCCAAAGGCACGCGCCACTTTAATTAAAGATTTCAGTCCTGATTGAGCAAACTCGATAATTTGTACCCCTTCAGCGGCTAAGTTGTAGCCACACTGGCGGGCTAATTCATGGAATAGCCAAACCTCAGTTTCACCCTCCACCAATAACCAACAGCGTGCAAAAAGAGCGCCTGAGCGGTGGAAGCGAATATGAAAACCAATCCGGCGTAATTCATCGCGACTTAAACTGCGCTGTGAAACTCGGGTGGCGATGGTGCAATCAGACTTTCTGACCAAACGACGGATCGAATGCAACGGCACCGCCGCGAGCAAATCACTACTGTTGGTGGTGAGAATTTTCTGCATCGGCAGTAAATCAAAAAAATTCCACGCCCGAGCAAGGTGAGTCGGGTGTAAGCGACCCTCTGGGTCTTCAATAATTAAGATTGGTCGAGCGCAGCGGCGCAGCTCTTTTGGCCCTTTACCTTGCAGATAAGCATTGAGCAAACCAAGCAATAACAATTTGGTCGGCTTATTTTGAGTTTGATTGATGATTTGGCTTAAATTTTTCTCGCTTGATAAATGAGTGTAGAACAGGCTATCTCGCTCACGACGTGGATTTTTGCGTGTTTGACTTTTAAAAGAAAAATAGTGCTCAATCAAAGAATTCATCGCATTCAGACTGCTGTGAATTTCCCCTTTATTAACGTGCCCAGGACTGGCCATCAGCCTCCGCCAAGTATTGCTCAGCCGTTTTTCTACTCGCGCATTGCTGCCATTACTGGATTGAATGCCGCGTTCAAAGCGACGTGAATCTTTTAAGCGGATCACCGGATGTAAACTCATCAATTCTTGCGCAAGTTGTTCCGAGTGATGCAGCGCGAGCACATTGCCGGCTAAGTCGAGAAATGCGTATTGGGTTGTGATCTGATATTGGACGCGAGAGGCGGAGATCCGATAGATAATTTGCGGAATACCTTGTTGATTGGTTTGCCAAAGTGGCTTGAGTTTACGATAGCGTCCGGCTTGGGGCTCATGATTATCCAGCGCATTAAATATCAAAATGATCTGTAGATGTTGAGTCTGAGGATCGGCAACTGAATAATCAACATGAAAATCGGCTAGGGTGAATTGATATAAGGTACCATCGGTTGGCAATGCCACCGATAAGGCATCGAGTAAGGATGATTTACCCCAAGTATTTTCACCAATCAACGTCGTCACTTGATCAAAAGTCAATGATAGTCGGCGAATGCCACGGAAACCTGCAATTTCAATGCGTTCTAAATGCATAGGTGGCTCCTTTGCTACCTCAGCAAGATTGTTACCTCAGCAACAACAGCGGATAATTTTTTGACTCTATAATTTAAGAATAAAGGAAAAATTCAATCTAAGCAGGATGTTAACTGGATGATTTCCCGTTAAAGGTCACATTTTGCAGAGGAACTTTACCCTGCTATGCCAGATTAAAAATGTGATGCCAATAAACAAGCTTCACTAAAGTTTCAAGAAGGTTTCATAAAAGTCACGATTCTGTCATGATCAGCAAGCTAGGATTAGAGTGAATAACAGAGAACACGTATGCCTATCAGAATAAGCCATCAGCCAGCTTCGATCACGTTGGCACATATTAATGACACCCACTCCTACTTTGAGCCGACTTCATTACAACTGACGCTTGAGCATCAAACCGAAATTTTAAAACCTTTTGTCAGTGCAGGCGGATTTGCACGCATTGCCACCCGTGTTGCCCAGTTGCGTGATGATGCGCAGCGTATGCAGCGTGGATTCTTATTTTTGCATGCTGGTGATTGTTTTCAAGGGACCTTGTATTTTTCGCTGTTCAAAGGTCAGGCCAATGCGGACATGCTCAATGCCCTTAATCTGGATGCGATGGTGGTTGGTAACCATGAATTGGATTTAGGTAACCAGCCAGTCGCAGAATTTGCTCAGCAAATTCAATTTCCTCTATTGGCCGGGAATTGGGATTTATCACAAGAGCGGGCCAACAAAGCACCGAGCTTGGCAAACAACCCCAAGATATACAGCTATGATGCGCAGCAGGGCCATGCTCGTTGGATCGAAAAGAGCGTCAATGGTGAAAACATCGCTATTTTTGGTCTTTCGATCGATAAAATGGCCGACATTGCTAACCCAGATCCAGATACGCCGTTTGTCAATGCGCTTGCTACCGCCAAAGCAACGGTTGCGGCTATCCATCAGCAAGGGATCAATAAAATCATTCTGCTTAGCCATTTAGGTTATGACGGTGATATCGCGTTGGCTGAACAAGTGGACGGGATCAGTGTGATTGTCGGAGGGCACAGCCATGTATTACAGGGCGATTTTTCAGCCTTAGGCATTGCTAGCCAAGATCACTACGGGCGACGGGTCAATCAAACTTACATTGTGCAAGCGGGATTTTATGCGCTGATGCTCGGTCATTGCCAGATTGATTTTGCTGCGGATGGGCAAGTAACCCGATTCACTGGGCGCAATGAGCTGTTGCTTGGTCGCCGCATGTTTGTCGATGCCAGCATGAGCCAAGTGCAGTTAGATGAGAACTATCGTCAAGCACGTGATCAGGTTGATAATCACCCGAATGTGGTGGTGTGTAAAAAAGATCTTACGTTGCAAGCGCTGCTGCAGGACAAATATGTTGCTAAAGTGCGCCAACTCCAACAACAAATTATTGCCCACGCGGATCATGGTTTACGCCATATTCGCATCCCAGATGCACAAGGAGGAAGCCAGATTGCACCCTTGGTCGCCAAAGCATTTGCCCACGCTTTAAATAAACGTGGTTTAGATGTTCAGTTTGCGATCCATAACGCCGGAGGGGTACGAAATTCGATTTTACCGGGGGCCATTTCTGTGGCCGATGTGGCCGGAAAACTGTTGCCTTTTGCCGTACCAATTGGCGTTTACCAAGTGAGTGGACGGGTGATTGCTCAAGTATTAGAAGGGGCGATCAATAACGCTTTAAGTAATGGTGTGGTCGGTACCGGTTCAGGAAGTTACCCTTATTGTGATCGATTACGTTTCCAATATATTGCGGATAACCCACTCGGTGAGCGGATCACCAAACTACAAATCCAGCAAGCAGACAAGTGGCAACCGATTGATTTTAATCTTATGTACTGGGGGACATCATCGGCTTATACCATGAAAGGCAAAGAAGGCTACGATGCTTTGCTGGCGATGGAAGGCGAGGGAATAGTGACGCAAATTTCCATGGCTGATGCATTTATCGAACTATTAACCGACTGCCCAACACTCTTATCACTGGATTCCAATACTATCTATGAATGTCCCCTGCAATAATAATCAAGTTGGCATATTGTTTGCTTCGTTACAGCGAGTTGCCGCTCACCTCTGATGGGCAAAACGGAGGGAATATGTTCAGTAAAGATTGGTTTGACGCATTAATGATGATGGTTTGGGTAGGGATATGGTCAGCATTGGTTTATTTGTTGCCTTTTGCTGGTGTTTAGCCACTGTATACATCTACTCATCTACTGGAATAGATAGACTGAAATTGTTCACATGTTGGGCTGGAGATGCTTCATGGTTATTTGCTAAAAGAGCCTCAAATGAGGCTCTTTTTTATGGATCTAGACAGTTTCTGAGCAGAGGCATAGAATGATTGAGTTTTGGGGAGTAGTCGCCTAAGGTTTATTTGTCGTCATCACGTTGGAATGAATTCAACCGGCAAATATAAGTGCTGAATCCGAGTTCAATACTTCGACGAGACCAACGCATTCAATGCCGCACTAAATGCGGTGATTATTAGTATGCGGAAGGTTTCGACACTCAATAATTGAGCGAAATCTTCCAACATGGAGTTAGCATGTCCCCAATCACTTATCTGGGCTTTGGCCTACTAACCTTAGCGCTGGTCGTCGTTGATATTTGGCAAACGCGCGGTGGTAATGTCACTATCAAAAAAGCCGCTATCTGGAGCTTATTTTGGTTTCTGTTAGCTTTTGTGTTTGCCGCCACCATTTATTATGGCTGGCAATGGTATGCCCCAACTAGCACTTATAGTGCGCAAAAAGCCACTATCTCCTTTATTACCGGTTATCTGCTTGAAAAATCATTGAGTGTCGATAACTTGTTCGTGTTTGCGATTATTTTCCATCAATATGCGGTACCTGACCATTTACGCCCTCGAGCTTTACTATGGGGGGTAGTTGGTGCTTTGGTGCTACGTGCGATTATGATTGCGGTTGGAGCTCAGTTACTTAGCCAATATCATTGGGTCTTATATGTGTTTGCACTGTTCTTGATTTGGACTGGGATCCAGCTTGCACGTGATAAAGGTGAAGAAACCATCAATCCATTGCCCGAGCGATTGATCCGCCGCTGGTTTAAAGTCACTGACCATTATCAAGGTAATGCACTGTTTACCAAGCAGCAAGGCAAGTGGTGGGTTACGCCGATGTTTATCGTGATTGGCGTGATTGCTTTTATGGATGTGATGTTTGCACTTGATTCAATTCCGGCAATTTTTGCGGTCACCCAAGAGCCGTTCTTAGTGTTGGCGGCCAACGTCTTTGCTTTGCTCGGATTGCGTTCACTCTATTTTGTACTACAAGGCATGATGGATAAGTTCTTCTACCTGAAACCAGCCTTGGCTTTCATCATGGTATTTATCGGGATCAAAATGATGTTAGTCGGATCAGAGTGGGCAATTCCTACCCCGGTTTCTTTATGCGTATTGCTGATCACCATGACGGTCGCGGTAATTGCCTCTTTACTGCGTGAGCGTAAAAAACAGATCACTTGTGATCAAAAAGGCTAGCTTCAATCTACAGTATCTCTCCTTAATAATGTGATTAGGGAGAGATCTTTATCACGGTGGACGGACATCTCGCGGATACAGTGCGGTTTAACCAAAAGGCTTACGATTGAAAAAACACGGCTCACTGCGTCAAGCTCAGCCCGCAGAGAGTGAAATGCAGATGGTTTTGCTCAAGAGATAAGCAAACAGTATGCGAATGATTAAAAAGGGGTTTTCTTTTTCGAAGAGTGTGGCATAGTAGCGGCGTCTCTTCGATGCGCGGGCATCGTATAATGGCTATTACCTCAGCCTTCCAAGCTGATGATGCGGGTTCGATTCCCGCTGCCCGCTCCAAGTCCCTATCACCTATCTATTCGTTCCTTAGCCGTTTATCTATTAAACCCATACTGTTTTTGTTACTGCTTATTTACAGCTATTTTGTCTTAGCTGGATTCGTTTGACGATAAACGCCAGAAATAGCGAGTACGCTCTTTTTTGTTTTTTAAATCAAACACTTAAGGTATTGGATGATGTACTAGGGTATATTCATCAACTGGTTAATCATTAGCGTGCTAATTTTACGCAGTTACGACCGGCTTGCTTGGCATTATAGAGTGCGCCATCGGCTGCTTTGAGGGCTTCATTGGGGTCACGATGTTTTTCTGAGTCACAAACTCCAATACTGGCAGTTATCGTGACAATGTCACTGTTTGTTTTGCGGGAACGCTGTTTAGCCCCATCAGCATTGTTTTTCGGTCGTTTGCTTGGATTACGGATCACTAGCTCATAGGATTCAATATCTTGGCGTAACGCTTCAATAAAAGGCTGCACCTCTTTAGCCAATTTCCCCTTGTAAATGATCGAAAATTCTTCGCCACCGTAGCGATACACCCGAGCTTTACCACCTATCAGACGTAAACGTGCCGCAACCAGCTTTAACACATCATCGCCCGTATCATGACCGTAGGTGTCATTAAATTTTTTGAAGTGATCGACATCAAGCATAGCGACGGTAAATTTTCTTCCCATGTGCTTAAGATCTTGATCTAATGCTTGTCGGCCTGGGATCTGGGTCAGTGGATCGATGAAAGCCATTTCATGTCCAGCCGAGATCAGGTAAATCAGCAACAGCAAACCCGCCAGAGAAAACATGGTGGTAGAAATGTAAGCCACATGAAATAGTACAAATGCATTCATGGCTAACAGAATGGCGCTATAAACCACCGCATCCAGTAATTGATTACGCGTGAGTACTGAAATTGCGGCAATACCGGCTAAAGCAACCAAGTACCCGACCATAATCAGCGGTAAACGGGAAATTTGCGGTACCACAAAGAAGATATTTTCGGTCAAATTCAGATGATTTTTTTCGATAAGGTGTGACTGAGTTAGCCAAGCCCAAAAGATAAAAAGCAATAAAATCAATAAATAACTAGCAAAAGAGTGACTGAGTAATCCCGAATTTTTGTAGGCATAAGGTAAGAAACAAGCCACGGGTAGAAGCAGGCTTAACATGATCAATTCAAGCATAGTTGCGCTATTAGTTAACGGCGTTTGCAAACGAATTTGAATCAAAGCGTAGGCGACCAGCATAGTGACAGCCACCATCGCGATCCGACTTTGCTTAAAAATATGTGCCACAATTAGCGATACGAAGAAGAGTATGTAGGGGAGATTCATCGTCATGCCCAGATTGGACGTTATCACGACTTCCACATTATGGATGCAAAGCCATACCACAGCCAATAGCGACAACGGAAAACCAAAACGAAACCAAGGTGATGTGACAAAGCTAGAAGACATGAATTCCTGAGGTTCTAGAATGAATTAGTAATAATTCTACGATTAAAATCTGTCACCAAGGATACTTTGATTTCATGATTTTCCAAGCTTTTTAGGCAAGTTAAGTGATGAATACAGTGCTAATCAGCTCTTTTCATTATGAAATTTGCACTTGATTAAAGAAAAAGCCCCTTAAACTCGGCTATATTCATTCCAGTAGCGAGTGTTTTTCGGCATAGATCGCCGGTAGCCTACCGTAGCATGTCGATGAGTAATGATGTGGTAAGCGGAGCAGCGTTTAGGTATTTGGGTAGGAGATAATGATGCAATTGAGTGAAGATGTGCATAACTATATGGAAACCTTGGTTGGTCAAGTGCTCGGATTGCCAACATATTCGCAAGTTTATTCGCCAGATCAATTGGCAGATTTGGCTTGTTTGGCTTTAAGTCAACTTAGGCCAATTTATATTCGTCATGATATCGATTTTCTCGCAACATTACCTGAAGCCAAGCTGGTGATCCTTAAAGAGTATGCTCAGATTGCTGTTCAAGCGGCACAATCCATGATAATTAATGATCGGCGTCAGCAGCGCGATCATGACCTACCGGTAATTTTCACTCATGCGCGATTTGATGATGATGCCGAATTAGAGTGGTTTGAAGCTCCAATTGTGAATAACATTAAGCCCCGTCAATAAAATAAGGAACCCAACCCAATGGGATTATTTGCGCGCATTTTTGGAAAAACGAAACAAGCTAAATTACCCGAAATAGAGCCGATTGAGTACCAAGGGTTTCTCATCTATCCAGAGCCGATGGCTGAAAATGGTCAGTTTCGTGTCGCGGGTCGTATCACACAAGAGTTGCAGGGCGAATTAAAAACCCACCGTTTTATTCGTTCGGATCTGGTGGCGAGCAAAGCGGATGCGGAAGAGCTAATGCTCAAGAAAGCACAGCTTTTTATTGATCAAATGTCCGGTCAGATTTTTTCCTAATAAGCCTACATGTTGATAAAAGTCATGAATAGCTTAGGTTGTTCAGACCATGCTCAATCGCTTTTCAGCTCTGGCCGATGTAACTTACTGTTTTTATGTAATATCCACAGCACTGGTTTGACCTCTGCTGTGTGTGAAAATCGTTGTAATTATCTAACAGAGTTCACACAATTAGCCGCAACCTGGCATTAAAAGTAACCAAGCTTCGTAATTGAATTACAAACAACTTGCAGTTCATGCCATCGTCCGATAAAAACAGTTAATCATTGTGCCAATAGTCAAGGAACCGCTATGCAAATTGGTGTACCAAAAGAACAGCTCGCCGGAGAAACGCGAGTGGCTGCCTCCCCATCCTCGGTGGAGCAGCTAATAAAATTAGGATTTGAGGTCTGTATCGAATCAAAAGCTGGCGTTTTGGCGAGTTTTGATGATGCCGCTTATGCCGCCGCCGGAGCGACGATCGCTTCAACGCAAGAGGTGTGGGCATGCCCATTGATCCTTAAAGTTAATGCGCCTTTAGATGAAGAAATTGCCATTCTAAAACCAGACACTACGCTGATCAGTTTTATTTGGCCGGCACAAAATCCAGCGTTGATGGAAAAGCTGGCGAGCAAAAATATCAACGTGCTCGCGATGGACGCCGTGCCGCGTATTTCTCGCGCTCAAGCATTGGATGCGTTGTCTTCTATGGCCAATATTGCCGGCTATCGCGCGGTTGTTGAAGCGGCCCATGAGTTTGGCCGTTTCTTTACTGGTCAAATCACGGCGGCCGGTAAAGTGCCACCGGCGAAAGTGTTTGTGGCTGGCGCAGGTGTGGCTGGTTTAGCGGCGATTGGCGCGGCGGGTAGTCTAGGGGCGATTGTTCGTGCATTTGACGTGCGCCCTGAAGTGAAAG
Organism: Vibrio chanodichtyis; assembly: GCF_028863985.1. Classification (NCBI taxonomy): domain Bacteria; kingdom Pseudomonadati; phylum Pseudomonadota; class Gammaproteobacteria; order Vibrionales; family Vibrionaceae; genus Vibrio; species Vibrio chanodichtyis. The sequence continues at coordinate 36,196 of NZ_JARBFT010000009.1, read as the reverse complement.
AGCAAGTACAATCGATGGGCGCTGAATTTTTGGAAGTCAATTTCCAAGAAACCGCAGGCTCTGGTGATGGCTATGCCAAAGAGATGTCGGATGAGTTTAACCGTAAAGCGGCTGAACTTTATGCTGCTCAAGCGAAAGACGTCGATATTATTATCACTACCGCATTGATCCCAGGTAAACCAGCACCAACGCTGATCACTAAAGCGATGGTCGACAGTATGAAAGCGGGAAGTGTGATTGTCGATTTGGCCGCGGCTAACGGTGGTAACTGTGAATATACCGTGAAAGATCAGGTGATCACGACCGCTAATGGCGTCAAAGTGATTGGTTACACTGACATGGTTGGGCGCTTGCCAACTCAATCTTCACAACTGTATGCCACCAACTTAGTTAACCTGCTCAAACTGCTGTGCAAAGAAAAAGATGGCAACATTGAGATTAATTTTGACGATGTGGTGTTGCGTGGCGTCACGGTGATTAAACAAGGTGAAGTGACTTGGCCTGCACCGCCAATTCAAGTTTCTGCTCAGCCTCAGCAAAAAGTTAAACAACAACCGGTCAAAGCTCAGAAAAAAGAGCCTGAGCCAACCTCACCAATCAAAAAACTGGCTGGTTTTGCGCTGGGTGTCGGTCTATTTGGCTGGGTTGCCTCGGTTGCACCGGCGGCTTTTCTTGGCCATTTCACCGTATTTATCCTTGCGTGTGTCGTCGGTTACTACGTGGTGTGGAACGTTACTCATGCATTGCATACACCTTTGATGTCAGTCACTAACGCCATCTCCGGTATTATTGTGGTTGGTGCGTTACTACAAATTGGGCAAGGCAGTGGGATTGTCACCGTGTTAGCCTTTATCGCTATTTTAATTGCAAGCATTAACATTTTTGGTGGCTTTACTGTCACTAAACGTATGCTTGAAATGTTCCGTAGAAACTAAAGGAGTACATAATGTCTGCAGGATTAGTACAAGCAGCGTACATTGTTGCTGCTTTATTTTTCATCATGAGTTTGGCGGGGCTGTCTAAGCAAGAATCCGCGCGCATGGGTAACTATTATGGTATTGCCGGTATGGCAATTGCCTTACTGGCGACAATTTTTAGCCCTAGTGCGCAAGGTATTGCTTGGGTATTACTGGCGATGGTGATCGGTGGTGGGATTGGTATCCACTACGCTAAAAAAGTTGAAATGACCGAAATGCCTGAGCTGGTGGCGATACTGCACAGCTTTGTGGGTATGGCGGCAGTATTGGTTGGCTTTAATAGCTATATCGATGCACCACAAGCGGCAACTCACGCCGAACATGTGATCCATTTAGTTGAGGTCTTTTTAGGGATCTTCATCGGTGCGGTGACATTTACCGGTTCGATTGTCGCGTTTGGCAAACTGCGTGGCATCATTAAATCCACCCCATTGAACCTGCCACACAAACACAAATTGAATTTGGCTGCATTAGTGATCTCTGCTCTGCTGCTGGTGCACTTTGTGAATGTTGATGGCAGCATTATGGCACTACTGGTGATGACTTTAATCGCCTTTGCGTTCGGTTATCATTTAGTGGCCTCAATTGGTGGGGCGGATATGCCAGTAGTGGTTTCCATGCTTAACTCCTATTCAGGATGGGCAGCGGCTGCCGCTGGTTTTATGCTGGCCAACGATCTGTTGATTGTGACGGGTGCGCTGGTTGGTTCTTCTGGTGCGATTCTGTCTTACATTATGTGTAAAGCGATGAACCGCTCTTTCATCAGCGTGATTGCGGGCGGCTTTGGCCAAGAAGTGGTGATCAGCAGTGATGAAGAGCAAGGTGAACATCGTGAAACCAGTGCGGAAGAAGTCGCAGACATGTTGAAAAACTCCAAGTCGGTGATCATTACTCCTGGATATGGCATGGCGGTTGCGCAAGCACAATATCCAGTTTACGAAATCACTGAAAAGCTGCGTGCACAAGGCATCACAGTTCGTTTTGGCATCCATCCGGTTGCCGGCCGCTTACCTGGTCATATGAACGTACTGTTAGCGGAAGCTAAAGTACCGTACGACATTGTATTGGAAATGGATGAAATCAACGATGATTTCCCAGCCACCGATACCGTATTGGTGATCGGTGCTAATGATACGGTTAACCCAGCGGCACTCGAGGATCCAAACAGCCCGATTGCCGGTATGCCAGTATTGGAAGTGTGGAATGCGAAAAATGTCATCGTGTTCAAACGTTCGATGAATACCGGCTATGCTGGGGTGCAAAATCCACTGTTCTTTAAAGAGAACACCATGATGTTGTTTGGTGATGCGAAAGAGAGTGTCGACGCAATAGCTAAGGCACTATAAGTTTCACACACACCATCGAATCGAGAAGCCAGCATTATGCTGGCTTCTTTGTCTTTGTGTTGATCATTATTGACATCAATATAACACTCTAATATCGCTTTATCCGATAATGCGTTATAGTTTTTGCATACCAAGTCAAACAGCATTATCCCTTGATAAAAGCGTTTATTGTTACATTGGCAAGTTTACACTTAGCCATTTTACCCAGCACCGTTTATGCCGATTCGCTCCCTGAGCGCATCGATCTTTTTGTGTCGCTGTTTGATTATCATGCGGCCATCACATCTTATGATATTCGTTCAATTCAAACGGATTTTCCCACTCGCTTGTTGACGCCCGATAGTATGTTACCGCAGACCTCTGAGTATCCACTGAAAGATATTCAACAACTGTACAAATTAGCGCAAAATTGCACCGGAAAGTTGCCGCTCAGTCCACTGATCACAGAGCCTTTAGTTTTTACTCGTTCGTTATGTAAAGGCTCCAGTCTTTCTCCTCGTTGGTTTGCACGCAGTGGCCTTATTCATCCAGGAGGGGGGAGCTATGCCGTTCGTTATGCTGAAAAATACCCGGCTCAATTTGATAAACTACAGCCTTATATGCATATTCAAGAGCGCCCCAAAGCGGTAGAAGGGAGCTTGCTGTATCATTTACAAAATATGAGTGAAGACTCGATCAATGCTTTGATTAGCGGCGCATCAATGTTTGGTGTTGGTGATCAATTATGGTTGCGAAAAGGCGATATTTATTACTTATTTAATGAGGAGACTTGGTTAAGTAATACCAATAAAGCCGGATTAAGCTATAGCCTGATCTCGGCGGAAAATACCTGTTTTATTCAGCGCGGCAATTTATGCTGGGATGTCGAAGATCATTCAGTGCTACTGCGTACCAGTATGATTATTTTGGTGCTGGCCAATATTTTGTTGGTGCTTGGCTGGTCAATTTATCGCTGGAATTACAAACGGCAAGAAATGCGCAGCCGTATGCTGATTTTACAGATTTTAACTCATGAATTACGTACCCCGATCGCGAGTTTATCGCTGACCGTGGAAGGATTTCGTCGTGAATTTGAGCAGTTACCAGAGTCTCTGTACGATGAGTTTCGCCGCTTATGTGAAGACACCCGACGATTACGCCAACTGGCTGAAGCCAGCAAAGACTATTTGCAGTCCGACAGTCAACCTTTAGCTTCAGATTGGGTTCCTTCGGTTGAGGAATGGTTGCAGTATAAAGTTGAGGAAGAATTTAGCGGCAGCGTTACTTTAAAGATTAATCAAGATGTTGCAGCTAAACTCAATGTGTATTGGCTCGGTGCATGTATGGATAATTTACTGCGTAATGCGGTCAAATATGGCGTAGCACCTGTGACTTTAGAAGTCATCACTCAAACTCATTCAGTCACCTTTAAAGTGACTGATCAAGGCTCGCTAACGCACCGGGATTGGCGTCATTTGCGCAAACCGTTTGTCAGTAAAAGCGGCTTAGGACTCGGTTTGACGATTGTCGAATCAATGGTGGAACGGATGGGGGGCAAAATGTCACTCGAAGGTCCGCCGACTACCTTTATTTTGGAGATACCTTGTGAAACAGACACTGCTTCTCGTTGAAGATGATAAAAACCTCGCAGATGGTCTATTGGTTAGTTTAGAGCAAGCCGGTTATGACTGTTTACACGCAGAAACCATCGCCGATGTGAAACCGCATTGGAACAAAGCCGATCTGGTGATCCTTGATCGCCAATTACCGGATGGTGATTCAGTTCAACATTTACGGGATTGGAAAAAAATCAAAGACATTCCCGTCATTCTACTGACGGCTTTAGTGACAGTGAAAGATAAAGTAACCGGGCTTGATGCTGGAGCGAATGACTATCTCACTAAGCCTTTTGCAGAAGCCGAATTATTTGCACGTATTCGAGCCCAATTGCGTTCACCAGATAATGGGCAAGATGATAGCAAAGTGGTGACCGCCAACTTAATGATTGATAAGGCGACTCGCGAGGTCCTATTTAATGGTGAATTAATTACTTTGACGCGTACCGAATTTGATCTGTTGCTATTTTTAGCCAGTAATTTAGGGCGAGTGTTTACTCGTGACGAATTATTGGATCATGTTTGGGGTTATAACCATTTTCCAACCACGCGCACGGTCGATACTCACGTTTTACAGTTGCGCCAAAAACTACCGGGGTTAGAGATCGAAACACTGCGTGGTGTTGGCTATAAAATGAAAGCTTAACCATGTTTCGAGTGAACTCTCTATTACTGCTAACCGGCGTGTTCTTGAGCACGCCGGTTGTGGCGAATGTTACCCGCTGGTTTGAAAAAAACACGCCACTAACTCAAGCCCATCAACATTTATTAAATAATGATCTGGAAAATATGTTCAGCTCATTGGTTGAAGTATGGCAGCTTGAGAAAAATAAAAATTTACCAACACATTTGAATAACTTATTAATTCAATCACTCAGTGTTGATTGTGGTCGCGGGCTGGATAACAAGCCTTTTCCAGAATGGATTCAAGGAATTACCATCAGAAGAGTGGATGTACAAAGTCCAGGCCGAGATGCCTATCAAGTCGCGATTGAGACGAAGACCAAAGTACCCATCGTTGATATCCGCTTGATGAAATGGGTTGATAAAGTGGTTTCAACCGATAGTTCCTTGATTAATCGTAGTGACAGCGTCACACCAGCCAATTATACCTATTCCCGTCGTTATAATTTGAGCAATCCGCTTGGCGCAGGATTATATCGCATCGATATTACGGCCGCTGATCAGTCATCATGGAGTGCTTGGGTTATTTTAGGCGATATCATTGCCAAACAAGTGGTACGTTGGACCTCAAAAGATGAGTGGCAAATTCAAAAGAATCAACTGCTTAATCCACACTGCCCATTGCCTAAATTATCCATTTCTGTTTTTGACCATATTGATGGTAGTTATAAGCAGATTTGGAATCAGAGCTATGAATCCGATTACCCCACCAATTTAGAGAATGTTTCATTACCCTCTGATCGTTACATTGTAACGGTATCCATGATCCAGCAACGTTGGCAAGGTCCGATTGCGATTGAGCAATCTCAAGTTATTAGTAAAACGTACGATGTTAATGTAGAGGAATAGCTGAAGATATTGGACAATATGCCGCTATAGAATAAAAAGACGAATAGGCGCGTTATTTCCATGAAAAAAATTAATCTGGCGGTGGGTTGTTCATTAGTTTTTCTTTCTCCCGTGGTTATTGCTGCTAATTATGCGATTGAAGCTCGTGGTGATGCCATGGGCGGGGTTGGCGTGGTGTCCGGTAATTTTTTAACCGGGCCATTTTATAACCCTGCGCTAGTGGCTATTTATCGCCGCAATGATGACGTAGGTATGATTCTGCCTAGCATTGGCTTGTCGTATAACGACCCTAATGACCTGGTGAATGATTTAGACAAAGTGTCGGACATCATCAAGCGTGGTAAAGAAAATTACCAAGGTGAACTCAATCAAACGCTAACCTCAATGCAAGGCAGTGTGCTGAATGCTGAGCTGGGTGGGGTGGTAGCGTTTGCCATTCCGAACCAATTCATTTCTGCCAATGTGTTTGGTAAAGCTTATACCGAATCGTTTGCCGCTCCCATTATCGAAGGGGGGTCATGTGCGGATAGTGACTTTAACTGCCAGCTACAACAAGCTCAAAAAAGTTCTGTGCATGCGGTATCGGTTGGTGTCACTGAACTGGGGATCACGCTGGCTAAATATCAAACTTTCCTTGGCCAACATATGGCGTTTGGTATCAGCCCTAAGTTGCAGCGCGTCTACACTTATGTGTATGAAGCCAGTCTAGATAACTATGACATCAAAGATCTGCGCGACAATGGCACCGGTGAAACCATGTTCAATATCGATGCGGGTGCATTGTGGTTTTATGGCCCGTTTCGCGTTGGCCTTGCGGCAAATAACTTAATTGCCCGTGAAATTACCACCAAAACCATTACTTCTTCAGCCTCTGGTAAGCCAATTGCATACACTTATGATATGAAGCCACAATACACAATTGGTGCGGGGATTGTGGCAGACTACTTTACACTCAGTGTTGATTACGATCTCAACGAAGATAAGCGCTACAAAAATTTCCAAGATAATACGCAAATGATCCGCATTGGCGGTGAAATTGACCTGATGCGCCAGCTAAAACTGCGGGCTGGCTACAATAAAAACCTTGCCTATGATAATAGCGAAGGAACCTTGACCGCAGGGGTCGGTTTATCACCACTGAATCTTTTCCAATTGGATATTGGCGCCAGTTATACCAATGAAAACGCGATGGGGGCTTACGTTAACTTCCTTGCCAGTTACTAAGCATCTCTTTATAGTATGGCTCCCTGCTGAGGAGCCTATTTTATGTTTGATGATCTACCCACGTTAACCCATGCTGAGCAGCAAGCCGCCGTTGAACAGATCCAACAATTAATGGCGCAAGGTATCAGTACCGCCGAAGCCATAAAAATAATCGCACAGCAAATTCGTCACCAAAAAGCCCATCAACCTGCAACCGATGATTAGATAGGAAGCGGTATGACCATTTGGAAAAAACCGATCAGCTTAGAAGTACTGAATGCCACTTCAAAACATACCCTGATTGAGCATCTCAATATTGTGTATAGCGAGCTAACCGAGCAGAGTCTTTCCGCTACCATGCCTGTGTGTCATTTTACCCATCAACCATTAGGCATGTTGCACGGTGGTGCTTCAGTGGTATTAGCCGAAACCTTAGGATCGATCGCCGCCAATTTCAGTGTGGGAGAGGAGTCTTATTGCGTTGGATTAGATATCAATGCTAACCATATACGCGCGATGCGTGAGGGGATAGTGACTGGCACGGCAACTCCGCTGCATATCGGGATCTCCACTCAAGTGTGGCAAATTGAGATCAAAGATCAGCAAGGTCGATTAATTTGTATCAGCCGCCTCACTGTGGCGGTAAAACGCTCTCGTCCACAATCCACAATGACAGAGGCTTAAGTGGTTATTCAATTTAGTGGCGGAAAAATCATTCTCTCTGTACATGAAGTTGTGGTGCGACTTGATCGTCACTCGGTAACTTTACAAGCTCACGCTGATGCCATCACCTTGATGGGCAAGGGCGCAAATGTCATGATCGCCAATGGTAGTGAAAGCAAGTGGTCGATCAAACTCGATGATGAAATTCAACTGCGGTCGATTGCGGATATGCTCGCTTGTGACGTGCTTTAAAAGTTTGTGTACTCAACTTGCTCCAATGTCGAAAAATAGGGAAACTATCGACAATTAGTCTTGAGATGAGATTTCCTCTTTATGAGCAGCCCTCGGCTACGTGTTCAATTCGATACATTGTTCGAACATTTTCAAGGACAAGATGTTGAAACTCAATTAGAAGATGTAACAGACATTCTATTTTGTACCCGGCGTAACGCGCGAATTGTGCTCAATAAAATGGAAGAGGAGGGTTGGCTTGAATGGCATCCCGCCCCAGGACGTGGCAAGCTCTCGCAATTAATCTTTAAACGTACTCGGGCAGATGTGTGTGAAAATCTCGCTCGCCGCTACCTGAATGAAGGCAAAATAAGCCAAGCGTTTGCAGCACTGAATCAAGATGCCGCGAAATTAACCCAAGTGATTGAAAGCTATCTTGGGGTACAGCATCAAGAGGGACTGCAAGTGGTCAGGTTGCCATACTATCGTCCACTTTCCATGCTCAATCCGCAAAAAATGATGCGCCGTTCAGAGCAGCATATCGCTCAACAGGTGTTCAGCGGCTTAACTCGCTTAAATGAGGCGGAACAATTACAGCCGGATTTAGCCCATGCTTGGCAAGCGATTTCTGAGACGCATTGGCGATTTTATTTACGTCCCGGGGTGCGTTTTCATAATGGTAATTTACTGACGACTGAATTGGTGGTGCAAAATCTTTGGCAACTTCGATTGGTGAATCTATTTGCCCATATCGAGCGAGTCGCTGCGCCGTATCCTTGGGCAGTCGATGTGTTTTTAAACAAACCCGATGCACATTTGCCGTTAATGCTTGCCGAAGTGTGCGCCAAAATGCTTCCAGCCGATGCCGATCGCAACCAAGATTTTGATTTAATGCCTGTGGGTACTGGTCCTTATAAAGTGGTATTAAATGATGAAAAACGCTTAGTATTACAAGCCTTTGATGGCTATTTCGGCTTTCGTCCATTACTCGATAGAGTCGAAGTCTGGGTGATTGATGAAGTTCACTCATCCATGGTATTTCCCAGCTTATCCAATCCGATCAAAACCGCGCGAGGATCTTCAGAAGAAGAGGTGGAGTTGGATCCCGGCTGTACTTATTTGCTGCTCAATCGTCGTAATGGTGTCGCCAAAGATGCACATTGGGCGCGTTATTTATCCGAGCGGCTCAGTGCGCTAAACCTATTTCGCCTATTACCGGAAGAGAAGATTATTGAGCTTGGGGTTTTGCCCGCTTATGGTTTAAAACCCGGTTGGTACCATCACTCAACACCGCCTCATAAGATATACCCACCAGAAGCAAAACAAATCACCATTGCTTATCATGCACAGCATCCAATGTTTCCCACCGTAGCCAGTGCGATTAAGCAACTGCTTAATCAAGATGGCATCAGTGTCAACATTATTAAGTATGAGCATACCGTACTAGAAACCGAACAGGTTGATATTTGGATCAAAGCGATGGGAATAGCTAATCATCGTGACGAGGCTTTAGCGGGATGGATACTCAATTATTCGGATATTGAATTTATGAGCCAAAATGAGGATTTTAATCAGTGGGTGAGCCTAATTGATACTTGGCGTGCGAATTCATCGGGCGTATTTCCGGCCAAAGAGTTAGGTAAGTCCTTGATTGAAAAACTACAGTTGATCCCAATGTTCCATTGCTGGTTAGGGATCAGCAAAGATCAGTGTGGTGCTTTGCAAAATGCTAAATGCAATGCACTGGGCTGGTTTGATTTTAGTCAAGTCTGGGTTAAACCAGAATTATCTGCCAAAGGTTTTGCTGTGCAACGTTATAGCAAGTCATGAAATCGTAATATCAAGCGGTGATCCGCTGATGGTTATTCGCTAATCATCATACTTAACATTGCTCAATGATAAATATGATGATTAGCTATTTTATGGTAAATCCTATTATGTTTAATCCCATTTAAGCGGGGGATCATAGGCAAGAGAAAGGCTGGTGGTTTTAATACTACATTTAACATAAGATTGATAATGCGAAGTGCATTGCTAATTTAAGACAATTATGTCTTAATCACCGTAAGTGAACGATTCATGAAAATTGGAAGTTTAACATACCTTACTGTTTGACTATTAACGCATTTATTTGCCACCACGAGTCACAACACAAGGTAAATCTCGCGATATCCCTTTAAATTTTGAGTTTAAAATGGATAATACGCGCTTACATATTTTTACAAGGTGGGTACCATGTCTACTGAAGCAACTTTACTTGAACGCTGTCAATCACAATGCGAGCTATGTGCCGCACCAGCGCCTCTTTCTCCTTTTGTGGTTGCGCCGCACACACTAGTTACAGTTGATCACGCGGTTATGCTATGTGATACCTGTAAAGGGCAAATCGAAAACCCTGAGACGGTCGACGCGAACCACTGGCGCTGCCTAAATGACAGCATGTGGAGCCAAGTTCAACCGGTTCAAGTACAAGCATGGCGTCAACTAAAACGTCTTGCCGAAACGCAAAGCTGGGCTGGCGATCTGCTTGAAATGATGTATCTGGATGAAGACACGGCGAAATGGGCTGAAATTGGTATGGATGATGATGCCGATAAGCCGCGCGATGTGAATGGTGTCGAACTGAAAAAAGGTGACGATGTCACTGTTATCAAAGATCTGCCAGTTAAAGGCTCAAGCATGGTGATTAAACAAGGCACTGCTGTGCGTGGTATCGCTCTGACTGATGATCCAAAGCACATCCAAGGCAAAGTTAATGGTCAAACCATGTATATCATTGCCGAATATTGCCGTAAGAAATGATCACTCTTAAGTACAGACTGATTTAACAGCGACTTAATGATGTGTATAACCCAAAGTGCCTCAATAGTGACTTTGGGTTATTTTTTTACGTTCAGGCACACAAGCTAATCATCTGCACCAGAATGATGTAGGCAAAGCAACAAAAACGCCGACCATTGGCCGACGTTTCCATTGATATCTACTGTCAATCACTCGCTGAGTGACTTACCGGTATAAGCCGAGATCTTTTTGAAGATGCGCTGACAATTCGTCCGCTTGGTAATGACGTGGAGCATTTGCCAAAAACAGAATGTCGACTAGGTGAGCTATCAATCCTTTGAAGTTAACCGCGTAGGTCTTGCTATCCTTAGAGGTTGGAGCCGCAAGGGTCCCCATTTGCATTAGCTGAGCCATGTTTGCCTCTGTTGAATCGGTTACTTATTTTATTAGGTTCAATTTTAGTCAATCACCGCGTGGTTAGAAAATGACGAATTTTACCGATTCAGATAACTTAAACTAATGCACTATTCCCAACTTACTCGCCTAGCTACCCTTTATGCTTCATTTAGGCCAAGGCAAGACGCACCAACTGTTGTGTATACGGATGCTGTGGTTGAGCAAATAAGCGTTGGGTTTCCCCTTGTTCGACAATGGCTCCCGCCTTTAGCACCATAGTGTGGTGGCACATTGCGCGGATCACCGCTAAATCGTGACTGATAAACAGATAAGTTAACTGGTATTTTTGCTGCAGATGTTTAAGTAAATCCAAGACTTGTGCTTGCACTGTACGATCAAGTGAGGAAGTCGGCTCATCGAGCAAAATAAACTCGGGCTTAAGGATCAGCGCACGAGCAATCGCAATACGCTGGCGTTGTCCACCTGAAAACTCATTCGGATAACGATGCCGCGTGCTGATATCCAACCCCATCTCTTGCATGACCGCACAAATGGCTTGATCAATCTGCTCTTCATTCATCTGACGATGAACACGCAAGCCCTCCCCAATCACTTGAGCGACCGACATGCGCGGATTCAGCGCGGAATAAGGATCTTGAAACACCACTTGCATTTTGCTGCGATACGGCAACATCTCCTTACGCCCTAGCCTTTGCAAATCTTCTCCAGCAAAACGAATTTCTCCTTGGGATGCGAGCAGTTTTAAAATGGCCATACCAGTGGTGGATTTTCCTGAACCACTTTCGCCGACTAAGCCCAGCGATTGCCCTTTGACTAAAGTGAAATTAACGTCCGTCACGGCTTTGCTATACCCTTGTGTGCGCTGAAAGAATCCGCCTTTGATGGGAAACCAAACTCGCAAATTTTCGACCTGTAATAACGTAGGGGCATTCATGTCCGCCGTAATTGGAGCCCCACGAGGATCGGCGTTGATCAACTGTTGTGTATAAGGATGCTGTGGCGCGGCAAAAAGTGTTTGGCAATGATTGGTTTCCACTAGCTTACCTTGTTGCATTACGGCCACTCGATCTGCAATTTGGCGCACTATGCTTAAATCATGGGTAATAAACAACATCGCCATGCCAAGCTCTTGTTGCAGTGATTTCAATAGCGCCAAGATCTGGGCTTGCACTGACACATCCAACGCGGTAGTCGGTTCATCGGCGATCAGTAGTTCAGGCTCATTGATCAGCGCCATCGCGATCATCACCCGCTGACGTTCACCACCTGAAAGTTGATGTGGATAAGCATTAAGCTTAATTTGTGGATGATGGATCCCGACCTTGGTGAGCCATTCTAATGCGATTTGCTGTGCCGCCGCTGAGCGTAAACCACGGTGAATGGCTAACGTTTCCACCAACTGTTGACCAATTTTATGTAAGGGATTGAGTGACACCATTGGCTCTTGAAAAATCATGCCAATTCGCCCGCCTCGTAATCCGCGCAGTGTTCGCTCTGAGCAGCGCAGCGTATCAATCCCGGCAAACTGAATACGGCCATTTAAGTAATGAGCCGAACCTTTGCCAAGTAGGCGTAAAATCGCATTTGCCGTCACTGACTTGCCCGAGCCACTCTCGCCCACCAAGGCTAAGGTTTCGCCACGCGCGATCTGTAAGCTGACCCCTTCTGTCACCGGGCGTATTTTGTCTGCCGCACCAAAACCGATCGAGAGATCATCAATCTTCAATAACCAATCGTTCACTAGCCCCTCCGTTGCAAATGAGGGTCAAAGGCATCACGCACCGCTTCACCAATAAAAACCAATAAGCTCAGCATCAGTGATAGTACGATAAACGCCGATAAACCAAGCCAAGGTGCTTGCAAATTCGCTTTACCTTGCGCGAGCAATTCCCCTAGCGATGGCGAGCCGGCAGGCAAACCAAAACCAAGAAAATCTAACGAAGTCAAAGTAGTGACCGAGCCAGAGAGGATAAATGGCATCATAGTCAATGACGCTACCATCGCATTCGGTAACATATGGCGTAGCATGATCCGTAAATCACTGACCCCCAGCGCCTGTGCTGCCCGCACATAATCAAAGTTACGGCAGCGTAAAAACTCGGCACGCACGACACCCACTAAACTCATCCAGTTAAACAGTACCATGATGCCAAGTAACCACCAAAAATTAGCTTCAACAAAACTCGATAAAATGATCAATAGAAACAAAGTCGGCATCCCTGACCAAACCTCAATAAAACGCTGACCGAGCAGATCTAACCAGCCGCCGTAATAACCTTGCACCGCGCCAATCAGCACGCCAATCAGGGAGGAGATCAGCGTTAATATAAAACCAAACACGATCGAGATCCGAAAGCCATAGATGATCCGCGCTAATACATCACGACCTTTATCATCGGTACCCAGCCAATTGACCGCATCAGGTGCTGATGGTGCGCTGCCAGCCAGATTGAAGTTGATGGTGTCATAGTGAAAGCGGATCACTGGCCAAATAATCGTCCCTTGCTCTTCTATCAATTCAATGACGAATGGATCGGTATAATCGGCAGCGGTAGCAAATTCTCCGCCGAACTCGGTCTCGCTATAAGTTTGAAAAATCGGCGTATACCAGCGTCCTTGGTAGTGGATCAGCAGTGGCTTATCATTGGCGATCAACTCAGCAAATAGACTTATCACCAGCAATAGTAAGAAAATCCATAATGACCACACACCACGCCGATTAGCGTTAAATCGAGCCCAGCGCGCTTGGGTTAACGGATTGGGCGCGGGTTGTATTTTTTGCCACATTTTCATCCGCGAGCCTCAAAATCGATACGTGGATCGACCCACATGTAAGTCAGGTCTGAAATAATACTCAGCAGTAATCCGAGCAGGGTCATAATATACAAAGAGCTAAACACCAGCGGATAATCGCGTTGGATGGTGGCCTCAAAGCCGAGTAGACCTATCCCTTCCAATGAGAACATCACTTCAATCAGCATTGAGCCAGTAAAGAAAATACTGATAAACGCACTTGGAAAACCGGCAATAATGATCAACATTGCATTACGAAACACATGACGATAGAGGATCGCTCGCTCATCCAACCCTTTAGCCCGTGCAGTCACCACATATTGCTTATTGATTTCATCCAAAAACGAGTTTTTGGTCAGCATACTTAAGGTGGCAAAACCGCCGATCACCATTGCCAATGTAGGTAAGGTAAGATGCCAAAAATAATCAAAAATTTGTTGGTACCAAGGTAACGCGGCAAAATTATCGGAGACCAATCCACGCAGTGGAAACCAACTGAAATAGTTGCCGCTGGCAAATACAATGATCAACATCAGCGCAAACAGAAAACCAGGAATGGCATAGCCGATGATCACCAACGCACTCGACCAAATATCAAATCGTGAACCGTGATGGATCGCTTTGCTGATGCCCAGTGGGATTGAAATAAGGTAAATCAGTAAGGTGCTCCAAAGCCCAAGCGAGATCGAAACGGGCAAGCGTTGAATGATCAAATCAATCACGTTGCCACCACGAAACAGACTCTCACCAAAATTAAAACTGGCGTAATCTTTCAGCATCTGCCAATAACGCTGGTGCAATGGTTTATCAAACCCAAACCGACGAGTGATTTCTGCCACCACCTCTGGGTCTAGTCCCCTTGAACCTTTATAGCCACTCACTGTCGCGTCCGTAGTGGCGGTGACCTCTTGGCCGCCACCACTAAAACGCTCCATTAAACCAGAAGTGTTGCCTTCCAGCTGGGCGATCGCTTGCTCAACTGGACCGCCTGGGGCAATTTGAATGATAAAAAAGTTAATGGTGATAATCGCCCATAAGGTCGGCACCACCAGCAGTATACGGCGTGCAATATAACTCAGCATTACGCCTCCTAACGCCGTTTTTCCGGCAAACGCTGCGCTTTTTGTTGGTCTATCCACCAAGTGTCTAAGCCTAAAGAATATTTAGGCAATTGCGTTGGACGGCCGAATTTATCCCACATCGCCACCCGATACATGCTTAAATGCCATTGTGGGATCAGGTAGAAATTCCATTGCAATACTCGATCGAGCGCTCGTCCTAACGCGCGCAGCTTAATGGTATCTTGCTGACTCGTTGCGATTTGCTCGGTGAGAGCATCAAGCACCGGATCATTTGCCGCGGCGGTGTTGTAAGTGGAATCCATATAATGTGAATTCCACACAATCAATAAATTGGGACTCGGATAGGGATTCGCACTGTAACCATGTGAAATCATATCAAAGTCACGATCACGTAACCGTTTCGTGTACTGGGTGGTATCGACCGTGCGGATCTTCATCTCGATCCCCATTAATTGCAGATTTTTTTGCAGCGGAATGGCAATTCGCTCCGCGGTTGGGCTGTAAATCAGCAACTCAAAACGCAGTGGTTGACCGGTTTGGGTATGGGTCATCACCTTATTATTCAACTCCCACCCGGCCTCTTTCAGTAAGGCAAATGCCTTACGCATCTGTTGGCGGATCCGCCCGCTACCATCGGTCACCGGTGGTTGATACACCTCACTAAAAACGCGGGCTGGCACACTCTCTTTATAGGGCAATAAAATCGCTAACTCAGCGGCATCCGGCAGTTGTTGCGCGGCATATTCAGTATTTTGGAAATAGCTGCGAGTGCGCTGGTATTGATCATAAAACAGGTTCTTATTCATCCACTCAAAATCTAAGGCGTAATTTAACGCTTCACGCACTCGAACATCTTGGAACACCGGGCGCTGAGTGTTGAAAATAAATCCTTGGGTAGCTGCGGGGGCCTGATGAGCAATTTGCTCTTTCTTGATCAATCCTTGATCAAAATGACTGCCGGTATAGGCGGTTGCCCAAAATTTAGCTTGATTCTCTTGGCGTAGGTCAAACTCTCCCGCTTTAAAAGCTTCCAGCATCACCGTATCGTCACGATAATAATCATACTGAATTTGTGCAAAATTATGCCGACCCACGTTGACCGGTAAATCTTTCGCCCAATAATTTGGATCGAGCTGATAGGTCACGCTTTGCCCAGGTTTGAAAGCCACAATTTGATAGGCGCCACTACCAATTGGTGGCTGATTGAGTGGTTCGGCCAGATTTTTATCTTGCCAGAAATGTTTGGGTAACACGCGGGTTGATTGTGCGAGGCTAAACAGTTGTTCACGGTTAGGTTGCTGCATTTCGATGCGGACTGTTCGTTCAGCAATCGCCCGCACTGACTTTACATCTTTGTAGTACACCCGATATTGCGCGACCCCTTCGCTCATAAATTTATCAAAGGTAAATTCCACATCTTGCGCTGTAATGGGCTGTTGATCATGAAAGCGTGCCAGTGGATTAAGATCAATTTCCAACCAAGTGAAATCATCAGAGTAGCGAATTTTACTGGCAATCAGCGGATAGTATGAGTCGATTTCATCCGCCGGTGAGAACATGAGTGGATCATACAATTCTTCGCTATTGGCGGCGGCTACCCCACGAGATGCAAAACGGTTAAAGTTATCGTATGTGCCTAATTCGCCAAAGGTGACTTTGCCATATTTGGGCGCCTGTGGATTTACATAATCAAAATGCGCAAAATTGGCAGGATATTTGGCTTGCCCAAACCCAACCAGCCGAGTGGTTTCGACCACATTGGCCCAGCTTATCTGGCTAGATAACACCAGCAGGATACCTAATCCTATCGCTTTGTAACTGCGCATCGCTCTCTCCCTCAGCATGTTATCTTATCCTATTCCATATCAAACTTAGATGTGATGGTATAAATAACCAATCATACAGACAGTTAAATCGCCTTAAACCTAAGCTTTTGGCCGATGCTAACACAATTTTTTATCTGAAACGCCACCAATCCGTAGTCAATTAAAATCGATTGGGCTTCATGATTGCCATCGCTATTCGCTTGATTCTGGCTCAAATCTCATTTTATTGATAGAGCAACCAGCGTTTAGGCTAAGTGTGCAAAAATTGATGCAACAAAGCGCGTTAAATGTGCAGACAACGCCTATTTTACGCGGTTGTATTGACATTTTTTGATAACTTCCTAGCATGGCATTTTTCACTGTAATGAGAATTTTCCATGTCTGAGACAACCCCAACCGAAACACCAGCAGTGGACTTAGCATCCATCTCACCAGAACTGCGCCAAGTTCTAGAGTTTGATCAAGTGCCAGAAGCAATGTATCACATGGTAACTTCGATTCATGAAGTCTCTGAAGAAGTGGTTCGTGAATCCTGGAACTCACTGCCAGCCAGCGCACAAAACATTCTGGATAATTTTGAACAGTTTCATGCACTGATTTCCGTTAGCCAAGCTTTTGCTGGGCTTAATGTCATGGAAGAGTTCCCAACCTTGAATCTTCCTAAAGAGATGAGCGAGCAAGATAAAGAGGCCTATCGGGCTCAGTTGCTGGATCAAGTGCTGCACAACTGTGTTAAAGACATGGTTAAACAGATCAAAAAAGCACGCCGTGACCCAATCCTTAAACGTGATTTTAAAGACGTGTTTGCCCAATAAGCCAATCACCTAGGATCTTGTTGATCAAAAGCGGTAAATGGCCAAGCAACTATGCAAGGAGCGCATTAGCGCTCCTTGCATTTTAGGCAAAAAAAAGCCCACTCAATCAGTGGGCTTGCGTACTTCATAGGGGGAAGTTACGCCATTACCTGAACCCCTTGCTTGGCCTGCTCACGTAGCCCAAGTAAGAAAGTCAAACCAAATGCGGCGACAAAAGCAATCACCATCCCAACAATATAGTAGCCAATTTGCTGTGGAGTAATCGAAATGATCCCAGGCAAGCCTGCCGCGCCTAAAGCTTGAGCTTTGACATTAAATAACGTAATGAAAGCACTTGCCAAAGCCGAACCACAAATCGCTGCAATAAACGGATAACGCAGCTTCAAATTAACACCAAACATTGCAGGTTCGGTAATACCCAATAATGCGGTGATACCAGATGGAATCGCAATCCCTTTGAGTTTACTCTCTTTGGTCATCACGCCCACCGCTAACGCTGCGGCACCCTGAGCAACATTTGACATAGCCGCAATCGGGAAGATAAAGGTTCCACCAGTGGTGATAATGTCGGCCAATAATTGCGTTTCGATGGCAATGAAGCTGTGGTGCATGCCAGTGATCACAAAAGGCGCATAGATGAAACCAAATAAACCACCACCGATAAAGCCTGCTGAATCATAGAGCCAATTTAGCGCATCTCCGAGCATGAAGCCAATATCACGAGTCAGTGGGCCGACCAAGGTGAAGGTGAGAAAACCGGTGATAAAAATTGCCAACATTGGTGTCAGTAGGTTATCCAACACTGAAGGCACAATTTTACGCAGACCATTTTCAATTTTGGCTAAAATGAAAGCCGATACCAGTACCGGTAGCACCGAACCTTGATAACCCACTTTCTCAATAGCAAAACCAAGAATATTCCAAGTTGGCACTGTGCCCGATACCGATGCACTGCCAAACCCCCAGCCATTAAGCAGATCTGGGTGTACCATCAGCATGCCAAGTGCGGCGCCTAAAAACGGATTACCGCCAAATTTACGTGAGGCTGAGAACGCAAGTAATACTGGCAGATAGACAAACGGAGCATTGGCAAAGGTGTTGATCATGCTGGCTAAATCAGCCAATCCAGGATTAGCATCAATCAGTGATTGCCCTTCAATGAATAAACCGGTGGCCGTAAGTACATTGAATAACCCCATTAACAGACCACCAGCCACAATGGCAGGAATAATCGGCACAAAAATATCCGATAAACCTTTCACCGCCCGTTGCGCCCAGTTCTGTTTTTCTGCACCAACCGAAGCCACATCATTGGTTGACATGTCAGCTAACCCAGTTAATTTAGCCATTTCAGCATAGACTTGGTTCACAATGCCTGAGCCAAAAATGATTTGATACTGCCCTGCAACTTTGAATTGTCCTTTCACGCCTGGCAGTGATTCGATGGCGCTTTCATCGAGTTGCGTTTCATCTTTTAACACTAAACGTAGACGAGTCGCACAATGCGCAAGTGCTTGAATATTGCTTTTGCCACCCAAGCTATCTAGAAGTTGTTTTGCTATGACTGGATAGTCCATAACTCACCCCGGTATTTATTTTTGTTCAATTGAAAATAGGCCGTTTGCCATATCAATTGGGAACGTTTGCAAGATCATTCTTGTCTGTTTCTGAGTTGTGGTCAAAATCAATACCATCAAAATGTGAATAAGATCGCCAAATTTACTAAGGATGCCGCATGAAACAGGGTTAAAATGCGATTACTCATTTGTTTGTAGTCTCTATTTCTGCAATCAATCCCAATTTTGCGCCTTCAGGATGCTCTATGGCCAGTTTGCATGATGTTGCCCGTTTAGCGGGTGTTTCTAAATCTACCGTTTCTCGTGTTATTAATGATGAATACGGCGTTAAACAATCTACAAAAATCAAGGTGTTACAGGCAGTTAAGCAATGTGGTTATGTCGTTAATCAAGTCGCAAAAGATCTCAAATCACAAACCACCAATTTGATTGGTGTGATTGTACCCCGTGTTTCTTCTCATGCCACTGCGCAAGGAGTAGATGGACTAACGGCCATTTTCGAACAAGCAGGCAAGCATGTGCTATTGGCCAACACCCATCAAGTGCATGCAAAAGAAATCGAATATATTCAAATATTTAACCAAAAAAGAGTCGAAGGCATTGTCTTTTATGCGACGCACCTTGATAAGCCTCTAGTCGAAGCGATTCAGCAATCAGCCGTTCCGGTGGTGTTGGTGGGACAAGACGGCTCGTTATATAACATTCCGAGCATAGTGCACGACGATCATCGAGTGGGTTTTGAGGCCGGACAACGCTTAGTCACTGCCGGATGTCAGCATATTGGTTTTATTGGTGTGCAAAGTGATGATATCGCAGTCGATGTACTGCGCTCACAAGGCTTAGAACAAGCCCTCGCCTTTCATCAATTAGAACTGCTTTTTCATAGGCGCGGAGATTTTTCGCTGCACTCCGGTTATCAAATGGCCAAACAAGCCTATCAAGATCACCCACAGCTTGATGGCCTATTCTGCGCAACTGACCGACTGGCGATTGGCGCAATTAAAGCGCTGCAAGAGCTCGGCGTTCAGGTTGGCCAGCAAATTAAATTGCTTGGGGTGGGCAATGATGAGTTGGCTTATGTGAGTACACCACCATTGGCAACTTTTAACTATGCATTTGATAAAGCTGGCGAAAATGCAGCGAAAATGCTGTTGGAGCGGATTGCGGGTCGTGGACAAGAAATGAGTAAAGTGGTGCTGACCTTCCAAAATATTCAACGGGAAACTTGCCCTGTGTGATCACGAAAAACTTGCTTTACCGGTTTGGGGACGCTAAATTGAGAACGTTCCCGACATTTTTGATGGTAAGGTAAGTCAATGTTATTAGAAAAACTGCTCGCATATGCCGGTGGAATCGACAACGTCACACGGATTTTAGCCCCGCAAGGTCGCGTGGCTTTAGCTCTACGCGGCGCGCCCTTAACAACTGATGAATTAGCAATCGACGAAATTGATCTGCAATCGGTACTTGGCGAATGGCAGATTTCCATCCCACGTAATGCTTCTATCTCTGATCAGCAGTTAGCCGAGATTGGTTTAATTATTGCTCAGCGCCAAAAAGCGCAGACCTTACCTTATCAACGTGCGGTGGCAAGCCCTTATCGCCCCCAATGGCACATCTCTCCACCACAAGGGCTGCTCAATGACCCCAACGGTTTTATTTACCATCAAGGGCAATATCACCTTTTTTATCAATGGTCACCTTTTGCCTGCCAACATCAAGATAAATATTGGGTCCATCTTACCAGTGCTGATTTAGTCGATTGGCAGTGGCAATCGGTCGCTCTAACCCCTGCCGATTGGTTTGATAGCCATGGCGTTTTCTCCGGTCATGCGGTCAGTGATCAAAAAAATTTATGGTTATTCTATACTGGCAACACCCGCTTAGGGGTCGATCGCCAACGGCAAACGATGCAGTGTGCAGCCCGCATGAATGATTGCGGAGAGTTTGAAAAACTCGGGCCGATGATCCGCTCGTTACCTACTGGTGTAACTGAACATATTCGCGACCCCAAAGTAATTGGCCGCCAAGGCGATTGGCAAATGTTACTGGGAGCTCAAACGCTGCAGCATCAAGGACGACTGGCGATTTACCGCTCCCATGATTTACTCAATTGGCACTTTGATAAGCTGTATGGGGATGAACTCGGCGACTATGGTTATATGTGGGAGTGTCCTGATTGGTTTGAACTACAAGGTGAGCGTTTCTTGGTATTTGGTCCACAAGGGATCAAGTCAGACAATCCTCATCACACGATTCAACATCAAAATCGGATTTTCCGGGTGACCCAAAATCCGCAAGGTGAAGTCGCCTTCCACCAAGGTTGGCCTTTGGATGAAGGGTTTGATTTTTATGCTCCGCAAAGCGCTCAAACTGCCGATGGGCGTCGTGTACTCTGCGCGTGGATGGGCTTGCCCGATGAACTGCAGCATCCCACTTGCGACCAAGGTTGGATTCATCAACTCACGGCACTGCGTGAATTAGAGTGGCGCAATGACCGGCTTTATCAACAGCCATTGCGTGAGCTACAAACGCTAATGCATGCCCAGCAATCACTACTTTTAAGTGACATTGTCACTGACATGCAAAGCAAAAGCTTTGCCCTTAAAGTGACTCTGCCCTGGGGCTGTGAATTGCGCTTAATGCAAAACGCACACTATCAGGTCCGATTGACGTTAGATGCCGAGCAACAAGTACTGCGCCTTGACCGCTCAGCAACCCAGATCCGTCAAGGTGATACGATTCGCGAACTTTCACTGAGCAGCGCAAATGTCGAGCTATACATTCTCGCCGATCAATCCTCACTGGAAATTTTCATCAACCAAGGTGAACATGTGATGACAAGTCGCATCTTTACCCCACAAGATGCTACCGGGATTTCGTTGCATGGTGCCACTGTACGCGCTGAATGGGCCAATATCGCTGCAAGTTGTGCGCCATTTGCTACGGTTTGATACTGCAACAATCTGATACCAAATAAACACTGAGCTGGGTCAACCGCCTAGCTCAGTGCTTTTTTTGAACCAGCACTTAGTCATTTAAGCCGTGAGTATGCGGGATAATGACCTGCTGATACGCTTGCCTGCGCTGCTCGGCAGCCCTATCACCGCCTTGAGCTTTGCGTTGATAATGATGCTGTAATTGTTGTAAATAGCGCTGCGCTATTTTTTGCTGCACTTGGTTGTCGGTGTGCCACAACGCTTTGCCAGTTAAAGAGAGCGGATGCTCAATGGCGGCCGAGGCGCGGTTAATTTGCACATGCAACAGCTCATAAATCCGCTGATTTTCTTCCAACAAATGCTCACTGTGCAACTCAGCACCAAGATTGATTAACTGTTCACGCAATGTATACGTGTGATGTACTGGACACAGCAGCAGATCTAAGCTCAATGTCGGATGGCGTTTAACCAGCTCAGTGATAAATTCACTCATCAAATCACCACCGACTCCAGCAATAATCACCAGCTGCGATCCAGCATGTGCTGCTAATGGCAAATCGCGCACATCAATACAATAGGTATGCCAACGAGCTAAGTCTGAAGCTGCTGGAAAAAAATCGGTTAAATCGCGCGTTACCTTTTCCATCAGCTGCGGCACGATATCGACAAAATGCACGCAGCTGTGCGGATGTTGCTTAAGTAATGCGGCGCCGAGTAAGCCATGATCGCAGCAGCAATCCCAAATGTGATCATAGTGTCGATTGACTTGCTGAACTAACCGGGTTAGCCGTTTGCCTAATTTCATGCCATTCCTCAATTCACCGTCTTATTCAACTGGTGACTTAATTAAAACTTTGCCAATTATACGGATGGTTGAATGGTGACTTAAGTTGGTTGTTTTTACACGCGAAAAATTTGCCAACCAAAACTACAGATGGCTCAATTGCTAGTTCACCTTGATCCTTCGCTGTTTTATAGTGAGAGCATCTTATCTCGCTTCTCAAAGGAAATGTCATGGCGAGCCTGTTTATCAAATGCCTACTGGGTGCATTAGCGGTATTGATGATTGCTTTATTATCCAAAAGCAAAAATTTTTTTATTGCCGGATTAGTCCCCCTGTTTCCCACTTTTGCCTTGATCGCCCACTACATCATGGGCACAGAACGGACGATGCAAGATTTACGGATCACCGCACTATTCGGCCTTTATTCGCTGATCCCATACGCAGCTTATTTGCTCGCTGTTTATTATTTTAGCTATCGTTACAGCCTAACCGCGACTTTGCTTGGCGCAACATCAGTTTGGCTGATGTTTGCTGGGCTATTGCTGATGGGTTGGACCCGTTTTGCCACTCACCTTACCTAAAAAAAACAGACTTAACTCACCGTTAATTTGAGGAAAATATGTCGATTGTCAAACCGTTAGCCACTCAGTTACCGATCGCCGAATGTGTTTCGTTCTTGCTGATCAAACAAAATCAAGGATTGCTGGAGCGCCGCTCCGCCAGCAAAACTTGCGATCCCAATATTGTTGCCATTCCGGGTGGCCATATTGAAGCGGGAGAAAACCAGGCACAAGCCCTGCTGCGTGAAGTGCAAGAGGAATTAGGCATTGAGGCGACACGCTTTGGGTATCTCTGCTCGCTCTATCATCCGACCCAACTTGAGCTGCAATTGCTGCACTATTACGTTGTCACCGAGTGGCAAGGAGAAATTGCGTGTCATGAAGCCGATGAAGTATTTTGGCAACCGCTGAGCACTAGTGCAGTCGAAACCGTGGCCGATAAAATTGCAGTGCAAGAATGGCAACGACTTTATCAAAGCGGATTACTCAGCGCTTAATGCTTTGTTGCAAGATGCCAGATCGCATGTACGCTCTATTGGTAGCAATAAAAAACTCGCTCTTTATCGAGCGAGTTTTTTAAGGTCGGCGGCCAAACCGAATTGACAGCTATGCCATGGTCAAATCAGCGAAAACGCACCAAGCGTATTCACCTACAGCTCAGTATAGACCGCGTTTGTGAAGCTAATATGAATCACCAAAAATTCTATTGCATATTATCGAGTTAAGTAATTGTTGACTTAAAAGATCACTGGATGGCAATCGGTTCAATACACTTGCCAATAACGATTTATACGCTAACTTTTGGGCTGAAACTTATTTAAATTGGTAATAAATCACTAAAAAGACAATGATTTATCTCTACACTTAAGTGAGATATTCCCAACCCCACCTCGACAATAGGAGTGCATTGATGGCGATTCAGCATCTGAGTTTTGAGCAACTCTACCAAGTAGCAAAACTAGAAAATTTAGCCTGTAAGTCAACTAAGGAACTGGCTCCGATTGATCAAATCGTTGGGCAACAACGCGCACAAAAAGCCGTCGAATTTGCCATGTCGATTAAAGAAAAGGGCTATAACATCTACGCAATTGGCCACAATGGATTGGGTAAGCGCACCATGATTTTACGCTATCTCAGTCACCATCAACATGATGCAAGTCAGCTGTATGATTGGTGTTATGTAGCCAATTTTGATGATATCCGCGTACCCAATGTACTCAAACTGCCCTGCGGGATCGGCCTTAAATTTCGCCAAGATATTGAAAAATTGATGAGTAAATTGGTAACCGCGATTCCCTTAGCCTTTGATAACGAAATCTATTTTAGTCGTACCGAAAAGCTCAAAAACCAACTGACCCAAAAACAAGAAAGTGAACTGGCAAACATTACCCGTAGTGCCAAAGATCGTGGTGTCAGTTTAACTTTGACTGCGCAAGGAGAGTATCAATTTGTTGCTTTAAATGGTGAGGAGATGCACACCGAAGCGACATTTGATGCACTCTCCAAACGAGAGCAGGAGCATTTTTGTCATACCATCGATGAACTCGAGGTGAGCCTGCGTAATATGGTCCGTCAACTTACGGAATGGGAAGAGTCATACAGCGAAAAAATCAAAAAATTGAATGATGAAGTAACGCTGGACGTGATTACCCATTTTATCAAGCAGTTGAAATTGGACTATTCAAAAATCCCTGAAATCAAAGCCTATTTGACCGACTTACAGAAAGATATTGTAGAAAATGTCGATATTTTCTTAGATGAAACCAACGATCAAGGTGAAATCGCCAACGCCTCTTTGGATAAAAAACTTCCTCGCCGTTATAAAGTGAATTTATTAGTAAGCCGTAATGCCGATGAATTCCCAATAGTGGTTGAAGAGAGCCCTAGCTATCATTCACTGTTTGGTTATGTGGAAACCGCGACCTACAAAGGGACCGTCTTCACCGATTTTTCCTTGATTCGCCCGGGTAGTTTGCATAAAGCCAATGGTGGTGTGCTGTTAATGGATGCAGTAAAAGTGCTTGAACAGCCCTATGTTTGGGATGGTTTAAAGCGTGCTCTGCGCTCACGTCAGCTCAGCTTCACCTCATTAGAAAAAGAAGTCACATTAACTGGAACGGTATCACTTGATCCCGAGCCGATCCCGCTCGATGTCAAAATTATTTTGTTTGGTGATTATCGGACCTATGAATTACTTACTCATTATGATCCTGAATTTAGCGAACTATTTCGGGTAACTGCCGATTTTGCTGATGAAATGCCACGCAATGCCGATTCGGAGCTGCACTATGCGCGTTTTATATCTAGCATAGTGCACGATGCCAATATGCTGCATTGCGATCGTAAAGCGATCGCCCGCATCATCGAACACAGCTCGCGCACTACCGGCGATCAAACGAAATTGTCGTTACATTCGGCACATATTGCCAATTTGCTACGCGAATCTAACTATGTCGCCAAGCAAGCCAATGCCAATCTAATCCGCCAAAGCCATGTTGAAGAAGCGTTACGTAACCAAGAATTGCGGGTCAATCGTCTGCAACAAACAATGATGGAGAGCTTCGTCAATGGAACTACGCTGATTCAAACCGAAGGCAGTGCAGTGGGCCAAGTCAACGCATTATCCGTGTTAGCCACTTGCGATCATATGTTTGGCATGCCCAATCGGATCACCGCGACGACTTCCTATGGTGAAGGCGAAATTATTGATATTGAACGTAATGTGGATCTTGGCGGCAGCATCCATTCCAAGGGGGTAATGATTTTATCGGCTTATCTTAGTTCTGTCTTTGGTCGTACCGCACATATTCCGTTAACTACCACAATTACCTTTGAACAATCCTATGGCGGAGTTGATGGTGACAGTGCCAGCATGGCGGAGTTTTGTGCGATTGTTTCGGCATTCTCCAAGCAACCGAATCGGCAAGATATCGCGATTACTGGCTCAATGAACCAATTTGGTGAATCACAACCGATTGGTGGGTTAAACGAGAAAATTGAAGGTTTCTTTGATGTCTGCGCGATTAAACGTCGCCATAATAGCCAAGGGGTGATTATTCCTCGCTCTAATATGCATAACTTAATGTTGCGTGCCGATATTGTTAAAGCGGTGGAAAAAGGTGAATTCCATATTTGGGCAATTGAACATGTGACAGAAGCGATCGAGATTTTTACAGGAAAACCCGCAGGTTTACCGACCGAAGATGGTAGCTATCCCGTCGATACGGTGTTTGGTCTTGCTCAAGCTAAACTGAATGCATTGCGTAAATAACCAATAAGTAAACTGACCAAGAGCCGTTATTGCACGTCAATTCTAGGCTCAGTGATTGATGGTTAAGTAAGACATATTATTCATTAAAATGGTCGTATAATGCCGCGCGCCTAACCTGCGCGGCATGAGAGCCCTGATCATTAACGGTATGCTCATAGCCAGCTCGGATAAAGCGTTGTAACGGGTTGACAGGCACGAGACGTTTGAGCTGTGGAGAATTGACGTTTCCGGTCAACTCATAAATGAAGGTGCCGCTACCAGTATCAATCGTGATCTTCACACCATCAAATTTAAACTGAGTACTGATCAAACGATCATTACGAAACACACCTTGCTCATTAAAACGCAAGACCTCGGTTTGATAGCTGGGAGCCCCGATCTCAATCCAAGTTCCAAACACATGTTTGGGATTAACGTAATCTTGGTAGCTCACATACAGCAAAGTAGCAAATATGCTGCCTAAGATGACCAGAGAAGACCAAAATACCGTTTTAACGACCCATTTTTTTGCCATAAATTCACTTGGTTGAATAATAAACATAATGAAAAATAAACTGTTATCGTTTAATGCAGAATAAACGATAACGACCTTCGCATTGATAATGTTGCCTCCCTTCTCCCATCGCAAAAGCCATACGGTAAAAGCGTGATCTAAAGCGCAAAGATATCGGTTAGTTTGGAATTAAATGCGCTTAATTGATCAGTGAGTGATGCCATAAAAGCGATTTAATTATGACCAGAGCATGGTCAGGGGTTGAACAACTGATCAGCATAGGTTAAAAATCGGGTTCCACTAATGCAGTGGTATCACTTAACGCTCAACACTCAACAGGAAAATGGCATGATTAAGGAAAATGTATATTTTGATGGCCAAGTGAAGTCATTAGGATTTAAGCAGCAAGATGGTGAAAGTACGATTGGTGTTATGGCTCCAGGCCACTACACCTTTGGAACAGGTGCGCCAGAGCGTATGACGGTGGTAAAAGGTAGACTGATAGTTAAACGTGTCAATGACCCAGATTGGATCACCTTCAATAACGGTGAACGCTTTGAAGTAGCGGGAAATTCCTCTTTTGATCTACAAGTAGAGGTCGCAACTGCTTATTTGTGTGAATTTTTACCAGACTAACAGTACAAATATGATGAGTTGAATGGTGAGAAACCGCTAAACTCTTCATAACAAAACTGCAGAGTCGACATTCTCATGGCTATTTTAGCTAAGCATACTGATCAATATGCTCATAATGATCTTCGCCAAGATCTGACTCAACAGCAGCGACAAACTCCACCCAAACCGCTACTAGTACTCTACAGAAAGCATGTTAAGCCACATCTCTCAACCCTGATTGTTTATGAAGATAAACGGATTTTACTGCAACCAAGCATTGACTACGCATTATATAACCCGTATTTCGTCAATCCTGATGGTATGTTTAAGCTTGCAGACCAACGAATGTATGCCGCTAACCGGCGACAGCTCATGCCCAAACATGTTTGATTTGCATTTTAAAAACCAACCCTTCGCAGAATGCAAAAGATTTTGCATTCTGTCACTCGATTATGTGCTTAGTTGTAATTAAACTGCCTGCAATTTGCCCTATAACTCTATTTTTAGGCCAATTTAAAAGTTGGCACACAAAGTGCATATATGAGTCCGACCCTTGTAAACCCAGGGTCACCTAGCCAACTGACGTTGTTAGTGAACAGTTTTGTTCGCACTTATAAACGGCCAATCACGCCTTTTGTGGTTGGTCTTTTTTTTGTCTGCCTTCGGTGAAGCAACCAAAGAAATCCAAGATGAAATTGGAGCAATTCAAAACACAAACTGCTTTAGTTCGCCAATTTCGCCGTTTGTAATACACGAGCTGAGCATCTTCAGTCAACGATACGGACTCTACTTTCCACCAAACAATATCACAGCTAAAAAACGTGGTTTAGTGATGACAAAAAAAAGGCCGTTCCCCCCGAACGGCCTTGGCAACTTGCCAATATTATTTTATTTAACGATGCGTTGTTTGGCTCGATCCCAACGTGAATCTAATCTCTCAAGCGCTTCATTGAAATTTTTCGCAGTGATCACATCTTGAATATAACCACCTGAATAAAAATCGATTTTTGAACGGTTAGTCACTTCAATAAAGGTTGATGAGTTAACTGGTGTTTGGATCACCTTTGGCTCATAGCTCATAAACTCATTAAGCTGTTCCAATGAAGGACTTTTACTTTTCAGGGTAGGAATAAAGCCCGCAATTTTTTCAAAATCAGAATTTTCAATCAAAAATTTCAAATACGCTTTGGCAGTTTCTTTATTGTTTGAAAACTTACTAACGGCATAACCCCAGTCATGATTCATCTGTGCCTTAAGAACACCCGTTTCATCTGATGGAATCGGCATAAAGCCAATATTGTCTGAAGCGGCGCCACGTTCAATCACTTGCGGAATAACCCAGTTGCCGAGGTAATACATCGCTGCATCACCTTTAGCAATCGCATTTTTTGAGTCTTCCCATGAGTTGGTCATCAAATCGCGCTCGGTTAACCCTTGGTCAATCAGTCTCTTCAATACCGTCAATGACTTGTTATATGCTGTATCTCCAGAAAATGGTTTATCTTGAGTGAGCATTTTTTCGTACACATCATTACTACCCTCGATCACCAATGGAAATTTATCCCACTGTTGGAGCGGCCATTGCGCACCAAAGTTAATGTAGAATGGGATTTGTCCATTGGTTTTAATCTTTTCAGCCGCAGCAAACAAACCCGACAAGGTTTTGATCGGCACTTCTACCCCAGCTTTTTTTAGCACCTCTTTATTATAAACCAGTCCCTCAACCGAGTTACCCATTGAGATACCGTATGCCTTGCCATTATTTTGCCAAGCATCGTAAAAATAGACATCGTCTTCCGCATATAACTCATTGAGCGGCTCATAAAAGTTGCCATATTGCTCGGAAGGAACCGATGGCAAAATTAACACTAGATCGCCATAGTCCCCAGTATTCATCCGTGGTCGTAAACCGCCTTGGTAATCAGCGAATCCAACCACTTTAACTTCCGTCACACTTGGGTAAAGCTGCTTAAATTCTTGCTCATAACGGCGATAGACACCCGCTTCAACCAAATCGGTTCGGTTGGTATAAAAGGTAATCGAACCTTTGACTAACTGTGGATTAATACCATTGGTGACTTCTGCACTAGCCACGCCTTGTACACCGAAGGCGACTGCACCAGCAAGTAATGTTTTGGTAATTGTAGGTACCAGTGATTTCATTCTCGTTCTCCATTCCCATCTCAGTCCAAGATGTGTTGTTTATCTATCTGACGCAATATTAACGTTACGATTTTTGTTTACCAATGCGATTGTTTGGTTACGTGATAACCATCACCAACAGAATTCAGTTTTTTGGCAGGAAAACAAATAAAAACAATCAATAACATGCATTTAAAAATAAAAAAACGCTAAGAAACAGGAAGAGAACAAGCTCACAATTTCTGGATTAAATTGAGCCACAACACAAAATCGAAACGTTACCATTAATATCTTGAACTGTTTTAGCGACAATGGCGACAGCATTAATGATTGTGCATTTTTAAGGACGAGAGATGAAAAACATCCACTATTCACTACCCTTACTCACATTACTCACTGCCTGTAATGGGGTCAGCCATACCGCGGATACCACAATCCCGCTGGATAACATGCAACATTTTGTGGTGCAACAGGGTAATACTTTGTTACTCGATGGTCAGCCATTTCGCTTCGCGGGAACCAATAACTACTATATGCATTATCGCTCCCACGAGATGATTGATGCGGTTTTAGACGATGCCAAAGCCATGGGTCTAAACTCGATTCGGGTGTGGGGCTTTATGGAAGGAATTAGCCATGAGCACACCATGCAGGCTGAACCTGGCGTATTTACCCCTCCAGCAGGAGTGCACAGTGCGTTAGAAAAATTAGATTATACCGTGGCTCAAGCCAAAGCTCGTGGCATCCGAGTAGTGATTGCTCTCACCAATAACTGGGGCGACTTTGGTGGTATGCAACAGTATGTGGATTGGTTTAATGGTAGCCATCATGATGATTTTTATACACAACCTTCGATTAAACAGGCTTATAAAGAGTATGTAAAACATCTGGTTGAACATAAAAACCGCTACACTGGCGTGATGAACAAAGATGAACCTGCGATCATGACTTGGGAACTGGCTAATGAACCACGCGCGCAATCCGATCCCAGTGGTGAACTCCTCTATAACTGGGCAAAGGAGATGAGCGATTATGTTAGAGATCTTGCTCCTCATCAGTTAATTGCGTTAGGCTCTGAAGGTTTCTTCAACCATAAAGGTGCTGATGATTGGACCTACAATGGCAATGAAGGTGTCGATTGGGATCGGATTATCACCTTACCCAATATCAACTATGGAACCTTCCACCTCTACCCCGAACATTGGGGAAAACACAATTCTGAACAATGGGGCACACAATGGATTATTGACCATGCCAACGCCGCAAAAAAAGCCAACAAACCGGCCGTACTAGAGGAATATGGCATTGGGCGCAATGAACCACAAAACCGAGACTTCATCTATCATAAATGGACCCAAACTGCTTATGAACAAGGTCTCGCTGGCAGTATGTTCTGGATCCTAACCAGCCTTGATTCTGATCAGCCTGACCGACTCTATCCCGATTATGATGGTTTCCGGATCCTCAATGACGGTGGCAGCACCGCAACGTTACTGACCAACCATTCAAAGCAGATGCGTGGCCTGCCCTACGAGCAAAAAAATAGTGTATACCTTGCCTATCCAGTAGAGGGGATGAAAGTATCTGAAGCCACATTTACGGTTCGCAGTTACCCAATGCCAATTACTGGTAATAAAGTAGAACAAGTTCAATTGCGGTTACCAGAGAGCGATCAGTTGCTTGAAATGACCGATAATGATGGCGATGGATATTACGAAGTCGAACTCAAGGCAGACGACATTGGTTATGGCAATAAGACATTGATCACCATTGCGAGTTTTACTCAAGGAGAGCGACAAACTGATCGTGCCAAAATCGAAGTTGATCGCCCAATCATCGGTTACGAAGTTGGTACCCGCTATGATTTTAACGATGGCACACTGCAAGGTTGGCAAAAAGAAGGCACCTGGCAAGCCAATTGGAAAAATCCCGCCCTACAGATCGCGACCGATTTGGGTAGCCCAATGTTACAGCTAAATCTCGAATGGTCCGGGAAGCATGACTGGGAAGAGCTAAAACTACGCAATCATGGCGTGGAAAGCTTCGGGCAGCATACTAAGATGCGTTACACCTTGTATGTTCCTGTCACCGCAGGAGATCAGGGTGGTGTGCGCCCTTACGCTGCACTCGGTGACGGTTGGGTAAAATTGGATGCGGATAAACATCGCTCTCCAGTTAACCAATTAGAGAAAGTACAGCTTAACGGCAAAACATTTTACAAACAGATAGTTGAAATTAATCTTGGCGATGTTTCAAAGAAACTCCCTGATATCTTCTTATGTATTGTCGGTGACAAACTTGCACTCGATGGTTCTGTATTTATTGATGATATTGAGTTTTTAAAACCTATCTACAATTAACCAATATAACTCAGAGGATGAGCTGTAGTGGTCAAGTAAAATTGGCCACTACACCTTATCCTTAAGTGACGTAAAGATAGATTTATAGCCTTCTATACCAATCATTTTTCCATTGTTCTCAAGTGGAAGGATTTGAACATACTTACAGCTAACTCAGGAGCACTTGTACCAAAGGCAACTACGGTCAAACCAATCACAAGACTCGGAATTCCAATTCTAGCCGCTAATCTGGCAGCTCCCTTAACTAATCCTTCAGCCCCTACAATCAACAAAATCAGGCCAAACACTAAAAGAAGATAATCCATTTTCACCTCA
Organism: Vibrio chanodichtyis; assembly: GCF_028863985.1. Lineage (NCBI taxonomy): Bacteria > Pseudomonadati > Pseudomonadota > Gammaproteobacteria > Vibrionales > Vibrionaceae > Vibrio > Vibrio chanodichtyis. The sequence continues at coordinate 3,878 of NZ_JARBFT010000009.1, read as the reverse complement.
TAAATTTGGAGCTAAATTAAAAAGTGGTGTGCCCCACAAAAATGGTGTGCCCCACAAAAAGTAGACAGTACATAACTACATACTTTCGTACTCAACCGGGCTGACATACCCCAACGCTGAGTGTCTTCTTTTGCGATTGTAAAATACCTCGATGTATTCGAAGATGCCCATTCGGGCTTCTTCGACAGTTTGGTAGTCTTCTGCGTATATCAGTTCGACTTTCAGGCGACTGTAGAACGACTCCATCACCGCATTGTCCCAACAGTTGCCCTGTCGACTCATGCTCGGTACACCTCCATGCTTGCGCATGAAGTCTTGATATTTATAGGCTCTGTATTGTACACCACGATCCGAGTGAATAATGATGCCCTTAGGCGGCTTACGTGACTCAAACGCCATTTTTAGAGCATTGATGATGAGCTCGACGGTCATCGTTGTCCCTAACGACCAACCCACAATACGCCTTGAATGCAAGTCCATCACTGTCGCTAAGAAGAGCCAACGGCTCTTCACCCAGATATACGTGATGTCTGTGACCCATTTCTGATTTGGAATCTCAGACTCAAAGTCTCTACGCAGTAAATTGTCAGCAACATTCGTCATCGCGGCCACATCCTTGCTGTATTTAAACCCCTTGCCATTACGTGCCCTGATACCTTTTTCCTTCATGATATCAGCCACATAATTCACGCAGCAGGCATAGCCTGCTTCGTTTAGCTCTTCTGCTATTCGCACTGAACCGTAACGTGCCCGATATTGGGCAAAGGTACACATGACTAGCTGCTCAAAGCGCTCTCGCCGCTTTGAACGCTCACTCGGCGTATGATGACACCACTTGTAGTAACCGCCTCGACTCACTTCTAAAACGCGACACATTAAGCTAATCGAGTACTCACCGGTATAGCTTTCAATGAACTCGTACTTCACTCTTGCTGCTTCGCGAAGTACGCCGAGACCTTCTTTAGGAATTCCATTTCAGCTTTGAGCTGCTTGTTCTCGCGCCTTAGCGCTCGAAGCTCTTCCGACTCTTTCTTCGAATAATCGACACCGTCTAAGGTATTAAACTGTTTATCAGATAGCCGTGTGAACTGGCGCTTCCAGTTCCGGATTTGCTGGGCGCTGATGCCCAGCTCCTTGGCAACAGAGACCGCTGTTCGGCCAGGAAGACTGGCCAGACGGACGGCTTCCTTGCGGAACTCTTCGGTGTACGCTGGATTACGATGTTTAGCCATAAATCACCTCTCAATTAGACCCTAGATCTAACTTAGTAAAGTGTCTACTAAACGTGGGGTACTCGGTGACCTAACGCCGCATTAAGGGGCGAACAACGCACAAAAATACTTAATGCATAACTCCTTAATCACAAAAAGAAACGCATGACAAAAATGCCACGCGTTGTGAGTCCCTCTTAAATGCTTTGTTAGCCGTTTATCTCACACTTGCATGATGAGAAACACTTTCTAGCCTTTCTGCTAGCCAAATTTTAATGATTGATTGACGTGTTACACCTACACGATTGGCTTCTCGGTCTAAAGACTCAAGCATCCACGCTGGAAAATCGACATTGACTCGTTTTTGCTTATGCATTGGCCTTTTTACTTGCGACAAATCCAAATCCATTAAGATGTCATCGTCGTCACTTTCAAACTTAGCATCAAATTCATGCGCTTTCATAAAGGTTTATCTCCGCTTTCCGTGAACGCCGAACTGAGATGAGCCTGATATTCATGCCTCGGTAGGTAATGACACCTGACCAATGCTTACCGTTTAGTAAGCCGACAACCAAATATCTTGGTTCATCACTCGTATTAGCAGGGATCTCGATAAGATCTGAATCATTCCACAATCCTTGAGCGGTATGAAAATCGATACCATGTTTTTCGAGATTACTTCTGCTTTTGTTTTCATCAAATTCAAATTTAATCATGAGTAAAAATTACACCCTTTTTACTCGTTAGGCAAATTTTGTTGATTGATGACGGCTAACGCCCAATTAAGGGGTGAAGCACGCAACCACGACACTTAATTTGACCACCGTAAACACTAAACTCAACCCAAACCAAAACTGCCAAGCGTGCTGAATCACTCTTAAATTGTTTGTTAAGCTTTTAGCCAAATAGCCAACTGAAAAAACCTTGTTTGAAGCCGGAATTTATCTCGCTGGCAGACTTTTTGCGAATTTCCGAGAAAAACTCAGCTTCTATTTCGTATTTTTCTTGCTCGATTTCAGCCTGAATCAAACTTGCCTTTTCTATGAGGGGTAACTTATCACTGAACTTAGTCACTAACACTTTTATATCTTGATCCGAGCCTGGACGTATACTTCCAATTTGATACATCATCTTCACTAATTCATTACCGTCAAAGTCACCATGAAACTGTTTTAACTTTTCTCGATATTTTTTATCGAGCTCATTCAACTTCTTATCTCTTGCGGCGGCTTGAAGAGAAAAATAATCATATGTGCCAGTAGCAATTGAAAGGGCTTCAAGGCTTAAATAAACTTGCGCTCGACACTTTTCAACGGCTTCAGGTAGTTCAGATTGAGTTTTCTGTGTCGACTGTAAGTTATGTAGTAGCCCTTTTAGCACCAACTCATAATTTGGGTTTCTTTCAAGCCGAGGGTTTTCCATTAGATTGATCATTGCATCAAACAGCAAACGAAGAGACGTGCCATTCTTAGGGTAATGAAGGTATAACTGATTTTGTTGTTTGAGGCAGCTGTTTGCCATTGTTCGAGCAGGTTTAAAATAGTCTTCTAACTGCTTTACTTTAATAGAGTCATCGCTTTTATAATCTTCTAATATGCCTACGAAAATAAAAGATCCTAAGGCCAGTGTTAGCAATGTAGCGAACAGTTGTTTCACATACTCCATTTTTTACTCCATTAGAATTTGCAATGTTGATTCAGAAGCTTAACGCCCGCCTAAGGGGCTGGCAACGCACAATCCAACTTAACGCATAATAAATTAACCACAAAAATCACCGCATACCAAAAATGCTGCGCGTTGACAGTCCCGCTTGAGGCGTTTGTTAGTTTGCATTTCACTAAAATCGCACGATTTAATTAAATTGAACATTTCGCGTGATGAATTATAATCTAACCGTACACTCAACTAGGAACTTACCATGCATACATTAACAGCAAATGATGCCAAACGAAATTTTGGTGAGCTACTTCTAAGCGCACAACGAGAGCCTGTAAGAATCAGCAAAAACAGTAAAGACACCGTTGTTGTCATGTCTATTCGAGACTTCGAAGAACTTGAGGCAATGAAAGTTGAATACCTTAAACACTGCTTCACAATGGCGAAGGAAGATTTAAACAATGGAAGTACTGTCGATGGCGAAAGCTTTCTCAATTCACTGTAAATGACTTATGCACAAGAACAAATATAAGCTAAGTAACTTAGCGCAGTCACACTTGCGCAAAGTAAAAAACTACACTGTTGAACACTTTTCCGAGTTGCAGTGGCACAATTATAAAAACACGCTCCTATCTGGATTTCAGATGCTAGCCGATAATCCTGGTTTGGGCAGAAACTGTGATGATACATACCCAAACGGCTTTTATTTTCCTATTGGAAAACATACAGTTTATTTCACAAAAGAAGACCAATTTATTTTGATCGTTGCTGTTTTAAGCCAATCGCAACTCCCTCAGAATCATCTGAAATGACTCTGCTCTCACTCTAGATGACTCGTGCACTAGAGTGAATATTTGCACATGCAAACTAACGCCCGCCTAAGGGGCTGGTAACGCACAATCCAACTTAACGCATACCAAATTAAACACAAAGCTCAAAGCATTACAAAAATGCTGCGCGTTAACAGTCCCTCTTGAGGCGTTTGTTAACTGGCCAGAGCTGAGGATTTCC
>NZ_JARBFT010000008.1:0-97903 GCF_028863985.1 Vibrio chanodichtyis | reverse complement strand
AATCGGTGATCGGTTTAAACCGAAATGGGTGATCGGATAATCCCGAAATGACTGATCGGAATGCTCCGAAATATGCAGGTTGGCAGAAACACGCACTTAATTGTGACGAATCACGAGTAGGCAGATGCTAGCACTCCCAAAAACCACCACACAACTCACTTCTGGACAAAAGTACGTTAGACTTGCCACCCCTATAGTTCCTATTCGAATAACAATAAGTATTTCGAAATCTCAGTTTTGTTAGTTCAGCTTATAATGACCTTGTTTTTAAAGACTTCTCGATTCTCTTTTATCAGTTTGTTGTTCTTAGACGCCTTATAAGAGGCGTACCAATCCATAAGACTATAAACTATAGTGTTTGAACGATTTATATGGTCGCTAAAATCATCATTACTGTTCACATTGTCTAGAAGGGTTAACAATTGAGGAGTACTTAAGTAAGAAATGCAGTGAAAGGGTACATGTTGATATCTTTCTCCCTTAGTTGTCAATTCTGCATGTAAGAGTGTAAATTCTTCAAGTGTCTTATTTATTCTATTCGTAATATCGCTGTAAAAGCTATCGGGTACATTAATTTTCGCACCATATAGGCTTTGCAAGAGACTGTTTTTTATATTATCACATTGTAAAGATGCCATATCTTCAAGTGAAATTACTAATTTATAAATTGTTCTACCTTTTAATTCTATTTGCTCATCGTTCTCGGAATTGCAAATCTTACCATCGTTAAGCAGTATCATTTCAGCAACTGTTAGTTGGTTTATTGACTTGAAGAAACTTAGTGATGCGTCGAAAAGCATGTGCAGACTACTTCCTGATTGAGATTCTTTCGTTAATCCTTTCTTTTTTACCTCAATTAGATAGATATAATCTTTGGACTCTATGATGAAATCACATTCTCCATTATCTCGGTTCGTTTTAGCTATTTCTTTTATATAGTCTGGAGATAGGAATTTAAAGCTGTGATGATACGTAATGTTCACTTTATCAAAACTTTCTTTAATAAAATCCTCTAACGCATATCCAAGTCTTTGTTCAGATTTTGAATTGTGTTTCTCTGAAATCCTTAATAAAGCCCAATACTTTGCAACGTTATAGGTAGGTATGTTAACTACAACATAGCCAGTTTTTGTTCTGATAAATGGAAACTCTCTTAGGTTTGACTTTACAGCATGAAGGGGCGTTATGTACTGTTTGTTGATTTCATATGAAGGTTTTGATAAAGATTCGACGATTTTTTTTATGTTAGCAGGGGAATCTATATCAGCACACAATCGATAGATATCTTTTTCTGATAATTCTCCGCATATATAACCATCTTTAAGTATTGCGTCTTCTATTCTATTCATCACTTTCGACGCTTTATCAATTTCAGATAAAGTGTTAGGAGTGTTGTTATCAATTAATTCAAAAATTCTCGGGAAAATCTTCTTACCATGAATAGGTGATATTTGAGGGATATAAAAAATTTCTGGATATAACACCCATTCTTGAAGCTTCTCTAATATGTTTTGAGAGTTCGTATTTATGTTCGCCCAAGGCGACATTTTATCTATATCGAGAATAGTGGCTAAATGAGTTGATAAATCCTGTATCTCATTGAGTAAGTATGTTTGTTGATTTTTTTTCAGGTTACAAGGTAAATCTATGTACTTACAAACCAAATTATATACATATCCGAGGGGAGGATAGGGTTTCTGTGCCTTTGGCACTGTCGGTCTTCTTCTATAAAAAAAGAATCGTTGTTCATCTTTTGAAAAATGGTCATTTAATACTGATGTAATAGCTCTAAAACCGACCTTTCCAAGCCTTTTTACTCTAGCATCAATAGCTTGAGAAAGACGAGTAAGTTCAGAATTATCTACACTTATCAGTCCGTCTATACATTCTATATGGAATCCTTTCGTTTTTAGATAACAGAATGAATTTGCAATAAAATGGTACTCATCAGGATGACCAAAGTTAACGGGTACTTTTCTATGTAAGAAATAAATAAACGAAAAATGTATAGCTTTTATCCATGCTGTTTTATTGCTGAACTTCGTGACTTTATCTCTTGTGGCTTCTCTTATAGCCATAAATGAATCAAGTGATTGGTGAATGCTTTTGGTGAGTTCGGGATTTAACTTCGCTTCAATAATTAGCTGCTTTCTTATTGGTAAGGAGTCTATCCAGATGCCAGAGGGATCTTGAAGCAATAATGATATATTTTCGTAAATAGCTTTGTAGTCTGATATGTCACCATCTAACTCTGTGATTACTTCTGATTCGACGAAACTGTCTTTCGCGTCTAGGAACAACTGATGAAAATCTTTGGTCAAACCTTTCATTTAGTAATCTCTTGTATCGGTCTATTTATGGACATTTCTGAGCGAAAGCCTTAACTCTAACTCGTCATTTTTGGATAAAAATTTCTATGGGTTAACGCTTGCAACAGCAGCAAACTAGAGCCTAAGTGATTAATTTGTCTGTTGGTTGCTCTTGTCATGCACTAATTTAAACGATACACGCCTTTGAGAAATTTGATAAATAATCAAAATAGCCAGTTAATTGGAAATATCTATTTTCGAAATTTTCTTGACTTTCTCCTGTTTGGCTAACGAAAAATCCATCACCCAGAACAAAATCAGGAATTAAATTCTCATCCAAATTAATAAAATGGCTACCAATCAGACCAAAATCATTATGAAGTTTAATGCCAGATTCAAAAACTGAATTAATATGTTCTTTTTCTAAATCAAAGCTAACTGGAGTGCATATTTTAATGACTTCATTCTTTGATGTTTCAAAAATCTCCAAAAGCGTTAAACCAAGGTGTTTTTCGAAAAGATTACCTAATAATTGATCTAACTTACTACTAGTTACCTGCATCCCTTTTGCTTGATATTCAGTATATAGCGAGTCAACAAGAAGTGAGAAAATGGCTCCGTAATCAATATATTTTAATGCATTTTCATAGGGGGTGATGAAATTTTCGAACTTGGGATGTAACATATCTTTCGGTTTCAATGATATTATAATTTCATCAGGTAGGTTCAATATTAAGCGAGTTAGTTTAGCTGCAATATTATAAGCCTCGATAGCATCAGAAATAGCAAACGCATTGGCTATTTTATGCGCTACAACAGAGTATTCAACGAGCTTCTCGTCATATAACTCTTTCATTGTGTCTTTTAATAATTTATCACGTTCGATTTTTCTAGAAACAGGATCATCAATCATATATATGATTCGTAGTTTTGCATTAATTTCTTGAGCGACAGCAGAAGATTCTAATAGTGCGCAAAGACTAAAAGGCACCCTTGCAATTAATTCGCCTTCTTTGTTTGTAAATCTTGTGAAGAATAAATTTCTGTCCGTTGGTTTCCCGTATTTTGAAAAAATCATTCCTGCTGAAAATTCATATTTCCAAGGTGAAGATTTATTAGCTTTTGGATTAGTGGTTGAATAATATTGAGGAAATTTAATATATTGAACTCTATCAAACAGGCTTAACTGCCGATAAAAATGTGGTAACTCTATTGATATCCCTCTTAGCTCAGCTTCATAAAGTTCATTTCTACAGTAGTAAATTTCACTTAAAAACCTTAACCCCCATAACGTAGAATGAGCATCGTACCAATGTTTAACCTCATGATTTAACAGTGGTCCAAATTTGAGAATTGCTTGATAGTTCTCATTTATAGATTTACTAGTATCTATAAAAGCGAAAAAATCTTTTTCTTCTAAATCATTTAACTCTATACACTCACTAAAAAAACAATAAGAACCAGAAGCAGTATAGTTAGGAAGTGAATTAATTTGGCTATATCTTCCTATTTTTTTTTGTAAATAACTCACTTAATGCCGAACTCCTAATTTAATACTTAAAGTGCATAACAGTCTCTTTTCAGCAGACATTGTCCTTATAGTCTTTTCAGAAAATACAGACGCCATAGCGGCAACATACGGTTCTATAGGTCTTATTTTATTCTTCCTTCTACTCATAAATTGCAGAACATGTATGCATAATCATAAGTGCTCAACTAGGCTCATAATCTGCTATTAGTATATGTAGGTCAAGAACTGACGTGAGGAAGTGGTCAGGAATCTTGAACTAAACAGTTTTGGGGCAGAAACGAGTCTAACCGAAGCATGTCTATAAAATCGGTGGCTATTCAGATATCGTTGTTTCTCTTGACTTCTCGATCATGAAAGCGGCGTCTTCTGGTATTGTTGTTTTCCTTGACCTCTAAGATAGATTTTTGAACCTTCCCCAACGATGTTTATGAACGGTCAAAGGTTACGTGATCGAAAAATGTCACATTTTCCATTACTATCAGTGAGTTAATGACCATTTGCAGTACTTTGGCATCGTTGTTCTTCTATTCTATCTAACCACTCACGTATCTCGTTCTGCTCGCTCCTGCACCTGGGCTTTTATGGAGAGGATCGCTCGTAGACCACAGAAAATTGCTTCTTGATATCGCACGTAGACCAAGATCTTTTTTAAGAAATAATAATTTAAATACAATAGGTTATGGTTACACCCATCAGGAAGAGGATCACTCCTAGACCATAGAAATTTGCTTTTAGAGATCGCTCGTAGACCTTAGGGGGCTGAATCGAAAGGGGGTCGATGAGAATAGGACATCGTTGTTTCTCTTGACCTCTCGATCATGAAAGTAGCGTCCTCTGGTATCGTTGTTTTTCTTGACCTCTAAGATAGATTTTTGAATCTGACCCAACGATGTTTATGATCGGTCAAAGGTTACGTGATCGAAAAATATCACAATTTTCATTACTATCAGTAAGTTAATGACCATTTGCAGTACTTTGGCATCGTTGTTCTTCTATTCCATCTAACCACTCACGTATCTCGTTCTGCTCGCTCCTGCGCCTGGGCTTTTATGGAGAGGATCGCTCATAGACCACAGAAAAGTGTTTCTTGAGATCGCACGTAGACCAAGAGTCTTTAAAGAAATAATAAAGTAAATACAATAGCTTCTAGATACATCCATCTAGAAGAAGATCACTCCTAGACCATAGAAATTTACTTTTAGAGATCGCTCGTAGACCTTAGGTCGCTGAATCGAAAGGGGTTCGATGAGAATAGGACATCGTTGTTTCTCATGACCTCTCGATCATGAAAGTGACGTCCACTGGTATCGTTGTTTTCCTTGACCTCTAAGATGGATTTTTGAACCTTCCCCAACGATGTTTATGATCGGTCAAAGGTTACGTCATCGCAATACATCACAATTTCCATTATTATCAGTGAGTTAATGACCATTTGCAGTACTTTGGCATCGTTGTTCTTCTATTCTATCTAACCACTCACGTATCTCGTTCTGCTCGCTCCTGCACCTTGGTTTTTATGGAGAGGATCGCTCATAGACCACAGAAAATTGTTTCTTGAGATCGCTCGTAGACCGAGAGCACTTAAATAAATAATAAAGTAAATACAATAGTTTACAGCCATGTCCATGGAGAAGAGGATCACTCATAGACCATAGAAATTTGCTTTTAGAGATCGCTCGTAGACCTTAGGGCGCTGAATTGAAAGGGGTTCGATGGAAATAGGACATCGTTGTCTCTTTTGACCTCTCGATCATGAAAGTGGCGTCAACTGGTATCGTTGTTTTCCTTGACCTCTAAGATAGATTTTTGAATCTGACCCAACGATGTTTATGATCGGTCAAAGGTTATGCGATCGCAAAATATCACAATTTCTATTATTATCAGTGAGTTACTGGCCATTTGCAGTACTTTGGCATCGTTGTTTCTCTTGACCTCTCTGTCATGAAAGTGGCATCCATTCGTATAGCGATTATAACTATCCACTTTTTCTTTCAGAACAGCGTCGTATACACTAGGGTTCTATTACTTCGTTCTGAGAAGGATACTCATGAAAGCTCGCATTGGGGTTGCATCGGAAGATCTCATTCGTAGGCACATGATTAGTGTGGCCGCAGGCAACATTAGCCATAATAAGCATCTACCTACATTTTGGTTCACGTCACTAAATGAAGCTTCAAAGCTACTATGTAATGAGAATATCGATCTAATACTTCTGATCAGTAGAGAAAAACCTGAAAGTCTAGCTGAGCTTGCGGAGATTAGCGGTCATCATATCCGCAAACTCTCACGAACACTCGACGACTTATCATCAAAAGGATTCATCCAGTTCGAGGGAAAAGGCAGTACTTGCCGTCCTATCACTGTATTTACTGACTTTGAGATTATTCTCGGTAAAGAATTGGAGATTACACTGCAAGAAAGCTATTGTGCATGATGTCCACCACTCGTTTCTGCGGCGCATGCCGCTTACTTAGCACAGCTTTATGCTGTGCAGACTCGAATGGTGATTGTTCTTAATACTTCCCGTCTAGGCCAACTTGGTAGCCAACGACGCTCTCTTCCAGTTCTATTTTGAGCGCTTCAGTTACTTCAACCAGCTTATCAGTATTGGTAGAGATAGCGTGATCAAGCAAGCCAAGAAGTCCATTTAGCGCAATCTCACTATCCTTTGATTCAGCTTGCTCGTTATCACTTCTTGTAACCTTAGCCTCGTTCTTCATATCAGACTCGCTCATAAAAATGCCTGCCGTACACACAGCTGTAGCACAATTACACTCTCGCCAGCCTCTTAGAAGTTTCTTCAGTAAAAAATCTTAATTCTTTACAAGAAAACTATTAATTTCAGATAGTTACAAACAACTAAGATTTAGACACTAAAAGTTAGTGTCTAAATCTTAGTGCCGACAAATTAAACAACAAGTCCAATAATTACCTTGTACAGAAGTAACCTTCAAGTAACTTGAGTAGAAGTGCTTAGCGTTTATCGAACCCTGTTAGATATCGAGGTAAAACCAAGACTAAATCAATTGCTCTTGGATTATTGATTCTGATAAAAAACCAAGTGCCCGATACCCTTTTTCTCGCTTATTGAACATCCTGAGCAGCATTGGAATTTTTGCATCAACATAGTCGATCACTTTCACCTCCTCTTTTCCTTTGTAATCACGCTGTATTCGCCCTACATATTGGATTAACGATCCTTTCCAAGATACTGGCAACGCCAATATCAAAGTATCTAGGCGTGGAAGGTCAAAGCCCTCTCCTACAAAACGTCCTGTAGCAACAACGACTTGTGTGCTATCTAGCTTTGACATAACCTCAGCTTGCTGCTTTTTCTTCATCGAACCCACTAATATTTGGTGTGTGATCCCCGCATCATTAAGCAAACCAGCAATGATATTGGCGTGCTCTCTACGTTCGGTTAATACGATCGGAACTCGGCCTTTAGCGACTTCGTTTTGAATTCCCTCGACAATAGTGGCGTTACGTATAGGGTGAAGCATTAACCAACGATAAATCTCAGAAATATGAGGTTTAGGCTCGTTCGAAGATAAATGTAAAGGCACTTCCAGGGTCAGCTCTCGGCGGTCTAATACCTGAGCATACTGATTGTTTCGGTCTGACTTTATGGTATGCCTTACTCTACCTGCTTGCATAAATATGATCGGTTGATGCCCATCTCGCCTTTCAAGTGTTGCACTAACCCCAACGACATACTTAGCATGCGCTTCAGATAACACCTGTTCGTATTGAGGTGCAGAAAGGTGGTGGCATTCATCCACAATGATTTGACCATATTCTTTCATCAACGAATGCACGCTATTGTCGCTCCTATTTATCAAACTTTGATAAGTCGCGATATCAACTTGTCCTGTGGGTTTCTTCTTGGTTCCTGTATACACGCCGATACCGATACCCTGGGTGAAAGCTTTTAAACGCTCTTGCCACTGGTCAACAAGCTGCTTGTTATGCACCAAGATAAGAGTATTGACTCCCCGCCTTTGTATTAAACCAATTGCTGTTACCGTTTTGCCAAAGGCAGTAGGAGCATGAAGAACACCGATGTCATGCTGCATTAGAACATCAATCGCTTTACTTTGCGCTGAGCGCAAAGAGCCAACAAATGTCATGCCTGCTAGCGCCTGGCCAACAAAACGATTATCCGTTACTTGGAGAGCAATACCGAATTCTGAGCAAATAGCCTTTACGTCATCCCAACAGCCCCTTGGCAAGCACAAGTAACCACTGTCTAATTCCGCCAAACATATAAAACGTGCAATTCCGTTGGTAGATAAACGCAGCCCTTGGGCTTTGAAAAACTTAGGATTCGAAAAGGATGCCAATTTCTTAAACTGGGCGATTAAAGGATTCGGAACTTGGCTTATCGGTAAGTACAATCTGTTAGCAAGAACGATATCCAGCGCCTTAGGTTTGTCTGGGATGGAAACGCTAGTGTTCACTGTTCGTTCCCAGGGCTTAATTGATACACCATCCTCGGTATCATTTCGATGCTCCACTTTGCTTTCGAGAAGTAATTCTATTTTCTCAATAGATAGTCGTCCCATCGACGCTAACATCTCCCATTGATCAAAATATGGTGTAAAGGACTGATCAACAAACACCGAGTTTCCGTTTGCACGAGCTTGTTTTTGTAACGGCAACGCAATCAGATTCCCAATTCCTCCGATAGGTAGCACGTCTTGGTTGGGGAATAGGCGATCATAGGAATCAAATGACAAAGCGCCATGAATTTTCATGGCTTCATCAAGTAAATAGAACCCTAATTGTCGAGCCACTTTTGCATCAGTCGCTTGTGCAAAGAAAATCCATACATGTGCTCCCTGACCTGAACGAGATCGCTCTAATAAACAATCGATACCGTTTAGTTTGCACACTTCGACATACGCAAGAGAGGCTTCTTGCCAATCACTTTTGTCAAAATCAACCGCGAGTAGCCAACAGGTGTTGTCCGCTAGCATAGGATATAAACCAACAACTTCTTTGCCAGTAAGGTGGGCATACATAGCTGCATCATCTAACGGCTTGAATGCTTGATTGGGGCACTCCAAACACTTTATTTTAGGTTTGCCACATAGACCTTGATGCCACTCGTTTTCGCAAGCGATCGCATAACCACTTCTACCTTGTTGATTCTGCCACCTACGCGCATAGCATTGAGTATTGCCTTTAAAATAACTCTGATAGATAGACAGTTTTTGTTGAGGTGACATTTCACATGCAGGTGCCTTGGTAATCGCTTCCTGCGTCAATAGACGCTGCTTCTGCTGTTCAAGTTGAGCCAGCTCCTTTTTCAGCTCATGAATCTTTTGCTCAATTAGCTCAAGCTCATCCATATCTAGCCCCGACAATTACATCATTTTCATGCAGTTAATCATCGATTGTACAAAAGACAATACGAAAACAAAGGCACAATTCATAACCTATCTAACATATTTATAAAGCATTTTTGCCTAAAATCAGTACATACTGTCGCTAAATTAAGAGTTATTCACGTTTTGATGATGCTTCAACATGTGCCTTTCGGCTTAAGAACTCAAAATCAGACATTCGTTGATGTCGCAGATGTTGTGCGAGGGAAAAATTGCGGCTGTGTATGCCCTTCTTGCCATACACCACTGATTGCGAGACAAGGTGAAGAAAAGCAATGGCACTTTGCTCATGCGAGCCGCAAGGTTGAAGGAACTGATAAAGAATGTGATTTTTCTTTTTTTGTTTCTGTGCGCATGATGGCGAGACAAGTGATAGAAACAGGTATAGCTATTGTTCTTCCTGAATACAGGAGTTCTCTAACAAAACAAGTGAAAGGAAAGTGCTTCAAAGAAGATTTTTTGGTTGCTAAGTCATCCACCATCTTACTTGATAACGTCGATAAAGAAGCTTCATTTGAGAAATGTATTGTAGACGTAATGGGCCAAGTCGGTAATTTCACCTTTGTTGTTTACTTTACCCACCCAAACCGTCCACTACCAAGTGAGTTGCTCACTCCACATAACAGGCAATGCGGTATACTCGAAATCAAGCTGGATGATACACATCACCTATTTACAAGTGATAAAGTCTCAGGGATTCGGCAACTAGACAGACTGAAAGATTACCTTCAACACGATGTCGAATCTAAATTGTGGGTATTTCACCCACGCTATGCTCAATTGGCGAAAGAAGCGACTGAGCGATTATCCTTAAAAGCATCTCAGTACACTCCGCCCCCTACTCTGAGTATTCATAATGACCAACATCGCCATCGCAACCCAAGGAGTTTCAAGCTTCATCGTACCGACTCATGGCAACCAGCAATGAAAGATATCCAGCCAGCACCTGCGCCAAGGCGTTCAGTTCAATTTGAGTGCATCATATGTCAATGCCAGTGGCAAGTTACGCTACCTAGTAAACCAATCTGTCCTAAATGCCATAGCCACCTATACGTCAGCGAGATCTCATCAAGATAAGAACCACATCAAGCGTTCATTTTATTCTTTTGTTCATTTTTTATGAACAAACCGAAAAATGAACGCCGACAAATACTACTCTTAGTTTTGATTCTCAAAACTAGAACTCGAAACGACATTTTCGCTGCTATTTTTTCAAACTCATTAGCTAGATCTCCTTACAACGAACGAACACGGTGCCTTGTTCAAATTTCAATTTTCACGCTAAGAAATATTCTGTGGATTTACCAATTTTTGCAGATTTTAGTATTCCTGCTGTAGCCATATCGTCAAGTTTTTTCTTCGCGCTGTTGTAGCTAATACCAAGTAAATTCTCGACTTCCCTCGCTGTTACCGTTGGCTGTTTACGGTAACGAGGCTCACCAGATACAAACCCGATGATCTTTTTCTCAATATCTTCTAAACCAGAATATCGCTCTTCTAACTCCTGCATTCGATGTACCGCTCGTTCATAAACGGAAATAAACTCATCAATGGCACGACTAATAACTTTTAGCTGATATTTAATAAAGTACGTTAGGTCTAAGCTATCGTGCTCCGTATCTAGATAGCTCACACCATATTGAATTGGAGCTTTTTTAAGCAATGCTGATATCGCAATATAACGAAAGCCTGTATAACCAGATTTAAACATATACCAGTAAAACAAAGCCCTAGCGACTCTCCCGTTACCATCTCGAAACGGGTGAACATAACCGATGACAAAGTGAAGTGTGATGGCTTGAATAACAGGATGAACACCGCTGCCATTAGCATTTAACCAATTCACGACCCGAGTGAGTAATCTTTCAATGTCATCGTATTTAGGCGGTTGATGAACAACCTCCCCTTCAGCATCAACAACCGCAACATCATCCGTCGCTCTAAATAAGCCTGAGGTATATTTTTCTTGCTCTAGCGTTTTTGTTCCAGCACTGTGTAAATTTCTGATTAACTCAATGCTGAACGGCTCATCCCTAAGCTCCCACGCAATTTGCATTAAGTCAAAATTTCCAAAAATCATTCGTTCATCGTCAGTACGAGGCTTCCTTTTTTTTCTAATCATTTCTTTCGCAAGGATTGTCGTCGTAGCCGCGCCCTCCAATTGACTACTCGATATCGCTTCATCATCCACAAGGTTATTCGCTAGATGCTCAAAATGCGCCCGTTCACCAATTTGTTCTAGTATACCCAGCATTGCACTATGCGTGGTATGTCGATCAATCTGTGATAACACACGACCAAACTCGTGCAAGTTATTGAATCTACAATACTGTATATAGTCAGGAGAGTTTAATAGTGCTTGAATCACTTGTTCAGGTAAGCCAGGAGGCAATGGCTTGTCTTCTAATGGTGTTAGCTCAATCAAAGTTCTATCTCGGGACAAACGAGTTAGCCACCAACAATATTTGACATCCAAGCCAGACTTTACCCTGCGCCTAAACTCGTTAAATGAATAGTAATCATCAGATAATGGGTTAATGTAATCTGTATAGTCGTTAGGATTAAGTCCTTGATTACCAATCTCAAACAAAACGTCACCAATCGTACTAAACGGACACTCTGGCGGTGATAAATACTTACCTGACATGATTTTCATCTCAAAATCTAACAATTATGAGATCAGATTAATTAAGATTGTGTGATTTTGCTAGTTTTAATCACCCACGCCTGTGATGTTCATCTGTACTTTCGCTTGTACCTATCTTCCTGAAGAAAGCATGGTTCAAGTTAAATAGCATTCACATAGCTAATGAAGAAAAGCAACAATGGGCAGGTTTTACTATTCAAAAATGGATTGCTTGCCAATTCTGCCTCTTCTCAAGATATACTATTCGAAACCGAGGCTTCGGCTTCTACAAACCCCTATTAGGTGGATAAATTGAAATTTTACGCGGTATCTGATTTGCACTTAGATTTACACGGTATCCATCGAAGCTTCTGGCATAACTTCGATAATGACGCTGTCTTGATTATCGCAGGTGATACTGCCAACGCGCTCAATGGCATTGCGTATGTAAAAAATGTTCTTTGCTCTTACTTTAGAGCCGTTATCCTCGTTGCAGGAAATCACGAGTGGTACAGCAGTAAAAGGAATTCTTATCGTTCTGGCTATCTGCGCAAACAAGATTCAATAAGCTCCACAGACAGTAGATACTCCCCAATAGAAAAGCTTAAGGTGCATAGTGACACAACTAAGAATTTGTTTTTTCTGGATAATGAGTCAATAGATTTAGATGGATGCAGCATTTATGGAGGAACTCTTTGGTTTCCTATCCACACATACTCGTCTGCACTGATTGATGCGTACTCAGAACTGATGAATGATACAAAGTACATCAGCCATCAAATGATTGAAGAACAGCACAAAGCATTCATTAACAACTTTCCAGAGAAAGTTGATATAGCAATATCTCACCACCTTCCATCTAAAGAAGCTTTTGCTTTCGAGCAAAATGCCAACAACGATTACGCTCCGTACTATCATGCAGGGTTGAGTAATGAGTTGATCTCAAGAGCTAGGTATTGGGTGGCAGGACATCAACATGATGCTGTAGAGAAAGTCATCGCTGACGGTAGGACGACATTTATTTGTAACCCCAAGGGTTCTGTCCGCTTAACCAGTGGATTACTTACTAATAAAGCTTATTACCGATAAGAGCTAGCCAGCAACAAACTTCGGCATCTGAAAGCCCGCTAGGGATTTCTCACTGTGATCATTGACCTTGTGAAGCAACCAAACAGAAATGATGCATAGATCCATAACCTCCCCTCATAGCCCCAACACTATCATTCGCATAGAAATCATGCAAAACACTTTTACGCGCATAAAAGCGTTGAAACCCTCTTTTTTAAGCGCCAAAAAATGTTATACCTTGCATTTAATTGCGCACTTTTGTGTAATACACACTCAACCAGATAAGCTCTTTAACTGAGGTGGCTAGATGAAACGAACACTGCTTGAAAACCTACTCACCTGGAAAGACAAGCCGACAAGGAAGCCCTTACTGATTGACGGTGCTAGACAAACTGGTAAAACATTCTTATTACAGGAACTATTAGGAAGTACATTCGAAAATGTGATAAGAATCGATTTCCTAGAAAGCCCTGAGTTAATGGAAGCTTTTTCAGGCTCTCTAAACCCTGATGACATCATCACCAACATTGAACTATTAACAGGAGAAATCTTCCAACCATCGACAGATCTTCTTATTTTAGATGAAATTGGTGAATGTCCAAGAGCGGTCACCTCTCTTAAGTACTTTGCAGAAAAGGCTCCCAAAGCTTATATTGCTGCCAGTGGTTCAAATATCGGATTGCTCACGTCCTTTCCCGTTGGAAAAGTTGAGCAACACAATTTAAGGCCACTGACTTTCAGGGAATTCTTGTGGGCATCTGGAGAAAAAGCACTGCAAAAAGCGTTTGACCAAAAGCTGAATTCTCCAGCAGCTCATACAAAATTAATCGAACTACTGACCGACTATTATTTTGTTGGCGGCATGCCTGAAGCCGTAAACTCATGGTTCGAAAACTCAGAACTCAGTATTATTGAACGCATTGAAGCCGTGTCTGAAGTCCATAGGAACTTAATTGAGGGCTACATGCGTGATTTCGGAAAGTACTCTGGAAAAGTGGATGCACAGCTAATCGAATCTGTATTTCGAAGCATTCCTGCTCAACTATCTTCGGTATTCGACGACTCCGTTAAACGGTTTAAATTCAAGGGAGTTCACGAACGCAAGTCTCGCTATGCTGAGTATGAAAGTGCGATCACATGGCTTCACAAGTGTCGGCTTGCTTTAAAAAATCATCCTATTGAAGGACAACCTCGCTCTCCTTTAGCTGCTTATCAAAAGGAAAATACGGTTAAACTATTTCTCTTTGATGTAGGGCTATTGAACCATATGCTCGGCACTGGTTACCGTGAAATCAAACAGCAAGGCTATGAATACAAGGGATATGTCGCCGAAAACTATGTTCAACAGGAAATCGCTGCGCTAGGTATTGAACCAAGTTTCTCTTGGGGAGACGCAAGAGCAGAGATAGAGTTCATTATCGCTGATGACCTAGGTCGAATTGTGCCTGTAGAAGTAAAAAGCGGTAAGCGAACCCGTGCGAAATCATTGCAATCCTACATCGAGAAGTGCAAGCCCCACAAGACAATCAAACTTACAGGTACTCAAGGCTCTCCAGCAACAGAGAAAGAGCACATCGTGATGCCGCTTTACTACACAGAATACTTACTTGATCACCTCAGAGATCTAGATAAAAGCTAAGTGAGTAAGAAAATACTCATTAACATCTAAGAATCAATGTTATGAGTAATTTTTTACTCATAACATTAATAACTAATTCATAAGCTTTAGAGGATCTGATAAAGCGAGGCTGCTATGAATAAAAGTGCTCCAGAAAAAAGAGAGTCTGTAGAAGAGGTCATAGCTCGTTTAAGGGCCAATCGAGATGCACCTCACGAGATATCAGAGAGCCATGTCGTTAATACATCGCCCAAAACTTCAATAAGCCAGAGAGTCTCAAAAATCTCCCCCTCCACTCGTCCATCAGAACGCAAAACCGAGGCAAACAAAATCATCAAACACTTATTGCTTGGAGAGCTAACACAAGGCCAAGCGTTGAAAAGTTTACGCATTAAGATACTGGGACTCAAACAGGATGTGTTTGCAAGACTTGTCGATGTCTCAAGAAAAACACTCTCAGATATAGAGAATGATCGGGGCAGCTACAATACAGAGATTCTCAACAAGGTATTCAAACCATTTGGCTTAAAAGTCGGACTACTCCCTTCTTCTCCCGATGCGTTAAAATCCCTGTTAATGGATGGTGAGGATGGGTAAAATGCTCAGTATCAGCGCTATTCATTTAGATTGAATTGCTATAACAAGCTAACATTTTTAAATGATTTAGGAATACATGGACGCGGGTTCAGTTCCTTTTGAAGCAGGAAATTGATGTAACATTTGATGCAACACCAAATTGGTAACACCGTTATAAGTTACTGAATTTATGAGAAGTGAGAAAACATTTCAACTCCCGCCAGCTCCACCAAATCATAGTTTAAAGACGTCCCAGGACGTCTTTTTTCTTACCTGCAATACATAAAAATCAACAACTTAGAATCAATTGGTATTTCAAGACATATCTCTACTTCTTTGATTTTTGGGTACACCACTGGGTACACTAATTTTAATGAGTTAATCTGATGTACCTAACATGGTAAAAATCACCACTCGTCTAACAGACAAAGATACCAAATCAGCTAAGCCCTGACTTTTAGTTACCATTGTAGTAACCATAGTTTTGTGTTCTTTATTATGGTTCCTAAATATGCCGAGACCGTCAGATTGCAACTCATTGAGTAATAAAGATAAGAACGTTACAATTTGCAATCAATACTAGGGGCTTAAGTCTATGTCTATCGACTTCTACAATCAAAACGCACAGTTGTTTTTCTCTTCTACCGTAGAGGTCGATTCCTCCTCCCTACTCGAACGATTTGTACCTTATCTACCCGAAGGTGGTTTAGTGCTAGATGCAGGATGTGGCTCGGGGCGAGATAGTAAGCGACTGTTGGATATGGGCTTTCAGGTTGATGCTTTCGATGCCAGCGCCCCGTTGGCGGCTTTAGCCGAACAATTACTCAATCAAGCTGTCACGGTGGCAACTTTTACTCGCTTTACTAGCAATAAACACTATGACGGTATTTGGGCCTGTGCTTCCTTGCTACATGTGATGCGGGAGTCCCTACCAGAGACGTTTGCTCATTTGGCACAAATGCTCAAAAGTGGCGGTGCCTTTTATTGCTCATTTAAATATGGTCAGGATGAAATAGAGCGAGATAGTCGTCATTTCACCAACTGCAATGAAGCCCTTTTGAGCCAACTGATTTCCTCTTTACCCCTGACAATAGAGCAGCTTTGGGTTACGCAAGATCTCAGAGCGGGACGAAAAAACGAACAATGGCTCAATGCCATATTAATTAAGCGTTAAGTCATGAGTGATAAACAAAACTTGCTCTACTCTGGCCACAAGCTCTCTTCCGGTGGGGCGGCGGATCCTCTTTTACCGAGACTAATCCAAGCCATTAATCATGCCAGTGAAATCGAAATTTCTGTCTCATTTATTCAACCGTCTGGGCTGGATTTATTGTTTGATCCGCTTTTTGATGCTGTGCAATGCGGTGCTAAGGTCACGCTGCTGACATCGGATTACCTCTCCATCACTCATCCTGTGGCTCTACGACGCCTCATGTTACTGACCGAGCGCGGGGCAGAGTGCCGAGTGTTTGAATGTGGTGAGCACAGTTTTCATATGAAATCGTACATTTTTGTACGTAGCAATCAGGAAGAAATCCTCGAAGGTTGCGCATGGATTGGTTCTAACAATATCAGCCGTACCGCACTTGTCGCCAGTCATGAATGGGCATTACGCCATGATTTTGAACTGCCGAAAAGCTCTCACGCAGCCATTGAATTTGGTCATATTCGTCAACAATTTGCAGCCATATTACATCACCCAAATAGCCAAAAATTAACTCATTCTTGGATTGATCATTACCTCGAACGTTATCAAAAAGCCAAACAGCAACACGGCACAGCAATGCTTGTCGATAGCCAAGAGATTCAACCCGAGCCACCCACACCCAATGCGGTTCAAGTTGAGGCGCTCACCGCACTGAATGCCACTCGTGTCCAAGGCTTCTCTCGCGGTTTAGTGGTACTCGCAACCGGCATGGGCAAAACTTGGTTAGCTGCATTTGATGTACTGCAAACTCAATCAGAAAAAGTCTTATTTGTTGCTCATCGCGAAGAAATTCTCCTGCAAGCAGAAAAAACCTTTAGCCAGTTAATGCCAAATGCAAAAACGGGTCTGTATAACGGATCGATGCAAAATAGCGAAGCGAGTCTCCTGTTTGCTTCCGTCGCAACGCTAGGCAAACAAAATCACCTACAACGTTTTGCCGCCGATCACTTTGATTACATTGTGGTGGATGAATTTCATCATGCGGCAGCGAGAAGTTACCGAGATTTGCTCGCTTATTTTCAGCCAAAATTTCTGCTCGGTTTAACCGCAACTCCGGAACGTTCTGATCAAGCGGATATTCTCTCGCTTTGCGACAATAATTTGGTCTTTGAACGCAATCTCGTGCATGGCATTGATCAAAAAATTCTGGTGCCTTTTGATTATCACGGTATCTACGACCAAGGGATCAACTACCAAGAGATCCCATGGCGTAATGGTAAATTTGCCCCTGA
The DNA here is from genome assembly GCF_028863985.1 of Vibrio chanodichtyis. NCBI lineage: Bacteria > Pseudomonadati > Pseudomonadota > Gammaproteobacteria > Vibrionales > Vibrionaceae > Vibrio > Vibrio chanodichtyis. The sequence continues at coordinate 80,346 of NZ_JARBFT010000008.1, read as the reverse complement.
CTCACTCGATAATGCGCTAGCGACTCAACGTCGTGCTGAACACGTTTACCAACATTGGCAACAGAAAAAACAAACCCGCACACTGGCTTTTTGTGTTTCTAAAAAACACGCAGACTTTATGACCGAGTTCTATCTGAATAAGGGCGTTAAGGCGATTGCCGTTTACAGTGATTCCAAGGTTCGCCGCAACCAAGCGCTAAACTGGCTAGATTCAGGCAAAATTGACATCCTTTTCTCAGTTGATCTGTTTAATGAAGGCACCGATCTACCGGCTATTGATACGATTTTGATGATCCGCCCAACAGAATCTAAAATTCTTTTTTTGCAGCAGTTGGGGCGGGGATTGCGCCACAGCCTTGAAACCCACAAGAAAAAGCTGGTTGTTATTGATTTTATTGGTAATCATGACTCATTTTTAAATCGTCCGACGACACTCTACAACGTTGGTCATTTAACCGAAGCCTTAGCCAGACATCAGCAACAGCAACAGCAACAGCAAACATTACCTGATGGATGCCATGTTAATTTTGATTTGGCTCTACTCGACTTTTGGCACCAATTAACCAAAAAAATGCGTTTCTCGGTGCAAGAAGAGTATCAACAACTGGCGCATCAACTCGCACATAGACCAACCGCCAGTGAATTTTTCTATCATGGCGTTGAAATGAACAAAGTGCGACAACAAGCGCAAAGTTGGTTTCATTTGGTTGCTAGCCAAGAAAATGATCCAGAATTGAGCACCATGCTCACTCATTATGGTGATTTTCTACTCTATGGTATTGAAACCACCAGCATGACCAAATCGTTCAAAGCGATCTTGCTTGAAGCCCTGCTCGAACTTAATGGGCTACGTACACCACCAACTCTAGCCGCATTAGCTGAACGTAGCTATTTAGTTTTCGCTCGCCAACCAGATTTAATGGCTCAAGAATTAACGGAGAAGGCCAAACAATTTAAACCTACAGATAAAGGCTGGCTCAAATATTGGCAAGAAAATCCAATTAAAGCCTTTACTAACAATCGCACTAAAACCCCCACTTGGTTCACAATTGATGACCAACAGCGCTTTGTGGCTAGCTTTAACATCCGACATCAAGATCTCGCACGATTGCACGATTGCGTACAAGAACTGGTTGATCTGCGTTTGGCCGAATATGGTCAGCGCTCCAAACAAGATAAAGAAAACCTTGTTGCAGCGAAGACCAAAGCCCCCATCATTCCTCTCGTTGCCAAACCCAAAACGGCGGGCACACTCATCCCATTTTATCCAGAGCTTAAAATTGCCTGTGGTCACTTTAAGCACGGCTCTGAAGAGAATGCACAGCTCTACCTTGTCCCAGACGGTTATGGATTGCTCGATCCGACCCGCCATTTTATTGCTCCTGCTTCGGGTAACTCAATGAATGGCGGTAAAAACCCTATTGCAGATGGGGCGTTATTGCTGCTGGAATGGGTAACACCAAGCAGTGCTGGCTCTATCAGTAATCTCACCATAGCGATCGAAACTCAAGATGAGACTGGAGATAACCAGTACTTATTACGAGTAGTGCGTAAAATTGCGCCGAATCAATACGAACTACAAGCACAAAACCCTGATTATCCCAATATGCTAGCGACAGAGATGATGAAAACCTTTGCGAGATTGAAAGCCGTGATTACGCCATCAAATTAAAAAATATTCGGTGGATTGATATGCCCTGCCTACTTGAAGCTGCAGCGGTATTGGCTAGGTTCGTTCACCCCAATCACATCGTTTGTCTATGCTCATGGATACTCACTTGCCGCCTACCTGCAACTCCAAGTGATTTGAGTATAGTGGCCAACTAAAATTGGGGTGTACCTATGCTGCCCCAAATGACTGCGGGTATGGTTGCGCACGATTCTCTATCAGAGATAAACGTCACAACTAATTGGGTATGATATTTTTTAATACCTTGAATTTTGCCATCAACCATAATGCGAGCAGACACAGAGTATGTACTAAAGTATTTAGTACCCAATGCTGTTCCCATAAATTAAATTTAACCCATTGACTCGCCAGCAAGACAATATAAACATGCAAAATAAAGGCATATAATGAATTTTGCCCTAAGACGATAAAAAACCAGCCGAATAATTTATTAATCGGTAGCCAACAATAAGTTAATAGCAGATACAGCGATACAATCAAGCAAGCATTATTTAATATTCTCAGCGGTCCTAATTCATTTTTGGCCGCAAAGTTTTTATACAGCCAATCAAACTGTTCAGCGGGGATAACATGCAGCATAAGATAACTTGGCATAAAGAGATTGGTATGGTTTTGCGCAATAAAAAACATCACCATGGCTATTACGACCATAGCGGCAATAACCCATTTCCCCGTTTGGGTTTTCGCTAAGGAAAGCAGCTCATCTTTATACCAGCCACAACTCATGCCCAGCACATAGATCAATTGCCAAGCCAATAATGGAAAGGCTGAATCAAATTTAGCCGAAACAATATGTTGCTGGGTTAGTTGAAAATAACAGTATAAAAATAGTGATAATATAACTAAATAGAACACTCGCTGAGCATGCAATAACCATAAAAAAATCGGACTCAATAATAATAGATAAAAATACAAACCTAATATTTGAGATTGATGAGGGCCAATTTGCAAAAAAATGATCTGATTGAACCAAGCTTCTTTGATTTGCTCACTCACCGGATACATAGAATAAGCCACACCGGAATAACGATCCACAAAGTGAGTCAGTTCATAAATGTCGATAAAACTTATCCATCCAAGAATAAGTATCGAGAGAATAATAACAATATTAACCACATATAATGTGACTGCTCGTCGAATCAAAGAATATGACACACTCAGCAACGGTTCCGTCTGTAATTGTCGGCGTTTAAGAAAACCGAGCACAAATCCGGAGAGGATCACAAACCCCTCCGCACCAGTGATCAAACCGAATCGCTCCCAAGTTAAAATATTAAACAGCGACATCACCTCAACATGCGCAACCACCATCATCAACATCGCCATGCCACGCAGCATATCGATGCGTAAATCACGTTTATCAACAGAGGGATAAGAGAAATTCAACCTAGCGGGCAATGTGCTTTCATTGACACTCATAAGCTGGCCTTTTTCGATGCACAGCGCTTATCAAGCCAGACAGTATATTGATAAGTAATACTATTGTTTAAAGCACATCCTTGCATATCACTTACCCTTGTCTAGACTCTATTTAATAACATTACTATAACTATGGATAAGACGTGGCAAATTTTTATTTTTCATGTTTTGAAGAAAGGACTCCGCCACCACCACTAAAGCCAAATCCAATCATCGAATTTACTTGGCAGTTGCTCTCTGTCGTGACACTGGTTTTCGGTGCCAATTATATTCGCTGGCGGTGGATGGAATCATTAAATTACGATGCGCTATGGTATGCGGTCCCTCTTGTCGTAGCCGAAACACTGGCCTTTTTGGGTTCGATTCTATTTACTATCAACCTCTGGCAAGTGAAGGATGTGGCCAAGCAAAGTGCCCCAGACTGTATTACTCAATGTGTTGAGCCTGAACAAAATATTGAGCCGCGAGCGATTAAAGTCGATCTGTTTATTGCCACCTATTCCGAAGATACCGAATTAGTCCGCTTATCAATTCAGGATGCTAAACGCATCACTTACCCGTTCCCAATCGAATATAAAATCCATGTGTTAGATGATGGTAAACGTCCGGCCATGAGATGGGTGGCAGAGCAAGAAGGGGTTAACTATCTGTGCCGAGAAAACAATATCGGTTTTAAGGCAGGGAACCTACGCAATGGCATGGAACAAACCGATGGAGATTTCATTGTTATCTGTGATGCGGATACGAGAGTTTTTCCATCCCTATTAACCAATACACTCGGATATTTTCGGGATCCATCGGTCGCTTGGGTGCAAACTCCGCAATGGTTTTATGACTTACCTGCCGGAAAACGCCTTCCGCTCGTGCTTAAAAAAAAATTAGGCCGCCCAGGTCAAGCCGTCGGTTGGTTGGTCGAGAAATTGATCGGGCCAATCACACTAGGCCACGACCCCTTTTTTAATGATCCACAAATGTTTTATGACGTGATACTGCGGCGTAGAAACTGGGCCAATGCGGCCTTTTGCTGCGGTGCGGCATCCATTCACCGCCGCGAAGCGATTATGCAAAGCGCATTACGCCGTTATGCGCTTGCGGTCGAATCGGAAATCTCCCATTTTACTCAACAAATCACCGATGAAGATCTGCGTGATGAATTAAGTCAAGCAATGAAAAAACACGTCGCGTATGACACTGAGTTAACGCCGTATAAATTTCATGTCTCTGAAGATATTTACACATCGATTTTGCTGCATGGCGACCCGGAGCGGCGTTGGCGTTCCGTGATGCACCCTGAGGTTGAATCAAAAATGTTATCTCCCCAAGATTTGTTAACTTGGATGATCCAACGTTTTAAATACGCCGCCGGTTCACTCGATATTCTGCTGCATGATCCGATTTTCCATAAAGCGAACTTTAAATTAAGCATGGCGCAGAAACTGATGTACGGCACCACCTTTTGGTCGTATCTCGCCTGCTTGTGGAATGCGGTGTTTTTAATCTCACCGATCATCTATCTGTTCACCGGGATCCCGCCGATTTCAGCCTACTCGACGCCATTTTATCTGCACTTTCTTCCCTTTTTCTTGTGCTCTGAACTGGCTTTTATGTTTGGCACTTGGGGAATTTCCGCATGGGATGGCAAATCCTCCTATCTGGCATTGTTTTCCATGAACCTGAGGGCATTAGATACCGTGCTGCGCGGGGAAAAAATTAAATTTCACGTCACGCCTAAAGAGCGCCAGCAAGGCAACTTTCTGGCGTTAGTAAAACCACAATTATGGATTATTGGCTTAACCTTGTTCGGTATGGGTTGGGGAGGCTTACAACTCTACTTGGGCAATGTCGAATCACCTTCTGGGTATGTGATTAATCTATTCTGGGGTGGTGCGAATATTGCCGCGATGCTGCCGATGGTGTTAGCCGCAATTTGGCGACCAGAAGAAAATGGATCCCCCTCCGCGCAGGAGGCTAGCTAAGATGTCTTGGAAACAGAATTTATTGCGCGCGCGCAGTTATATTGCAGTGATGCTCGGTTTTTTGATTGCTTTTTATGTGGTGCTGCAAGTTGAAAATCACATCGAGCCAACCCGATACGTGCCAAATCATTTAACCCTGAGTAATGATTTCCCACTCCTGCCTCCACCACGACAATTAACCTTTAATGAAGCGATTTGGGCCCGAATTGCTTGGCAGTATTTTGTCAATAATTTACACCCCAACGGCTTACTGAATGCCGTTGATAACCAACCCTACTCAACCATGTGGGATACAGGCAATTATCTGATGGCGATGATCAGTGCCGAACGACTCGGGATAATCTCCCGCACTGAACTCAATCATCGGCTGCAAACCCAACTCAAGACTCTTGCTTTATTACCACTCACCGATGGCAAGTTACCGGCGGTGTATTATCACTCCCAATATCTCACCCCACAGCACAGTTTAGATCACAATCCACGTCAACCGGATTGGTCTGCTATCGATCTCAGCCGACTCATGATGGCCTTGAATATGGCAAGCAGGCTCTATCCTGAACATTCCGCGGCAATTCAACAATTGACTGGTCAATGGCAATTTGATGCCCTTTTCATGCAGCGTGAATCCAAAAAAATCCTCAGTTTACAGAAGCCTAAAACTTGGCGACTGATTTCACAGGCCAATCGCCCCAGCTATGGCGATCAGTTGTATGCGCTTAGCAGCTTGCGCCAAACCCATAGGCTGGCTGGCACTGTGCTGAGCACTCCACAAGCCAACCAACGGTTTATCAATATCGATGGACTTAACATCCCTTATGAAGGTTTTTCATCGATTGCCGGCATTAATCGCCCCGTCGTCTCTAACTTGCCTCTGCTGTTAATTGGGTTAGAAGTAGGATTTGATCTGGACTCAGCCGAAATGAGCTGGCGGATCATGAAAGTACAAGAAAACCGTTATAACAGCGTTGGCGATTTGGCGTATTTAGGGGTTGATTATGCAGCGCAGATCCCGCGCTTTATCGATAATTCGAACCCGAACAAATCACCTAGCGCGATTGATAACGCTCGCCGAAAAATCAGTGCAAGCGCACTGCAACTTTCTACCCGCTCAGTATTTAGCGAATACGCTCTATTTGGCACACCATGGAATACCCGCCAGTTGCAGCGGTTAATCACACTCTATGAACCCGGTCGAGGCTGGTATGAAGGTATTACGGCGGACACCCAACAACGCAGCGATATGATCAGTGCGACCACCAATGCCGCGGTTTTAGAAAGCTTGGTCTATATCTCCATGGGCCCATTATTTTGCCAAAACTGTATGCCGACATCCGTTGCCACTCCCGCTGACGATCAGCAGCCATAATTTGCGATAAGGAACGACTATGCCTATTTACTTTACTGTCCAATCGTTTAGCAACTTACTGCTGATAACCAAACAGCTATGTTTAGTCAGTTTACTAGTAATAACCCCACTCGCGATGGCCAGCATCCAGCTACCCGCAGCCGATTATCCTCCCCGCCACGGAGAGCTAACACCGCGTGAGCAAGCGGTTGCCAATAAAGCATGGGCTTATTTTGTCAGCAATTATCAGCCAGCAACGGGGTTAGTCAACGCGGTCAATAATTATCCATCAACTACCATGTGGGATAGCGCCTCCTATCTGGCCGCACTCACCTCAGCACGAGAACTTGGCATTATCAATAAAGAGGAGTTTGATCATCGTTTGCTTAAATTCCTCGCTACCTTGAATACATTGCCGCTGTTTCAAAATGAATTACCAAATAAAGCCTATCACACTGAGACCGCGCAAAAAGTTGACTATCAAAACAAACCTGGCGAGATTGGCTTTTCTGCCATCGATATTGGTCGGATGCTACTGTGGCTGAAAATCATTAAGGAGCTCTACCCTGAATATTCCAATGATGTTGACAACGTGGTACTGGGCTGGGATTTCAGCAATGTGATTAATGATTGCGGAACACTGTATGGCGCAATGCTGGATGGCAACAAACGCCCGATCTACGTTCAGGAGGGACGGCTCGGTTATGAAGAATATGCCGCTAGCGGTTTCCAATTGTGGGGCTTTAAAACCTGCCAAGCTTCGCGTCCAGAACCTTATCAGTTAGCCGATATTTATTGTGTGCTAGTACCGTATGATGCGCGCGATCCACGCACTAGCAATCAACATAACTATGTGGTTGCAGAATCCTATGTACTGCATGGCCTAGAAATGGGTTGGGACACCAGTGATGATCGCTCCAACAATAACAAAAAATATAGCCACCCTTGGATGCAGGATTTTGCCAACCGAGTATACCAAGCGCAGGAAAATCGCTATCAGATCACCGGCCGCATGACTGCACGCTCAGAACACCAACTGGATAAAGCCCCCTACTTTGTGTACGACAGTGTCTATTCCGATGGTTTTGATTGGAACACGATTACGGACAGAGGTAAGTATGTACCTGAAATGGCAGCCATTTCGCTCAAAGCAGCCTTAGGAATGTGGAGTTTGTGGCAATCGCCTTATACCGATAGATTGTTTGATGCGATTGAAAATGCCAATGAACAAGACAAAGGCTTTTACGAAGGACTGTATGAAAATGGTAATGGCCCGATCCGAACCTTCACCGCCAACAATAATGGGATCATGCTCGAAGCATTATTGTTTAAAAAACAGGGCCGCATTTTAAAATTCAACACCAATAATCCGCAGGATGCGCAATATGCGCCTTCTCTGTGGGATAAAACCTTGGTCAATGTGTTCGATGAGAAAAATACGCCCTTTAATCGTCCATTTATTCAACCTGACAAAAATTTAAAAAACTGGTGTCAACAAACGGGCATCGCATTACGCGATGCACCTACATGCCAAGCGTGTCAATGTCCACAATGTGATATTGATGCCCCTGTAAAATTGCCGCCGGTAGCAACATCATGCTTAAGACCATAACGCTGATCCTCGCACTGACAGCGGCGATCATCTCAGCCGCACTGATCACAATCAATGTGCGTTCTGATGGTACAGCATTGATCGATGAAGGTGCGCTGAGCCATGAACAACGTCAGTGGGCTACCACGGCTTGGCGTTATGTGCAAAATAACACCCAACCAAGTTCTGGTTTAGTCAATGGCAAAGATCGCTATCCAGCGACCACACTTTGGAATCTCGGCGATACTTTGATTGCCCTAACCAGTGCCAGACGACTTAATCTGATCAGCCAAGCCGAGTTCGATGTACGGTTATCGGCTCTATTACGCACCCTTAGTAAGCTACCACTAACCACTGCAGGTACTCCTAACTCACTGTATAACAGTGTCGATGGCTCATTAAATCAACAGCAACCCACGACAACCAAAGCTCAGGATTTAGCGCGCTTACTGATTGGAATGCGGATGTTGCTCAGCCATTTTCCGCAGTACCGCACCTATCTTGAGCGCAGCGTAATGCGCTGGAACTTCTGCCCGATTATCGATAATCAAGGCTTACTGCAAGATGGCCAGCAACAAAATAACCGTTGGAAAACGCAGGCCATTGCCGATATTGAATACGCTGATTACAGCCGTGCTGGGTTTTCACTATGGGGCTTTGAACTATCACAACAGCCCTTGCCGTTCAAAAAAGCCATCATGTCTGGATTTGTGATTGATTATACCCCCCGCGATCCTCGTTTAGGCGGTGGGCCAGCCGGTGTGGAGAGCACTCCCTATATTGTGACTGGCCTTGAACTTGGCTGGAAAATGCCTGATAACTCGCTGGCAAGCACGCGTATGCAAACGCGCGCGAAACGGGTTTATCAAATACAAGAAAAGCGCTGGCAACAAGATCAGATCCTCACCGCGCGAGCACAATACTCCCGCTCAGTTGCCCCTTGGGAGATCTACGATAGTATTTTTGCCAATGGCTATCCTTGGAATACGCTCGCCGAGGGCACTCGTTACACGCCAGAATTAGCCCTTCTTTCAACCCGGGCGATTTTTGGCTTGTGGGCTCTGTGGGACACCCCCTATACCCAAGCCTTGATGCAGTTAGGCAATCTACATCAAGATGCCGAGCATGGCTGGTTTGAAGGACGCTATGAAACCAATGGTAGCCACAACCGCACCTATACTCTCACCACTAACACTCTGGTACTGGAAGCCATCTTATTTAAATCGACTGGCAAACCGCTGATCCGCTCGGTCGCCTCAGGCGGTTATCTTGAAGCACAGATGCACAATATTTTTAACTGGCCGCGTAGGTGCTTGCCACAGGAGCGAAACCCTCAGCCGATGCAAAAGGAAGAGTAAATGGGCATCAATTACGCAGAACTGTTCAATAGTAGCTACGCACGGATCATGGCCAGCGATAAGGGTGATCGCTTCTTCACCCATTTCTATGCCTTATTTAGTGCCAGTCACGATGAGGATATTGCCCCTTTAAGTCAGGCGGTTCGTTTAGAAAAGCAAAAAATCATCTACAAAACCTTTTTCTATATGCTTTCGGTTGCCAACACCCATGTAGTCGCTGATTATCTGATCCAAATCACCCGCGATAACCATCCACAAAACCTCAACCTCGCTCCTTCTCGCTATGCATTATGGCGTAAATCGGTACTGCAAACCGTGCAGCATCTCGACCCACAATGGGATGAAGAAACGCTCACCGCATGGGCGGTCATTTTAGCTCCAGGGCTTGAATTTATGCGCCGCCAGGCCGAGTTGTACCACAAAACATCTATTCAGGAGGCTCGCTCATGCTAGGCCATCGGCAACTGCATACGGCACTCAACGCGCCCAATATCGCGTTAGCCATCTATGATCAAGATGAAAAATTACAATATTGGAATCAAAGGATCCTTGATTTTTACCCCGCGCTAAAAGATTGGCTACACATAGGGATTAAGCTCAGCGATGTCCTGCAGATGATCATCGAGATTGCCTACCCAAGCATACACGCGGAAAGCAAAACCAGAATGCTAGAATCGGTACTGGCCAACTATCGACGTAATAATCACTATGAAGTAAGACGTGTCACCACGCGCACCCTTTATATCCAATATCAGCGCACCCCTGACGGGGGAATTATTAGCTCACATACCGACATCAGCCACTACGCCGACATCATCAAAAATGAGCAGCGGCTGCATAATGATTTTATTCTGGCGGCAGAAACATCTCGCATTGGGATTTGGGGCTGGCAATACCAGAGCGATGAACTACAAGTCAACCCAGCACTACTGTTGCTACTGGGGATCCAGAGTGATACCCACATCATGACCAGTGCGTTATGGGCTCACGCTTTCCATCCAGATGATCTACCTCGACTTCACCAAAGCATCCATGATGCAACACGAGCGGTACTGCCAATTTTTACTTGCGAAGTGCGCGTATCACGCCCGCAAAATACCTATGGATGGGTATTAATTCAGGGGCAAATTGTTGCCCAAGACTTACAAGGCGCGGTGCAAAGAGTGATCGGTACCTTGCAAGATATTTCTGAGCAAAAGAATGCCGAAGCCGCTTCGCGCCAAGCGGTGGAAGTAGCCAAGGCTGCCAATCAAGCCAAAAGTGAATTTTTAGCCAATATGAGCCATGAAATTCGTACCCCAATGAACGGCATCTTGGGCATGACTCAATTGTGTTTAGAAACTGACCTTACACCAGATCAGCGCGATTACATTAATATGGCGCACAACTCAGCCAGTGCCTTATTAAATATCATTAATGAAATTCTCGATTTCTCTAAAATCGAGGCAGGCAAACTGATCCTTAATAATGAAGAATTTGCGCTGCGCCCACTGATTCAGGAGATTACCCGCCCACTAGCGGTTAAATTTGCTGAAAAAAATCTTGAGTTGCTGGTCGATATTCACCCCGATGTGGCAATTGAAGTTCACTGTGATCCGCTGCGATTACGACAAGTACTGACCAATCTGATCGGCAATGCACTGAAGTTTACCCTGCGCGGTGAAGTCGTATTACGCATTGTGGTTGATCCTGAAATTCCTAATCGGCTTGTCTTTAGCATTACTGACACCGGCATCGGCATTGCGGCCGATAAACAGAAAGTGATCTTTGAATCTTTTAGTCAGGCGGATAATTCCACCACCCGCAAATATGGCGGTACCGGATTAGGTTTAACTATTTCATCCCGATTAGTCGAGAAAATGGGCGGAGAGCTAAAATTAACTAGCCAAGTTGGCCAAGGGAGCTGTTTTTATTTCTCACTCCCTGTATTTGCAGATATTCACAAAAAGACCCTATCTTGGCCGCCGATTTTATCCGGGGTCGATGTGTTGGTGGTTGATGATAATGATACCAATCTGCGGCTACTCTCTGGGCTATTACGCAACATGGGGCTCAAACCTGTGGTAGCAAGCTCAGGCAAACAAGCACTGGAAATAATGAATGCCAGCCCGACCTTTCCCCTCGTGCTATTAGATGCGCAAATGCCGGAGATGGATGGCATGGCTTTGGCACTGGAAATTATGTATTCACCAAGGCTACGTGCAAGTAAGTTGATCATGCTCAGCTCAACCGGCAATCGCCTAGATCGGGAAGTGCTCAAAAAAATCGGGGTCTGTTTTTTACTCAGTAAACCTATCGATGCTAAAGAGCTATTTGAAACTATGGTGCAAGCCTTTTTATCACGGCCTCTAGAGCAAATCACGACCAATCAAACCTCTAATACACCATCTAATAACCGAGTTGAACCCGCCACACGGCTCACCCAATTAGCCACTCCACGCACGCAATCCTCAGCCCATTACCATCTGCTGATCGCGGAAGATAATCTGGTCAATCAAAAATTGGCGCTCCATTTTATTGGCAAATTAGGTCATAGCGCCGAGATTGCCAATAATGGTCTAGAGGTGCTAGAAAAACGCCAACGTGCCCACTACGACCTGATCCTGATGGATCTTCAGATGCCGGAAATGGATGGCTTTGAAACCGTATCGGCCATTCGCCACAGCGAAGCGGCGCACTCATCCACCAACCCAGTGCACCAACCGATTATCGCGATGACGGCCCATGCGATGAAAGGCGATCAAGAGCGCTGCTTACAACACGGTTTTGATGGCTATATTGCCAAACCGATCCGCTTGGAGTTATTAGCCGAACAGATTGCCGCGGTCATGGCCTCTAGCTCTAGCTCTAGCTCTAGCTCTAGCTCTAGCTCTAGCTCTAGCTCTAGCTCTAGCAACATAAGCTTAGATGTGAGCACGCCACCAATAGTGGATATCAGCGCAGCGTTGGCACAACTGAATAATGATCAGCCATTATTTCAGCAACTGGCGCTGATGTTCATCGATGAACTGCCCCATTTGCAGGCAGAATTGAATGCCGCGATCACCAAACAGTCGTTTGAAGAGATCCGGCGCTGTGCCCATCGCTTTAAAGGCGAAACACTGCATTTTGCCTGTAAAGCACTAGAAAACTGCCTTAAAGAGATTGAATTTTCGGCGATTGCACAGGATATGCCATCGATCATGGTTCAACAGAGGCAACTGGAACCCTTGTGCCTACAACTGCAACAGGCACTACGCACCACGTTGGAGGCTAAATGACGCACATCTATCGCGGAATAGGATTGTTGGCTTTAATGCTGCAAGGTTGTGCTTGGTTTCCATTACACACTACTCCAAATACCTACTCCCTTGATGGTCAATGGCAATATCACGATGCCAATCCGCCGTTTGACGATATACGCGCCACCAATCGGCCAGCAACATGGCAAACCATTGCGGTGCCGGCCAACTGGTACAGCGCGGGTGTCGATCATCATGGTTCACTCTGGTATCGCACGGAGTTTCGCCAACCAGCACTGCGCGCCGATCAATTAGCTACCCTGATTTTTGCTGGGGTGGATTATCAGGCCGAGGTTTGGCTCAATCAGCAACGCATCGGGCAACATGAAGGCTATTTTCAACGTTTTCAGTTTGATGCCACCAACCTATTGCAACAACAAAATGAACTACGAGTCAAAGTCACCAGCCCATTTGAACCCATCGGCGAGGTTTGGCCGCTGCATAAGCAAGCGATCAAGGGAGTATTATCACAGCATGATACGCGCCCGGGCGGCGCTTGGTCGAACCAAGGGCAAGATGCCAACTCAGGGGGAATTTGGCAACCGGTTACTTTGCATATTAGCCGTGGTGCAGTGATTGATGACACGATAGCTATCGCCGAATGGAGCCGTGGACTGGATCATCCCGCATTAAATATTCGCCTCAATTATCGGGTTAATCATCCGCGTGAGGCATTACTGACGTTACGCGTAGTACCGATTAATTTTTCAGGCCAACACTATCAATTAACGCAGACGGTGCAATTGCATGGTTCTGCGCACAACCCAATGTCACTTTCTGCCGCAATACCGATGCCAGACGCCAAACTGTGGTGGCCATACGGCTATGGCGCACAAAACCTATATCGTATTGAGGCCACGCTATCTGATGCTAATGGCCTAATGGATCAAAAAATTACCCAAACTGGGCTAAGAGAAATTCGCGCTACGCCGGATCAAAAAGCCTGGTTGCTCAATGGTCATCGGCTGTTTATCCGAGGCACCAACTATATTGGATCGCCTTGGCTCGGCACCATGACTGCAGCTAACTATCAACGCGATTTACAACTGATGCGTAAAGCCAATATCAATGCGGTGCGAGTGCATGCGCACATCGCCAGTCAAGCCCTGTACGATCAAGCGGATCAAGCCGGCATGCTGATTTGGCAAGATATGCCGCTGCAATGGGGATACGATGACAGCCCCAGTTTTGCGCAAAAAGCCGCTCAGCAGGCCAAAGATTTACTGCGACAATGGGCAAATCACCCATCAATCATTGTATGGTCAGGTCAAAATGAACCGCCCTTTGACTCGGTTTGGATGAAACAGAAATTCGCCGATTGGACGCCAGATTTAAATCGGCAGCTCGCAGCAACCGTTGCTGCCGCATTAAGTGAAGATCAGAGCCGGATCATTAATCGCTGGTCTGCAGTCAGCGAACACTACTGGCAAGGTTGGTATTTTGGCGTCGCAAACGATTTTTTGAAAGTGGCCAAAAACTCGATCATTAGCGAATTTGGTGCTCAAGCACTACCCAATCTCACCACCTTACGCACGATTATTCCCGACCAGCAAATGTGGCCTACCAGCACCGACCCTAATGATCCGGGTTGGGATATCTGGCAGTACCATAACTTTCAGCCATTAGAAACCTTTCGCAATGCTAAAATATCCCGCGGCAACACGATTAAAGAGTTTATTGCCCATAGCCAAGCGTATCAGGCCAATTCTATCCAACTGGCCGCGGAGAGCTATCGTCGGCAGCGCTATCAACCTGTCGCCGCGCTGTTTCAATTTATGTTTAGCGAAACTTGGCCTTCGATTAACTGGGCGGTATTGGATTATCAACGAGTCCCCAAACCCGGTTATTTTGCGTTACAGAAAGCCTATCAACCTGTGCTGCCTTCAATTGAACCGATCACCCTCACCTGGCAGGTGGGCAAAAGTGGCAAAATTGGCCTATGGGCCATCAACGACCGTTGGCAAGATTACCGCGATGCCAAACTGCGTTGGCAAGTATTACAAGATGAACGTAAATTAGCCGAAGGTGAACAATGGCTCGATCTACTGGCAGACACTGGTTTTAAAGTGACAGAACTGACGATCACGCCACGTTCAAGCCAGCCTTTATTGCTGGTGACTGAACTGCAGGACAGTGATGGCCATTCATTAGGCAAAAATAGCCGCTACTTTACCATTACCACTCAATAATTCGCGCTAAGTGATTCGGTTTGAGCAACTTAGCGCCGCAAGGTTTAGCGCGCGGACCTAAGAGGCTTCAAGAGACGGAAGGTTAAACATGTTTGAGCAAACTCAGTCGATTATGCCCTGCGATGCAACGATAACTGACGTGATCCATCATGCTAAAAATCAGCTTCAAACCAATACCGCTTTCTGGCCAAGTCATTTGCTCATCAGGATCCAGCTCAGAAAGCGTCGCTCCCGCTTCGAGTGCTTGTAAAACGGCTGCTGGTATTGGTTTCCCTGTATCACAAAGCTCGATGGTTAGCTCACCATCGCGGTAACAGAACGTCACCCCGACCCACTGTTGAGGGTCATAATTAACGCCATGTCGCACGATATTGCTGAACGCCTCACAAGCGGCGAGTTCAAGCTGATACACCACCGCCGGATCGAGTTTAAGCCAAGCGATAAATTGCCCCAGCTCCTGACTCAGGTGCTCTAAATTATCGAGTGAGGCCGATAACTGAAGCGTTGTTGTGTTGAGTTTTTCCATCATTTTTCACCGAACAAGCGGAAAAATCAGCCAATCAGCATTTTTAAAGCGTCGTGACGATTGTCCTTAATCGAAAAAATACGATCCATTCTGGTCAACTTAAACAGATTTAAAATATTGCTATTCAATGAACACAACACTAAATCACCTTTACCATTTAAACTTTTGAGGATCGAAACCAATGCGCCAAGGCAGCTACTATCAATAAAATCAACGTGGCTAAAATCCAGCAGCAGATGGTGGTTATTTGGTCCTATCACATCAAGCACTTGCTGCTTAAAAGCGACAGCAACTGAAGCATCCAACCGACGAACCACTGGGACGACAATTTCAACCCCCTTTTCACTGTACATCTCAAAATTCATAATCATCCTCAATCCTGTTTAGTGAAACTAGGCAATACGCTCGATTGCGACTAGCGAAATATCATCCTTAAAAAGCTGTGGATATTGGCTATGCTCCACCCTCAGCGGCTGACACCAATTCGCTAATACCTCTTCAACAAACTGAAAAATTTTAGTTTTTTCTTTATTGCGTAAATCACACATGAGGGCGTGTAAACGATCTTCCCCATACAATTCACCAGCATTATTCTCACATTCGCTGATACCATCGCTATACAGATAAAGTTGATCTCCCTTTTGCAGGCAAAAATGACAACTTTGGTATTGGGATTCAGCAAATAACCCGACCGGTACTCCGCCTTCCCCAACTAATATCAACTCCCCTTGCTGGCGTACAATAAAAGGCGTCGGATGACCAGCCTGACACAAACACCCCTGCCCTGTACGAGTATCAATCAGCCCATAAATCAAGGTGAAATAACTGGCAACATCCTCATTATCGAGACAAAAGCGTTGATTCAATGCTGCTACAACCTCGTGTGGCGGCACTATCTGCCCTTCAATAATTAATAACCGTCCACTCAAGCGGCCAGATAAAAACTCACGCGCCACCGCCAATGACTGCATTGCCGCACTCACGCCATGCCCTGCGACATCAACACTGTAAAAAGCCATATGGTGCTGATCGAGCATAAAATAGTTCAATAAATCGCCCGAAAGATAGGCAGATGGTAAAAACATCCAACTGGCTTCATAGCCTCGGCTGGTCAATTTTTTGCTTGGTAACAAACTGTGCTGCAGACGTGCCGCAGCTTGTAGATCTTGTTCAATCTGTTGATAAGCGCTACTCAAGCGTTGATTACGTACCGCTAATTTGTGTTCTAGCTGTAAAATACGTTCAGCGACATGCAGCCGAGCATGCAGTGAATCTTGCACAACCGGCTTGGACAAAAAATCGTCCGCACCGGCTTCTAAACCCAGCACCATATCGCTCGTGGCCTGTCTTGCGGTGATCAAGATAATGTAGATATAGTGGCCATAATCGGTTAAACGAATTTGACGACACAACTCACAGCCATCCATGCCCTCCATTTCCCAATCACTTAATACGATATTAATCTTATGCTCACTGAGTTTAAGCAGCGCATCCTGCCCATCTTCCGCTTGTAACACACGGTAGCCCCACTGACTCAAAATATTCGCCAGTAGAAACCGATAGCTTTTCGAATCATCCACCACCAGAAGCGTAAGCTCAGGAAGCAATTCAGTGCTGTCTATCATCGTCACGGCTCATCCATCTTAAAAAGGTAGTGTCCAACTTAGATTAATTGTTCCCTGCCGAAAATTGGTACTAGAACTGGCTCGCCACGGGTAACGCGCACCGGAATAATTGTCGTAGCGCAATGAGACCGCCCCGGGTAGGTAGCTAGAAACATAGCCAAAGCTGTAGGTGTAATCACTATCCCAAGGCTGTTGCTGCTGATCATCCAGATAGTAAAAAGTGGAAACGCGCAAAAAATAGTGTTGCAGTAAGGTGTAGCCACAACTGGCCAGTAGCTGATTTTTATTGCGCTGCAAACCGTTGTCGGCCAGAGAATAAAAGCGCGCCACATAGCTATAACCGACTTGGCAAATCAAGTTATCCTTTTGATTAAGCAGCAGATAGGGTTCAATACTAGCCGGCAGCGAAAATTTATAGGCTAAGGTCCATTTGCCTTGATCAAAATAGGTATGTTGATCGCCTTTGGCCGGATAAAAATAGTTACTGCTACCGTAATTGCCATAGACCAAACTGAACGTGCCGGGATGCCAATCATCGTAGCCAAAGCTGTACACAAAATTGGTACTGTATTTACTGGCATCCTGAATTGGCGTTCCCAGCGTGATATTGGCAAAAAAATAGCTCAGCGGTGAATATTGCATACTTAATAAAGCGCGCTGGTTATAGCGTTGATGAGTGACCGAGCTCTCCTCGCCAGTTGGCACCCTAACACGGGTTTCCTCCAAGGTAGTGCTATAACTTAATGCCGCAGAAAACGATGATTCACTACCCGAAAACAAACGCTGCCAAGGGTTAGTAAACACGTTAACCGCAGGAGGGTTAGGCGTCACTACCTCCTCAGCCTGTACCCGACTTGCAACCAGACAAAGCAAAACACCAACCCACACCACAATGTTCATTGTAATAATCCATTCCCTCAAGTGGTTACCACACCTTAAACCATACAGTGATAGCCAATTTTTCCAGCTCTACACTACGTTTTTATTCAAGTGTAGACGCTGATTATCCGGTTATGGTTTTTTATCCGTTTACTGTGTGGTTTGCCTACTGGCACTAAATCCAACATGCCAAATTTGCCAGCCCGCGAGGCGATAACCCCCTTGGTCAGATCCAGCGCCGCTCCAGCATTAACCAACACCTACTTACAATTAACCAAGCCAGCAATCAGCAACAGGCTTGAGTCAAACGGCTTGATTCGTATACTGGGCGCTCAATAAATAGGAAATGTGTCGTATGAAATCCAACCAAAGCTTATTGAGTAATGTGCTGCTCAACATTGTGATCCCGGTGCTTATTTTGAGCAAAATGAGTGGCGAAGATAGCCTCGGCCCAACTTGGGCACTGGTGGCCGCATTAGCCTTCCCACTGTTGTTTGGCTTGTTTAGCTTTGTGCAAGAGCGCAAAGTCAATTTTTACTCGGCGCTTGGCATGATCAGTGTGTTGCTGACCGGAGGCATTGGTCTGCTACAACTGGATCCTGCCTATGTGGCAATTAAAGAAGCGGCCATTCCAGGGCTGATTTTCGTGATTTTGGTGGTGAGTAACCTGCTTGGCTATCCGTTGGTGCGTAAAATGCTGCTCAATGAAGATATTGTTGATCACGATAAACTGCACAGCGCGTTAAACTCGCCAGAAAAACAGGCGCAATTTGAGCGACGAGTGAATATCAGCTCATATCTGATTGCCTGCTCATTTTTTGTTTCTGCGGTGCTCAACTATGGCTTAGCCAAGTGGATTGTCAAAAGCCCAGCCGGCAGCGAAGCGTTCAATGAAGAGATCGGTAAAATGACCGCGCTAAGCTTTCCGGTGATTTCACTGCCAGTGACAATATTAATGATGGGCGCGCTGTTTTATCTGTTTCGCAGCCTTGCCAGCATCACTGGACATAAAATCGAAGATTTTTTGCGTAGTAAGTAATTACTTACTTCATGCTACATGATCAAAAAAGGGCTCAACGGAGCCCTTTGCTTTTATCGCCAATATTATTCGCCAGCGAACTGCGCCACCATATCACGCGCGACGGCTTCCGCTACTTTAATCCCATCAATCCCGGCCGATAAAATTCCGCCGGCGTAACCCGCACCTTCACCAGCTGGGTAAAAGCCTTTGAGATTAATGCTTTGGAAATCTTTGCCACGCTTGATGCATACGGGGGAAGAGGTACGAGTTTCCACTCCGGTCAATAAACCATCTTCAGAGGCAAAGCCTTTAATTTGGCTATCAAACGCGGGAATAGCTTCACGGATCGCTTCGATTGCAAACGCAGGCAGCGCTTGCGAAAGATCGGTCAGCTTAATGCCCGGAGTGAAAGAAGGCTGCACATCGCCCAATTCACTTGGGTTACGCCCCTGCAGGAAATCACCGATTTTCTGCGCCGGCGCATCGTAAGTTTCACCGCCAAGTTTATAGGCATTGGCTTCCAATTCACGTTGCAGACGGATCCCTGCCAGCGGATCACCTGGGTAATCTTGCTCTGGTGAAATCCCCACCACAATCGCACTGTTGGCGTTACGCTCAGCGCGTGAATATTGGCTCATGCCGTTGGTCACTACGCGGCCCTCTTCCGAAGTCGCCGCCACTACAGTGCCACCTGGGCACATGCAGAAGCTGTATACGGTACGGCCATTTTTACAGTGATGCACCAGCTTGTAATCCGCCGCGCCCAAAATTGGGTGGCCAGCACTTGGGCCAAACCGCGCTTCATCAATCATCGATTGTTTATGCTCAATCCGGAAACCGACCGAGAACGGCTTGGCTTCCATATACACACCGCGTTGGTGCAGCATTTCAAAGGTATCACGCGCACTGTGGCCAACCGCAAGAACAACGTAACGAGATTTGATCTCTTCACCATTGGACAGCGTCACTCCGGTAATTTGGCCATCTTGCAGATGCAGATCATCCACTCGGGTGCTAAAACGAATTTCACCGCCCAGTTCAAGGATTTTCGCACGCATTTTTTCAATCATGGTCACCAGTTTAAAGGTACCGATATGCGGCTTGCTGACATAGAGAATTTCTTCTGGCGCACCGGCGTCAACGAATTCGGTGATCACTTTGCGGCCGTAAAAATTCGGATCTTTAACTTGGCTGTAGAGTTTTCCATCCGAAAAAGTGCCAGCCCCGCCTTCACCAAACTGCACATTCGATTCTGGATTCAAAGTCCGCTTGCGCCAAAAACCGAAGGTGTCTTTGGTGCGCTCACGCACTTCTTTACCGCGCTCAACGATGATCGGCTTAAAGCCCATTTGCGCCAACACTAAACCCGCAAACAGACCACAAGGACCAAAGCCAATCACCAGTGGGCGCTCGGTCAAATTGTCAGGCGCGCTGGCGACAAATTTATACGCCATATCCGGCGTTGGGCGCACCTGCTGATCCTTACTGAACTTAGCGAGCAATGCTTCTGGGTTTTCCACGACCACATCCACGGTGTAAATCAGTTGAATGTCACTTTTTTTCCGAGCATCGTAGCTACGTCTAAACAAATTAAAAGAGAGCACTTGCTGCGCAGGAATTTTCAACTTGGCCGCAATGGCATCAAGCAGTGCGCCTTGCTCATGGTCGAGCGGCAGCTTAAGTTCAGTTAAACGTATCATCGGATATCTCGTCGGTCATAGGTGTCTTAGCCTCACCACCACGGTGGCGGCTCACAATGGCGCGCATTTTACGAGAATTCGCTTTCTCTGTCATATGAAAAGCTTGGTCATATGAAAAGCTCGCTTCAAACAGCAAAGCGGGAGCATCGCAACCGCTTGGGTTGAATTTTCGCGGCAGCGCAGTATCATCGCGATCCTTGATTTTTGTGTACACTTGGCGTGTGCGAAACGGCTAATGAGAAAGAGCGAACTGTTATGGCTTTTGTCGTCACCGATAACTGTATTCAATGTAAATACACCGACTGTGTGGCGGTGTGCCCCGCCGATGCGTTCCATGATGGGCCAAATTTTATGGTGATCAACCCGATCGAGTGCATCGATTGTGGATTGTGTGTGCCGGAATGTACCGCGCAAGCGATTGTTCAGGAAGACGAATTGGTCGGCGAGCAACGGATTTTTATCCAGCTCAACGCTGAGCTGGCAGAACATTGGCCCAATCTCACTGAAGTCAAACCAGCCATGGCAGAGGCGGCCAAATGGGATGGCATACCCAACAAGTTGAATATGCTGGAAAAATAAAAAACCGCCGCGATTTTGAGCGTGCTATACCTTGAAACTAGAAGCCTTGAAACCAGAAGCCTTGATACTAACGCCTTGAAATAAAAAGCCTAGCGATAAAAAAAGCGTCGTAAAGCGACGCTTTTTTGCAATCCGATAGGTAAACGCCGATCAAGGATGTAAGCGGCGAATGTTATCAATAATGATCCCAGTCGCCATAGCAACATTCAGCGACTCCGCGCCGCCAAACGCTGGAATAGTGATTTTATCTGTCACATACTGCGCGGCTTGCTCACGAATGCCGTGAGATTCACTGCCCATCAATACAATGCCTTGCGCTTGAAAAGCAGTTTGGTGCACGCTCACCCCTTGCAAAAAAGCACCGTACACGGGCAAATTGGCCTTAGCTAAATAGTCAGGGAGATCGACTTGGCTCACTTGTACGCGAGCAAAACTGCCCATCGTGGCGCTGATGGTTTTCGGGTTATACGGATCCGCACAATCTTGGCTGGCAATGATATGCGAAATGCCATACCAATCCGCCACGCGAATAATGGTGCCGAGGTTGCCAGGGTCGGAAACGCCATCTAACGCGATCATTAAGCCTTGTGGTTTAGGCACTTCGATACGTGGGATCGCCACCACCGCAATCGCCGCGTTGTTGCTAACCAAAGTGCTGGCTTTGGTTAAATCATCCAAAGCCGCTTCAATGCACTCGAACCCCACTAAGGCTTGCGCATGCTCGGTGAGAAACTCAGCGGTGGCAAAAATGTGTTGCACGTTAAGCGTGCTGTGGGTCAGCTCTAGGACGTTTTTCTCGCCTTGAACCAGAAATAAGCCATGCGCTTTGCGCTGTTTCTTCTGCCCTAAAGCGCGAAGCAATTTGAGTTGGGTTTTCGAAATCATAATGCTGTCCGAGATAAATGCCGGCGAATTATAGTGCAAAGCCTCGGTCAGCTAAAGGGGCGCGTCATCAAGCCGCCACCCACGCGGTTAGGCAAACCAGACCTCAATCCTGTTGGCCGCCCTCTCAGCTCACTAGCGAATATTGCGAAAAATTGTACGGTCTAACCCTAACGGTTCGCCCAGCCAGCGAATGTTGTGCGCTTGGTGATCATCCGCATCATCGCCTGATACCGGATGAATAAGCACACTCAATGGGCCACGCTGAGCATCGAGCCACTCGATAAGCTGCTGCTGATTATCGCGAAAATGCAGTTCAAACATCGGTTTTAAATGTGGCCCAACACGACGTGGCACTAAGCCAAATACCACCAATACATCACGACGCTCGGCTGCGATTTGCTGACGAAAACGTTCAGCGATGAGGATTTGTTCGGCGTCAAAATAAACATGAGCATGGTACATAACCACTCCTTATCGAGAAACAGGATAACGGATTCAGCATAGCGCGAAGAGGGGGACAGTATTAGCCGACAAATTTGCACAACAAGGTTGATCAATTCGAACAACCACCCAGCCTGTACATTTTGTGCTCATCATCACGCATCGGCGCTTTGCTACACAAACTGGTTCTCCCGAGCCGGATCACAAGGTTAGTATAATAAATGCACAATCACTGATTAACATGGAAAAGAGTTATGCAGTCATTCGTTGATTTTATAAATGGAATTATTTGGAGCCCAGCACTGATTTACCTGTGTCTTGGCGCGGGTTTGTTTTATTCGATCCTGACCCGTTTTGTACAGGTTCGCCACTTATTCGAAATGTGGCGTCTACTGCTCAATAATAAACAGTCCGCTAAAGGAATTTCTTCCTTTCAAGCGCTGGCCGTATCGCTCTCAGGCCGAGTCGGTACTGGTAATATTGCCGGAGTGGCGGCCGCCATTGGTTTTGGTGGCCCTGGCGCAGTCTTTTGGATGTGGATGGTGGCATTCTTTGGTGCCGCTACCGCCTATGCAGAATCGACGCTGGCGCAAATTTATAAAGAAGAAGATAACGGTGAGTTTCGCGGCGGCCCAGCCTATTACATCGAAAAAGCGATGGGACAAAAATGGTACGCTTGGATTTTTGCAATAGCCACCATCATCGCTTGTGGTGTGCTACTGCCGGGCGTACAGTCCAATAGCATTGGTAATGCGGTAGAATCGGCGTTTGGCTCCGGCCCGATGATTGAAACTGCCATCGGCACGTTTAGCTTTGCCAAAATTTTTACCGGTACCGTGATTTCGATTCTGCTCGGATTCATCATTTTTGGTGGGGTTAAGCGGATCGCCAGTTTTACGCAAATCGTGGTGCCGTTTATGGCCCTCGCCTATCTGATCACCGCCTTTGTGATTATTCTGCTCAATATTGGTGAAGTACCACGCATTATTGGCCTGATTATTAGCGATGCTTTCTCACCAATGGCTGGTGTCGGTGCCGCCATCGGTTGGGGGGTAAAACGTGGCGTTTATTCCAATGAAGCAGGACAAGGCACTGGACCACACGCAGCTGCGGCGGCTAACGTGCAGCATCCTGCCCAGCAAGGTTTAGTGCAATCGTTCTCGATTTATATCGATACCTTGATGGTGTGCTCAGCCACCGCATTTATGATTTTGATCACTGGGGCTTACAATGTGCATGGCGCAACAGAAAGCCTATTTATAGTACAAAATCTGCCAGCTGATGTGATTGCCAGCAGCCCAGCCTTTACTCAAATCGCCGTCAACAGTGCACTACCCGGGATCGGCAAACCTTTCGTGGCCTTTGCGCTGTTTTTCTTCGCCTTTACCACTATTTTGGCTTACTACTACATTGCGGAAACCAACGTGGCTTACATTCGCCGCACGTTTAAAGTCAACGGCTTGATGTTCGTGCTGAAACTGGCCCTAATGGCCGCGGTGTTTTACGGTACGGTGCGCACCGCTAACTTAGCATGGGCACTGGGTGATGTCGGAGTTGGCTTGATGGCTTGGCTGAATATTATTGGCATTATCATCATCTTTTTTATGGCCAAGCCGACGATGGCCGCGTTGAAAGATTATGAACAGCAGCAACAACAAGGTGTCACTGAGTTTATTTTTAACCCGGTCAAGCTGGGTATCCAAGGAGCCACTTACTGGGAAGATCGCTATCTGCGCAAAACAGGCAAAGCCGCCAAAGCTAAGCCGCAAGAGACCGCAAAGATTGACTCTTAACACTCAATTTAATCACCATCAGCGAGCTTGTTTATTTTAGACGCATAAAAAAGGTTAGCCATTGGCTAACCTTTCTGCGTTACCGATCAACGGATACTCAGCAATTATGCTTGTTGCACAGGCTGAATGCGTTTTTGACCAACTGGTAACACGATGCGGCCGTATTCATTATTCAGCACTTGCGCCATCGCAAAGTAGATTGCGCTGGCACCACAGAAGATACCTTCGAAACCGGCAATAGTACCGATCAGTTCACTGCCAGTGAAATCGCGCGCAGCTAGTAGAGCAAACAGAATGGTCAGAGAACCAAACACCACTTGCTTGGCGGTTGGGTAGCACAGTGAACCAATAAACATAAAGCCTGTAAAAATGCCCCACAGCGCTAAATACCAGCCCATAAAAGGAGCTGGGCTAGCAGGCAAGCCCATGTGTGGCATCACAAGCAACCCGACGAGAGTCAGCCAAAATAGCCCATAAGAAGTAAATGCTGTGGTACCGAAGGTGTCACCACGTTTAAAGCACATGATGCCGACAATAACCTGACTCAGACCGCCGTAAAAAATACCCATCGCGAGGATCATCGAATCGATAGGGAAAAAACCTGCATTATGGATATTGAGCAGAATGGTGGTCATACCGAAACCCATCAGACCAAGAGGGGCTGGGTTGGCTAACTTAGTTGACATGTGAACTTACCTTCAGAGTGTGAATTCAAAAATGTGTATAAAAATTACGCGCGGATTTTAATTAACCAGCCAACAAAAGAAAAAAGATCTTATTGGAAACTTAGATTGAGGAAACAGTTAGTTACATTATGGCTAACTATAACCAAACCAAAAACAAAAAAAGTCCGCAATTACGCGGACTTAAGGTTGATTTGGTACCTGTTAATGCCAGGCGTTTCTTAAAGGAGGATTATTCCCACTCGAATATCAACGCGCAGAAAATCCACCTAAATAACAGCCATTTAGAAAGGTGAGCTTTCTCGATACCATCATTTATACCATGCACAGAATTTTTTTGATTTTTTGCGGCTCGTCGACGTTTTAGTTCGGCTTTGCCCCAAGCGGAGGATTCTTGCATATCGCGACGAAGCTCTTGTATCTCTTCAACACTAAGCCGTCGTGGACCCGAGGTAATTCTATCCATCTTGTGCCTCCAACTTGTCGCAGTACATTTTAAAACGCATCAAAACATGAGTGTCACATTCCGTCCGGCTCTTTCATCAGGGTTATGTTGATGGCTCGCTTCAGAGTGGCTTAATTTGGCTCAGGATCTGCTTGAGTCTACCGACTTGTCCATCGAACAAATCGTGGCCAAAATAGGCTCTAGTTCAGTGCTCATCTTCCGAGATAAGTTCAAAGAGCGTGATTCAGTGACACCGAACCAGTGGAGGAAAACATTTCATCAACACGTTTAGATCTTTGATATAAGTGGTCATCAAACGGGTCGATAATCACCCATTAATTGCCACCTTCTCTTTAATCCATTGCGAAAATGCACTAAATCGGGGGCGGATTTCATGCCCTTTAGGGCAGATCAAATCATAGCCGAACCCTGAAGGAACACGTTCAAATGGAGCGATGAGTTCCCCGCTATCTAGGTAAGGCTTTATCAAATGGTAACGGCCCATTGCTATTCCCATCGATTGTCTTGCTGCCACCATAGTCAACTCTTCATGATTAAACACGTATTTACGTTGTAGCAAGTCGGTATCCCGTCCCGTTTGCTTTAACCAGTGCTGCCATTCCGCTAGCGGCGATAAAAACTCTAACGATTCGGTACAGTGCAGAAAACACACCTCATGTAACCGGCTATCATCATCTAGCAAGCCCAACCTTGCTGCATACTCTGGTGTACAAACGGGTAACAGGTACTCATCAAAGAGACGATAATGATAGAAGTCGGCATGCGTGTTGTCCCCATAATAAATGGCGAGGTCAACAGGCTGATTTTGAAAGTCTAATTTGCTGGCTTTAACCCGAATTTTGACATCAAGATGAGGATACAGACTTTGAAACTCTGAAAAGCGCGGAACAAGCCATGATTGAGCAAACGTTGGAGCCACACCAAGATATAACTCACCACGCAGTTCATTGAAGCGAATATCTTCAATTTCTGCGAACACATTATCGAGTGAGTATGTCAGTGTCGTCAGGATACGCTTACCTTCTTCAGTGAGCTCCAGCTTACGAGTTAACCGAATAAACAGCTTGAATCCCAACTCTTCTTCTAGCTTTTTTATTCGTTGACTGACAGCCCCTTGTGTCAGGCATAACTCTTCTGCGGCCAAAGTAAAGCTCAGAAACTTAGCCACCACACTGAAGGTATACAGATGAGTAAGTAGATTTTGTTTATGTTCCATATTATGACATGCATTACTCTGACTAATGTATAATGACGATTATTTAGTTTGTCACTGTTTGAATATCATTGTGAAATTAACACAGCTTATTCAAACGAGGAAACTGAAATGGACAAACAATTGAAGATCGCGGTTATCGGTGGCGGTTCAAGCTACACTCCAGAGTTAATTGAAGGCTTACTAAAACGTAAAAACGAACTGCCTATCGGTGAGCTGTGGTTAGTGGATATCGAAGATGGCCGGGAAAAGGTTAATATCATTGCGGACTTAGCGCGCCGTATGATCCAAAAAGAAGGTCTGAACATTGATGTGCACGTTACTTTGGATCGACGCCCTGCGCTGGACAATGCCGATTTCGTCTGCTCACAGTTTCGTGCAGGTTGTTTGGAAGGCCGTATTCGGGATGAACGTATCTCACTCAAATATGGCATGATTGGCCAGGAAACTAACGGGCTAGGTGGTTTTGCGAATGCATGTCGCACCATCCCAATCACGTTAGAAATCTGCAGGGATATGGAAGAGTTGTGCCCTGATGCATGGTTGCTGAACTTCACCAACCCATCTGGCATGGTTACAGAAGCAGTACTCAAACATACCAAGGTTAAAGCTGTCGGGCTGTGTAATGTACCGGTCATCATGCAAAAAGGCGTCGCACAAATGCTGAACGCTAAGGAGGATGATTTCATCATGCAGGTAGCCGGATTGAATCACTTCATCTGGGCGCGTCAGATACTTCATGAAGGCCAGGACAAACTCGGTTACGTGATGAACGAAATTCTCAACGGTGACGACCCTTTAGTTCCTGCCAACATTCCACCATTTAAGTGGCCTAAAGACTTGCTACAAGAGATGGGAATGATTCCGTGTGCGTACCTGCGTTACTACTACACCAGTGACGATATTATGAAGCAGGAGCAAGAAGAAGCTGATGGTGAAGGCACGCGAGGTGAAGTTGTTAAAGCGATGGAAAAACGCCTGTTCGACATCTACAAAAATCCAGAACTAGCAGAAAAGCCAAAAGAACTAGAAAAACGCGGTGGTCAATACTATTCAGAAGCCGCCTGTGAACTTATGGCTTCAATCCACAACGATAAACGCACAATCATGCACGTGAACACGCGTAACAATGGCGCGATTAGTGGCTTACCTGATGATTGCGCGGTAGAAGTCAGTTCAATGATCACAAAAAATGGTCCGCTTCCTCTCAATGTGGCGCCATTCCCAAGTGACACTCTACGTCTGATTCAGTTAATGAAAGAATTTGAAACCTTAACCGTTGAAGCGGCTGTCACCGGAAATCTTGTTGCTGCTAAACGTGGCCTGATATTGAACCCTATTGTCAACACGGGAACTGTGCTGGACGAGGCTTTGAAAGAGACAGTGAAAGAGAATCTGGACTATATGCCTCAGTTTTGTTGGATGTTCGATGCTTCTAAGAACACTCATTGAGTAAATGAGTAATTACGGGTAGGCTCCCTCTGACTACAATCAGGGCTACCCGTTTTAGTCATTTACAATGATAGGCATGGTTGGATTTTGCCACACCTGAGTTAATCCACTCTGTAGTGGTATCCAATTGATTAATGTTTGTACTTTACCCCATACGGGGGTGAATACAGAGAAGTTAGTTGTAGTACATGAAACAGATATAACAAAGCCTTGACGGTCACCACAAAGGTCATCACAATGTGGAATCCATCAAGGCTTATCTTTAAGTTACAATGAGTTAGATGCAGGGATTAACCTAATCTTATTCCCACTCAATGGTTGCTGGTGGCTTACCTGAGATGTCATACACCACACGAGAAATGCCATTCACTTCATTGATGATCCGGTTAGACACTTTGCCTAAGAACTCATATGGCAGATGCGCCCAGTGTGCGGTCATAAAGTCGATGGTTTCCACCGCGCGCAGTGACACTACCCAATCGTACTTACGACCATCGCCCATTACGCCCACTGAGCGTACTGGTAGGAACACGGTAAAGGCTTGTGAAACCTTGTTGTACAGATCGGCGGCATGCAGTTCTTCAATAAAGATCGCATCGGCACGACGCAGTAAATCACAGTACTCTTTCTTCACTTCGCCCAGTACGCGCACGCCAAGGCCTGGTCCTGGGAATGGATGGCGGTACAGCATGTTGTAAGGTAAGCCAAGCTCAAGGCCAATTTTGCGCACTTCGTCTTTAAACAGTTCACGCAGTGGCTCAACCAGACCCATTTGCATATCATCTGGTAAACCGCCTACGTTGTGGTGCGATTTGATCACATGCGCTTTACCGGTTTTAGACGCAGCTGATTCGATCACATCTGGGTAGATAGTACCTTGTGCCAACCATTTAGCATTGCTAAGTTTTTTCGACTGTTCATCAAACACTTCAACAAACACACGACCAATGGTTTTGCGTTTAGCTTCTGGCTCATCAATGCCTTCTAGCGCGCTTAAGAAACGCTCTTCGGCATCAACTTTGATGATGTTGAGACCAAATTTGTCGCCAAACATATCCATCACTTGCTGGCCTTCATTTAAGCGCAGCAAACCGTTATCAACAAATACGCAAGTTAGACGGTCACCAATCGCACGGTGTACCAACATCGCCACGACCGAAGAGTCAACACCGCCAGACAGGCCAAGGATCACTTCATCGTTACCGACTTGCTGTTTAATTCGTGCCACAGCATCTTCAATGATCGATTCCGAAGTCCACAGACGCTCACAACCACATACGCCCAGCACAAAGTTTTCCAGCATCTGTAAACCCTGTTTGGTATGGGTCACTTCAGGGTGGAACTGCACGCCGTAGTATTTTTTCTCTTCATTGGCCATCGCAGCGTATGGGCAAGTATCGGTTTCGCCAATTTTGACGAAATCGGCCGGAATTTCGACCACTTTGTCACCGTGGCTCATCCAAACGTCTTGTGTCAGCTCAAGACCTTTAAACAGCGCGGATTCGCCAGCAATTTTCACTTGAGCATAACCAAACTCACGCTCATCAGACGTTGCCACGCGGCCACCGAGCTGCTCAGCCATGGTCTGCATGCCGTAACAAACACCAAACACTGGCACGCCACTGTCGAACACATATTGTGGGGCACGTGGCGAATTGGCTTCGGTCACGCTTTCTGGGCCACCAGAAAGAATAATGCCATCTGGATTGAATTCGCGAATATCCGCCTCTTCGACATCCCAGCTCCACAGCTCACAGTACACACCAATTTCGCGCACGCGACGGGCTACCAGTTGAGTATATTGCGATCCAAAATCGAGGATCAGAATTCGTTGGTCATGAATATTCTTAGTCATTATTTAGCAGTCTTATCAGCCGAGAATTAAATACAGGTAACAGTTAAAAGCAGGTGAGTCATCATATCGAGTGATGAACGGAGGCGAGTCTACTCGCCTCACATTGACTCATCAAGCATTAAAGCAAACGTTTACGCTTAGCCCATACGGTAGTTTGGTGCTTCTTTGGTGATCTGTACATCGTGCACGTGAGACTCTTTCATACCCGCGCCAGAGATACGCACAAATTGTGCTTTAGTACGCAGATCTTCTACCGTCGCCGAGCCAGTTAGGCCCATACAAGAGCGTAAGCCACCCATTTGTTGATGGATGATCTCTTTGAGTAGACCTTTGTAAGCGATACGGCCTTCAATACCTTCTGGAACCAGCTTGTCTGCTGCATTGTCGGTTTGAAAGTAACGATCTGAGGAACCTTTTGACATCGCACCCAGTGAGCCCATGCCACGGTAAGCTTTATAAGAGCGGCCTTGGAACAAGATCACTTCGCCCGGCGCTTCTTCAGTACCAGCAAACATTGAACCTACCATCACACAAGAAGCCCCCGCCGCAATCGCTTTGGAAATATCGCCCGAAAAGCGAATACCACCATCGGCAATCACAGGGATACCAAACTCTTGTGCCACGCCTGCTGCATCAGCAATCGCGGTCACTTGTGGAACACCGACACCGGTCACGATACGCGTAGTACAGATAGAACCAGGACCAATCCCCACTTTTACAGCACTCACTCCGGCTTCGATCAATGCACGAGCACCTTCAGCCGTGGCCACATTACCACCGATGATTTCAAGGTGTGGATAAGCGGCGCGAGTTTCGCGAATACGCTGTAAAACGCCTTCTGAGTGACCGTGTGAAGAGTCGATCAGCAGTACGTCAACGCCCGCTTCAACCAGCGCTTTAACTCGCTCTTCATTGCCCGGAGCCGCACCAACTGCCGCCCCCACACGCAGACGGCCTTGCTCATCTTTACATGCGTTAGGTTTGCTTTCCGCTTTATGGAAGTCTTTCGCCGTGATCATGCCTTTGAGTAAAAACTCATCATTGACCACCAGAATTTTCTCAACCCGCGCTTTGTGCATCTGTTCTTGCACTTCAGCACCGGTCGCACCCTCTTTAACGGTCGCCAGACGCTCTTTTGGCGTCATAACAGCAGCAACCGGTTTGGTTAGGTCAGTCACAAAACGGACATCACGCCCAGTAATGATCCCCACCAGTTCATTGTGTTCGGTCACGACAGGGAAACCAGCAAAACCATGGCGATGAGTCAATTCCATCACATCGGCAATGGTTTGCTCTGGGCGCACTGTGACCGGATGTGTCACCACCCCCGCTTCAAAGATTTTTACTTGGTGAACTTGAGCCGCTTGCTGTTCAATCGACATATTCTTGTGAATAAAGCCAATGCCACCTTCTTGAGCCAGAGCGATCGCAAGACGTGCTTCCGTGACAGTATCCATCGACGCAGACACCATAGGAATGTTTAGCGCAATATTTTTGGTCAGCCGAGTGCGAAGATCAGCAGTATTAGGAAGAACGGTAGAATGAGCAGGAACGAGTAAAACGTCGTCAAAGGTTAGAGCTTCTTTTGCGATTCGTAGCATGTGCAATATCTCACAACAGGAGTGTTAAGAACGAAAACCCACTTTATCGTTTCGCGTAATAAAGGGATTTATATTTGATATTGCGGACGGATTATACGCCCGAGGCAATCGGTTGACTACACATTTATTCATTTTTTATTTGCATTTTACCCCTTGTTATGTATTATCTTGCGGCTAATTTCCATACCCACGTCTGGGAGATCAGCCTTGTCCTCTCCTGCTCGCAATCCAAGTATCTACACCGTTTCCCGTTTAAATGCTGAAGTCCGTTTGTTACTAGAAAATGAAATGGGCATCGTCTGGCTGATCGGGGAAATATCTAACTTCTCTGCCCCTGTTTCAGGCCACTGGTACCTCACCCTCAAAGACAGCCAAGCGCAAGTCAAATGTGCGATGTTTAAGGGCAATAACCGTCTGGTCAATTTCAAGCCACAAAATGGCCAGCAAGTGTTAGTCAAAGCGCGACTCTCTTTGTATGAACCGCGTGGCGATTACCAAATCATCCTTGAAAGCATGCAGCCAGAAGGCGACGGCCGTTTACAGCAGCAGTTTGAACAACTGAAGATGCAGCTGGCCGCAGAAGGGTTGTTTGCTCAAAGCCGTAAACAAGCATTACCAGAACATCCACGCTGTGTCGGGATCATCACCTCACGCACGGGCGCGGCACTGCACGATATTTTGCAAGTGCTCAAACGGCGTGATCCTCAGTTGCCGGTCGTCATTTATCCAACCTTAGTGCAAGGTGAAGAAGCCGCGCTACAGATTGCTCAAGCGATTGGTCGCGCCAACTCACGCGCCGAGTGTGATGTGTTGATTGTGGGCCGTGGTGGGGGCTCATTGGAAGATTTATGGTGTTTCAATCATGAAATCGTCGCGCGGACTATCGCAGCCAGTCAGATTCCAATCATCAGTGCGGTCGGGCATGAAGTAGATGTCACGATTGCCGATTTTGTCGCCGACATGCGTGCTCCAACCCCTTCTGCGGCAGCAGAACTGGTCAGCCGAGATCAACGCCATAAACAGCAGTTACTGGTGCAATGGCCTGCCAAATTAGCAAGTGCAATGCGTCACTATTTGGCTCAGCAACATACTCAGTTTACTCGCTTACATCACCAACTAGATAAACAGCATCCTCAAGCGCGCCTAGAGCGCCAACAGCAACAATTAGATGAATTAAGCCTGCGGCTGACCCAAAAAATCCAGCACCGCTTGCATAGTCAGCAGCAGCGCTGTGATCATTTACGCCACAAGATCCAATTGCATTCACCACTGCAACTGATCCACCAGCAGCGTTTTGATCTCCTCCAACAGCAGCAGCGTATTACTCAGTCCACTCAGCAGCATAGGATCCAAGCGCGCCACCAATTAGCTTTACTCAGTGAGAAATTGGACGCGGTAAGCCCACTGGCCACCTTAGCCCGGGGTTATTCGGTGACTCGTCAACTCAGCGGTGAATTAGTACGCGAATGCGCACAAGTAAAAGCGGGTGACTGCTTGGTCACCCAACTGCGAGATGGTGAAATCAGATCTGTGGTGAGTTCTGATTAACCGGTTGGAAGATAAAGCGAATTTTCGACTTCGATTTCAGCTCATTACACTGATTACAGAAATAATTGGCCGCACCACAAGCTTGTAGTTTTTGTAATTCACCCGCGCATTGTGGACAAAATCCCACCTTACGATAATCCTGAGTACAGGCAGTACAATGATACTGCCCTACCCATTCCAATTGCTGGCTGCACACCGGACATAGGTTGTCCATATGACGACTCCTGATCTTTTTGCATTACATCACATAATCTATCAAGCAAAGATCATCCGCGATGATCTTTATCACGCTTGCGCCGTTGAACGCACAGCGTTTAACCAATAACTGATACTCTTTTAAACAAGATCCTAAGCTGATCTTGTGCTCAAAAGGTTTTGATCAGCGATCAGCCCATAAAAGAACTTTTATATAACCACCCACCGAAAGCATAAGTTACATATCCTGCATTTCGATTTTAAACAGATTAAAACACTTAAAAATTCCATTTTGTCGACAACAAACAGAATATAACAAAAAGATCATTCCCATTCTGCCGCTTGTACCTTCGTCACCGCAATAATATGTTGTTGATCGAGCGATTTAAGTGTCACTTGGATCGATCCCAATGCCTTTAAACCATTGCTGTGCGTGCCACCACAAGCAATTTTCGCGATCTGAGCTTCATGTAAGTCACACACCCAATAACGCGAATCGGTGAGCGTCGAACCCGCACACTCCAACCCAATCGGACTGGCGAGTGCTAGCCACTCAGCCAACTGCTGATTAGTTTTTTGTTCTATCAAACTGAGATCTCTTAGCACATCATCACTATTTAAACCGCGCTTACGCAGCGTTTTACCCAATCGATAACTATCGGTTGAGCAATCTGGCGTGACATAACTAGAAACTTGCGCATAGCTATTGAAATCAAAATAACCATGCGCATCTTTACGCTCGGCATCCTTGCGCCAATAGCTTTGCGCGAGCACTTTATTCAGCGCCAAGTAAGCCAAATGGCCAGCACTATGCCCGCGGCTTAAACTGGCTTGGTACGCTGCATCAACGATCAACTGAACATGATCACCCACTTGCAGCGCCGCCGAAACCACATCTAATCGATGTACCACCACAAACACCCAGCCGCTCTCGCTACGTTTGACGGGGATCTCCTCCCCGACATACAACCGACCTGATGCTTGCTCAATCGCACCGACTAAGCATTGGCTGAGCGGATACTGCTCTCCCTGCCAAATCAGCAGACCGCGATCAGCCGGATGATCTGGCCAAATATGGCTAACCGGATGGAATGGCGTGCGATACGTCACCACATCCACCCCTGCGGAATGGGGCTGACACAGCATGATTTGGCTATCCAGTGTGGTGATCCCTTGTGGAAAAGTCACTTCAGTCGCGAAGTAGGTCATAGCATCTCTCTCCTTCAGAGACAAAAAAGCCCAAGTAAACTTGGGCTATATTGATTATTTTCTGCGGTTTTTAACCATGCTCATCAAGCGCTTACGTTGCCGCTCTTGTGAAAGCGTCATTTTGTTGGTTTTACCTTCAAATGGGTTCTCACTGTTTTGGAACTGAATACGAATTGGCGTACCCATAATTTCCAGCGCGCGACGATAGTAGTTCATCAAATAACGCTTATAAGAATCCGGCAGTTCATTCACTTGGTTACCATGGATCACGATGATCGGCGGGTTGTAGCCGCCCGCATGGGCATATTTCAGTTTGACACGACGTCCACGCACCATAGGTGGCTGGTGATCATCGGTGGCCATTTTCATGATCCGAGTCAGAACCGAGGTACCAACCCGAGTGGTTGCCGAGCGATAAGCTTCTTGCACCGATTCAAATAAGTGGCCGACACCAGTACCATGTAACGCTGAAATAAAGTGAATGCGGGCGAAATCAACAAAGCCGAGCCGACGATCCAACTCTTTTTTCACCCGATCTTTAACTTCGGTATCTAAACCATCCCACTTGTTGACTGCAATCACAATCGAACGCCCAGAGTTAAGCGCAAAGCCAAGTAAGCTTAAGTCTTGATCTGAGATGTTCTCACGCGCATCAACCACCATTAGCACCACGTTCGCATCTTCAATCGCTTGTAGCGTTTTCACTACTGAGAATTTTTCAACGGTTTCATTGATGCGCTTACGACGACGTACCCCAGCGGTATCAATCAGAACATATTCACGCTCATCTCGTTTCATCGGAATGTAGATCGAGTCACGTGTGGTGCCCGGCATATCGTAAACCACCACTCGCTCTTCACCGAGAATCCGGTTAGTCAGCGTGGATTTACCCACATTCGGGCGGCCAATAATCGCCAGCTTAATCGGTAAGTCTTGCAGGCGCTTATATTCGGCTTCCGCTTCTTCTTCGCTGTACTCTAACTGCTCTTGTTCTGGCTCTTGCTCATCGGTTAAATCGACCAGTAAGGCTTGCTCTGCTTCCATCTGTTCTGCCAGCGGGTTTAACGCACGATCAATCAGCGCACCAACACCACGACCATGTGCCGCCGCAATTTGATACATTTGATCCATGCCTAACTGCCAAAATTCGGCACAAGCGGCATCACCATCAATACCATCCACTTTATTAACCACCAACACGGCGGTCTTTTCGATACGGCGTAGGTGTTGCGCAATCGCTTCATCGGCCACGGTCAAACCGGCACGGCCATCGACCATAAACAGCACCACATCGGCTTCATCAATCGCCGCCAGTGACTGCGCGGCCATTTTGGTTTCAACCCCTTCTTCAGAGCCATCAATACCGCCGGTATCAATCACAATAAATTGGTGCTCACCCAGCTTAGCTTGGCCATATTTACGGTCGCGGGTTAAACCGGGAAAATCTGCAACTAATGCATCCCGTGTGCGAGTGAGTCGATTAAACAGCGTCGATTTACCGACGTTAGGACGCCCAACAAGAGCAACAACAGGTACCATAACAACCTCTACAAAATGTCATTTTATGTAGTTATAGGTAAACACTCTGTCACAAGCGCTAAATTTTTACCTATAACCACTTTAAACTGTGCAACTGGAGATTAACCCAATCGAGATAACGGCCTTTCACTCTCAATTTTAGGCAACAAACCCTAAATGGGGAGTAATAAAAAGCCAGTCATAAAACGCCAGCAATAAAACGGCTCCTAACTGTTGCCAGCCAGGAGCCGTGTGTGAATCATATCACAGTTTACTATTGAATCGTCAGCTTCTTTAGCTGGCCATCACGCGTGACTATCACATAGCCATCATTTAATGCCAATGGCCCAACCGCAAAACCGCTGTTGTTGACCAGCTGCTGTGCGACAAATTCACCACTATTACGATCTAGCCAGTGTAGATAACCTTGTCCATCACCGACTACCACATAGTCACCGATCATTTTTGGGGCAGTCAGCAAACGGTGTTCAAGCTGGGTGTTACTCCACAGCTCGGTACCACTGCGCGTATCAACCGCCACGAGATGATCTTTATCGGTCACCAGATAGAGGCGACTACCATCGGTCGCCATATCGATGGTGGCAGAATAATTACGCTTCCAGATTGGCTGGCCTGAGCGTAAATCTATCGCCATCAATTGGCCGTTAAATCCAACCGTAAATAGCGTACCACCAATCACCAATGGCGATGCATCGACATCGACTAAGCGATCAATTTCCGTCGCCCCTTTAGGCTGCCCGACCGGCTGTTGCCAAATCAGTTGACCACGCTCAGCAATCGCGGCGGCCAAGCGTCCACTTGGGGTTCCCCAAAATACCCCTCCCGCCACTGCGGTAGGCCGACTATCACCACGCAGAGTTAAGGTCGGGACTTCGGTACTGATGGTCCATTTCTGGCTACCATCATCTTGCGCCAAAGCAATCAAGGTTCCACGGCTGGTATTGACGATCACCATGTTGTTGTCGGCAACAGGCGCAGCAAGTACTTCGCCATCAATCGCAGCGCTCCATAACGGTTCGCCACTCTCTGCATCTAACGCCGTCACCACGCCATTTTCACTACCGATAAATAACTTACCGAACGCTGCCGTCACCCCACCGGATAAACGAGCCGAACTGTCACCCTCGAGATCGGTGGTCCAAAGCGCTTTACCGGTTTGTGGGTCGAGCGCTTTGACAAGCCCATCACGACTAGCCACATACACTTTATCGTAAGCATAATCCGGAGCCAGTTTAGAGAAATAATGCCCAACACCATCGCCGATCGAAGCGCTCCACAGTGTTTTCGGAGTAAATGCACTTTTCACCACCGGCAGGGGTGCCATGATCACGTTTTCTTCTTCACTAGCACAACCAGCGAGCAGTGCTAACACGCCCACTGCGACCAGCGCTTGCTTGAACAACTTCTTCATCAGCGAGTGCCCTTACTTAGCGAGATCATCCAGTTTCATTTGCAATGTTTGGCTAGCATCTATCGCTTGTTGCGCTTCAGTATAGGCCGCGTAAGCGCCCGTACTATCACCTTTACGCAGCAGAATATCACCACGCAGCTCTGCGACTCGTCCAGCCCAAGCAGACTGTTGAATGCTGCTTAGTTGAGCTAATGCTTCATCAAACTGTCCTTGCTCGGCTTGTACCCGAGCAACACGCAAGCTCAGCAATGGTTGTAGTGCCGGATCTTGCGTAGCACCTTTTGCCCACTCTAGCTGGGCGAGTGCTTCATCTAAGTGACCAGCTTCAACTTGCACTTTGGCCAACTGCATCGCGGCCAATACCGCGTATTCGGTTTTCGGATTAGCATCAATAAAGGTTTGCAGCGTTGCTTCAGCTGCAACGCCACCTGCCAGCAGTGCATCAACCGCTTGGCTATAGCTGTGTGAAGCAGCTTCTTGCGCAGCAACCACGCTGTCTTGGTAATAACGCCAGCCAAATAAGCCGCCCAAACCGATCACCGCACCAAACATCACGGCTTTACCGTTCTCTTTCCACCAATCTTTGATTGCTTCAACTTGTTGTTCTTCAGTATCGTAGAGTTCCACTTCCTGTCCTCTTATTTAAAATCTGTCGCGGGAGAATTACACTAAATGGGCTAATAAGCTGGCCACTTGTGCCTGAGCAACGGTGCTCTGTTCGCCGCCGATTAAATCTTTAACCACTACAGTTTGAGCCGCCACTTCATCTTCGCCCAATACCAAGGCTATCGCTGCGCCAACTTTATCGGCACGTTTAAATTGCTTTTTAAAATTACCGCCACCAAAGTGGCTCATGATCCGTAGACCGGGTACTTGCTCACGCAACTGCTCTGCCAGTTTCATTCCAGCCAGTAAAGTGCCTTCCCCTGCCGTTACCATATAGACATCAACACTACGGCGTACATCGGTATTACCGAGGGTTTCCATCATCAGCACTAAGCGCTCTAAGCCCATAGCAAAACCGACCGCTGGCGTTGGTTTACCGCCAAGCTGCTCGACTAGACCATCGTAGCGACCACCGCCACATACAGTACCTTGCGAACCCAGACTTTCAGTCACCCACTCAAACACGGTGCGATTGTAGTAGTCCAAACCACGCACTAAACGCTGATTAACCGTGTATTCGATACCTGCCGCATCGAGAAGTTCACACAGACCGGTGAAATGTTGTTTGGAATCAGCATCTAGGTAATCAGACAACTGTGGTGCATCACCTAAAATTGCTTGTACTTGTGGATTTTTTGAATCGAGCACGCGCAGTGGATTGGTGTACAGACGGCGCTGACAATCTTCATCTAACACGTTTTGATATTGTTCAAGATATTCAATCAAAGCGGTACGGTAGTTAGCACGCGCCGCGAGCGAGCCAATCGAGTTAAGCTCTAGACGTACATGCTCAGCAATACCAAGCTCGCGCCATAGGCGCGCGGTCATCATGATCAATTCAGCATCCACATCTGGTCCTTCAAGGCCAAACACTTCGACACCACATTGGTGAA
Source organism: Vibrio chanodichtyis (assembly GCF_028863985.1). Taxonomy (NCBI): domain Bacteria; kingdom Pseudomonadati; phylum Pseudomonadota; class Gammaproteobacteria; order Vibrionales; family Vibrionaceae; genus Vibrio; species Vibrio chanodichtyis. Next base: position 41,317 of record NZ_JARBFT010000008.1, on the reverse strand, counting down.
ACTGACGGTAACGACCTTTTTGTGGGCGTTCATGACGGAACATGGGTCCCATGTACCACAGGCGCTGTTCTTGGTTGTACAACAGACCATTTTCGATGCCAGAACGCACACAACCTGCAGTACCTTCAGGACGCAGACTTAAGCTGTCACCATTGCGGTCTGCAAAGGTGTACATCTCTTTTTCGACCACATCGGTCACTTCACCGATCGCACGACTAAATAGATGAGTCATCTCAACAATCGGCATGCGCACTTCGCTGTAGCCATAAGCGCTGATCACATTTTTCACCGCACCTTCGACTTTTTGCCAAAGTGGCGATTGGGTTGGGAGACAATCGTTCATGCCTCGGATTGCTTGAATAGTTTTTGCCACAATGCTTACCGTTATATCGTTGAGATTAATCTTGTTCTACTTGCTTAATGTCGATGCGATTTTTTTGATCTAATTGCGCCGCTTTAGCACGAATACGTGCTTCCAATTGTGCAACGAGATCATCGTTATCCAATCGCTCTTTCAAACGCACGCCATCTTCATAGAACGCACTTTTCTTATTGCTGCCCGCTAACCCTAGATGAGAAACTTCAGCTTCACCAGGGCCATTGACCACACAGCCAATGATGGATACATCGATCGGGGTTAATACATCTTCCAAACGTTGTTCTAGTGCATTGACGGTACTGATCACATCAAATTCCTGACGCGAACAGCTTGGGCAGGCAATAAAGTTAATGCCACGCGAACGAATGCGCAGCGATTTTAAAATATCGAAACCGACTTTGATCTCTTCCACCGGATCAGCAGCTAGCGAAACACGCAGCGTATCACCAATCCCTTCTGCCAGCAGCATGCCGAGACCAACCGCCGATTTGACCGAACCCGCACGAGCGCCACCCGCTTCGGTGATCCCCAAATGCAAAGGTTGATCGATCTTTTGAGCTAGTAAACGATAAGAGCCAACCGCCAGAAAAACATCAGAAGCTTTAACGCTGACTTTAAACTGATCAAAGTTGAGGCGATCCAGAATATCCACATGGCGCATCGCCGATTCGACTAACGCTTCTGGAGTCGGTTCGCCATATTTAAGTTGCAGATCTTTTTCGAGTGAACCGCCATTCACCCCAATTCGAATTGGAATATTTTTATCACGCGCGCAGTCAACCACTGAGCGGATCCGCGCTTCGTTGCCGATATTGCCTGGATTAATGCGCAAACAATCCACACCATATTCCGCGACTTTAAGTGCGATCCGATAATCAAAATGGATATCGGCCACTAACGGAATCGAGACTTGCTGCTTGATCAGTTTGAAGGCTTCTGCGGCTTCCATAGTCGGAACCGAAACACGCACAATATCAGCCCCGACTTTTTGCAACGATTGAATTTGTGCAACCGTGGCAGCCACATCGGTGGTGCGAGTATTGGTCATTGATTGTACGGCGATGGGCGCACCATCACCAATAGGAACGCCGCCCACATAAATACGTGTTGAGCGGCGACGCTTAATAGGAGACTCATGTTGCATAGACATTTTCTACGGTAAGGTCAATCTTGCTACTTTGCCGGAAGTATACCCAGAAAGGTCGACCGGTTCACTGGCTAATGTGATTGAGACGCCTTCTGGAGCACCCAATACCACATTATAAGGACGCTGACCGGTTAAATTTAGGCTTTGGCCGGCTTTTTTCACCCCAGTGGAGAGGGTTTTTCCAGTAGCATCTTTGACTTGAATCCAGCAATCGGCGGAAAAATTAAGTACCAGTAAAGCCGATGGTTGAGCAGGGCTAGTTGACGCTACTTGACTGGGTGCCGCGACAACAGCAGGAGCCGCTTGTGGCACCGTAACACTCACCACAGGATCAGAGCTGATCGTATTGGGTAGCACAGCAGAGGCATCGACCTCTGCTGCAGCATCACTTACTTCACTGGCTTGCGGCTCTGCAATCGCCTCCTCACTCGGTGGCAAATTATCTTGCAGGTCATTCAGAGGAGGAACGCTGGCGAACTCTTGATTGGCAATACTCACCTCATCCAAATTGGAGGACTCAGATAACGTACTCATATTTGGTGGTGTTGATTCCGGAATGACGTTATTTTTCTGGCTATTTTGCCACCACCACAGCGAAGACATGCCAATAATCACCGCAAAAATCACCCAAGTAATCAGCATGATGCGACTATCGTGCAATTGGCGATTGGTTTTCTTAGAAAAGCTTTTCATATCCGGCTGGGTAGCCACTGGCGCTTGCCCATAACTCTCATCAAAAGCACACAGAACTTCCGCCTCACTCATGCCAACCGCTTTGGCGTAAGAGCGCAGATAACCACGCGTAAAAGTGGCCACCAGACCATCTTCGAAGCTATTTTCTTCAATCCGTTCGATTAAAGAAACGCGCAATCTGAGCCGATCGGCAATTTGGCGCTGAGTGAGACCTAACTCTTGGCGTTTTTGCTTAAGTAACGTGCCTGGCGGTACTTTTTCAATGCTTGGTTGTGCCGTTTCCGGTTGGTGATCATCGTGGTGTTGAGTAGTCATCCGTAATCTTCATCTCTTTATCTGGATTAAACGGTGCATCAGTCACTTTTATGGTTGATTATCGGTAGTGTTCAGACGCGTTTGCTTAATCGGTGCAATGGGTTAGCGCTTGGCTAAAGTGGCTCAAATTAACTTTGAGGAATGAGGCCCATTCTAATAGATATTGTTGACTAAACAATAAAGAAATGGTCAATAAATCACAGTTAGTTCAAGGTTTTTGTTGGATTTGACCATTAAAAGCAGCACTTTTGGGTGATATACAATAAAAATCAAGCCAGAGACCTGCTCTGGCTTGATTAAATCGACGGATTAAAGATTTTTTATCGCGATGCTTTGTTCAGCAAGCGGTTTGGTTTTTGTACGCTTAGTGCGGTCAATCACATCACCAACCAACTGGCCACACGCAGCATCAATGTCATCGCCACGTGTTTTGCGGATCGTTACCGTGTGCTCATATTGCATTAAGGTCTTTTGGAAGCGATCGATACGCGAATTACTCGGTTTCTGGTAAGGCGAGCCCGGATAAGGGTTGAACGGGATCAGGTTAATCTTACACGGGGTACCTTTCATTAATTCGGCCAGCTCATGAGCATGCTCGGTGCCATCGTTGACATGATCCAGCAATACATACTCCACCGTTACCTTACCGCGGTTGGCATTCGATGAAGCAATATAACGACGCACGGTAGCCAAGAACTCTTGAATATTCCAACGATCGTTGATCGGCATGATTTGGCTACGTAATTGATCATTCGGCGCATGCAACGAAATGGCCAGTGCCACATCGATTTGACCAATCATCTGTTCAAGACCAGAAACCACTCCTGAAGTGGAAACCGTTACCCGACGCTTAGACAGACCAAAGCCGAGATCGTCGAGCATGATTTCAAGCGCTGGGATCAAGTTTTTCATATTCAGCAGCGGCTCACCCATGCCCATCATTACCACATTAGTGATCGGACGACGACCTGTCTCTTTTTCTAAGCCAATTTCACGCGCCGCACGCCATACCTGACCAATAATTTCTGACACACGCAGATTACGGTTAAAACCTTGCTGCGCGGTTGAACAGAATTTGCACTCTAATGCACAACCGACTTGGGAAGAGACACACAACGTTGCGCGATCTTCTTCTGGGATATACACGGTTTCGACATCTTGATCACCGACACGCATCGCCCACTTAATCGTGCCATCGGCAGAGTGCTGTGCCGCTGAAACATAAGGTGCACGGATCTCACACTGCGCTTTGAGCTTCTCGCGCAGTTGTTTGTTGATATTGTTCATTTGATCGAAGTCATCACAACCAAAGTGATAAATCCACTTCATGACCTGCTCGGCGCGAAACGCTTTTTCACCCAATTGTTCGGCAAAAAATGTGCGCAAACCTTGGCGGTCAAAATCGAGTAGATTGACTTTTTCTGTGGTCATGGTGCCTCTCAGACAGACGGAACAGTAATTAAGGGCGCGAATTGTACAGCCTTTATGCAATGACAACAAGGGTCACAAGGGTACGGCGAATCAAGCATCAGAGTGGGGATAGATCAGCGAGAATCCCGGTTAGACTCCAAACTGCTAGCCTAACCGCCGGCAACTCAGCCAGCGATAAGTTAACGTATATAGCCAAACAACTTGGAGTTGCAGGTACGCGGCAAGTGAGTGAGTCCCCATGAACATAGACAAACTATGTGATGGGGTAAACGAACCTAGCCAACACCGCTGCCGCTTCAAGTAGGAAGGGGATAATAAGTTAGCGTGGGCAGATTTCTGCCTCAGGAAAGAAAAATTCAATTTCACGCGCTGCCGATGCTGGACTGTCACTACCATGCACTGAGTTATAACGCATACTCAAAGCATAATCGGCACGTAAAGTTCCACAGGCGGCCTGCTCTGGATTGGTTTTACCCATCAGTTCACGATAACGAGTGATAGCATTTTCGCCTTGTAAAACTTGCACCATAATTGGCCCTGATGTCATAAATTTTTTCAGCTCAGGGAAAAATTCTTTACCTTCATGCTCTGCGTAAAAACCGCTCGCTTGCTGTTCATTCAGGTGCACCATTTTGGCCGCCACAATCTGTAATCCAGCTTTTTCAATACGATGATAGATTTCACCAATCAGGTTACGCTGTACTGCATCTGGTTTGATGATCGAAAATGTTCTTTCTAGAGCCATAAAATGTCCTTTTATTTCTTGTGATTATTCTGGTTTGACTACGATTGTCTGACTGCAATTGTTTGGCTGCGATAATTTGCCAAGCAATGAAACTAGGGCAGCGTAATGCGCTGCCCTTAACATGATACTTATTGCATCAGAACCCGCGCGAGCATTTTGACACCCATGCCTGTAGCACCCGCCGCCCATTTATCGCTGGCTGATTTGCGGTAAGTGGCCGAGCAGTCAAAGTGCAGCCAACCTTGTTGATAGTTTGGCACAAAGTAAGACAAAAATGCCGCGGCAGTACTCGCACCTGGCGTGTAATCGCCACTGCTGATGTTAGACAGATCCGCAAAGTTTGATGGCAGCATCTCACGATGAAACTCCGCTAGTGGCAGTGCCCACAAGGCTTCATTCTCTTGTTTCGCCGCCATTAAAGCTTGTTGACTCAGCGATTCATCAAATGAAAGTAACGCGTGGTAATCGTTACCCAAAGCATTTTTGGCCGCGCCAGTTAATGTCGCGCAATCGATGATCAGTTGTGGTTGTTGCTCACTGGCGTACAGCAGACCATCAGCCAGCACTAAGCGCCCTTCCGCATCGGTGTTGAGGATCTCAACCGTTTTGCCGTTTTTGTAGGTGATGATATCGCCCAGTTTTAAAGCGCGACCTGACACCATGTTTTCTGCACAACATAAAATCAGTTTTACCCGCTTATTTAAACCACGCAGCATGGCTAAGCCTAACGCGCCAGTGATCATTGCCGCGCCGCCCATATCAGATTTCATGGCTGACATCATATTGGAAGGTTTGAGGCTGTAACCACCCGAATCAAAAGTAATGCCTTTGCCGACTAAACAAGCAAAGACTGGCGCATTCTCATCGCCGGTTGGGTTGTAGTCGAGTTGCAACATGACGGAAGAACGTTCTGAGCCGCGCCCAACCGCGTAGATCCCCTCCCACCCTTCGGTGAGTAAATCTTTATCTTTCACAATGCGATAAGTCACACGCTCAGGAGCCAGTGATTTAATAAACTCACCAGCCATGGTCGCTAACTGGCGTGGCGCCACTTCTTCTGCGCTTTTATTGATAATGTCGCGCGTCCAATCAGTGGTTTTAATCCGCGCTTCAAGCTCAGCTTGTTCGGTTGGAGCTAGTGCAGCCCACTCAAGGGTATTGCGTTTTTTCGCTTCACGATAACCTTGGTAGAAAGCCCAAATCGTTTCCAGTTGCCAGCCTTCACCAGCTAATACTAGGCTACGGATCGCTTGATTATCTAATTTACGTGCCGCGCGCTGGATCGCACCCAGATCTTGCGCTTGGGTGACGTGGATGGTTGCCCCTTGCTCGGCAAAAGAAATCAGCGCTTTTTCTCCCCACTGAGGCTGGGCAGCTTGCGTACTCAAAAATACAGACATCGGTGTAGACATGGTTTCTCCTTGCCTTAAATATTGGCTTTATTTATGTCATCTTATAATTGACCAAGATGTTAACATTTTGACGCGTTAAAGTATCAATTGAATAAAAAAACGGACTCAATGGCCCGTTTTTTTTGATCAAAATTGTTAACCAAATGCAGTTTTTAGCGATAACTTACTCAAATTCATCCATCCAACATAAGATCACCGCTTCAAGAATTTTTTCATTGGAGTGATTCGGCTGATCGGCAAAATCGTCCAGCTCCATAATCCAACGATGCAGATCGGTAAAACGAACCGTTTTAGGATCAAGCTCAGGAAACTTGTCACACAATGCGATGGCGAGCTCGCGCGAATCTGTCCATTTCATGGTTAACCTTCCTATTGATGGTACCTCGCGAACCGCGAGGTTAACAATTAATGCTCTTCGCTCGCGTGGTTGAGGGTGTATTTCGGGATCTCAACCACCAGATCTTCATCCGCTACGCGAGCCTGACAACTGAGGCGAGATTCTGGTTCTAGCCCCCATGCTTTATCCAGCATATCGTCTTCTAGTTCATCACTCTCTTGCAGTGAATCAAAACCTTCACGAACAATACAGTGGCAAGTGGTACAAGCACACGATTTTTCACACGCATGCTCAATGGCAATACCATGTTTTAGGGCTACATCAAGAATCGTTTCCCCGATTTGCGCTTCTAAAACTGCGCCTTCAGGGCAAAGGGTTTCATGAGGCAAAACAATAATTTTAGGCATGTTGGTTGTCTCTTCAAATCTCATCAACAGAGTGGCCAGCCAGTGCGCGACGAATCGATTTATCCATTCGTTTTGACGCAAAATCCTGACTCGCTTTATCGGTGTCTTTTATTCCTTGCTCAATGGCATCGGCATTGTCGCCATTGCGTAGCTCAATCAAGCGTTCAATGGCCTGTAGTAATGTTTGGCGCTCTTGCTCAGTCAGTAGCTCATTACCATCTTCTTGTAGCGCAGCCAGTATGCCTTCAATAACCCGATCCGCTTCTACGCGCTGCTCGGCCAGTGCTCGGCTCAACATATCTTGCTTGGCGTAGGCCATCGAATCTTTCAGCATCTGAGTCACTTCATCATCGCTTAAACCATAAGACGGTTTAACTTGAATTTGAGCCTGCACTGCAGTGCTTTTTTCCAGTGCGGTGACCGACAGTAAACCATCCGCATCAACTTGATAGGTGACGCGAATGTGCGCAGCTCCCGCCGCCATCGGTGGAATACCTTTGAGTGAAAAACGCGCCAGAGAGCGGCAATCGTCGACCATTTCACGCTCACCTTGCACCACATGTACGCTCATCGCGGTTTGCCCATCTTTAAAGGTGGTAAACTCTTGCGCGCGCGCCACAGGAATGGTGGTATTACGCGGAATGATTTTCTCGACTAAACCGCCCATGGTTTCAATCCCTAACGAAAGTGGGATCACATCGAGCAGCAGCATTTCCGCATCTGGCTTATTACCGACCAGAATATCAGCCTGAATCGCCGCGCCAATCGCCACCACTTGATCAGGGTTAATGCTGGTCAGCGGGGTACGACCAAAAAACTCACCCACTTGTTCGCGCACCAATGGGGTGCGGGTTGAACCTCCGACCATCACCACTTCCAGCACTTCATCCGCCGTCACTCCAGCATCTTTTAATGCGCGGCGACAGGCGAGTAAGGTCTTTTTCAGCAATGGGCTAATTAAGTTGGCTAACTGCTCACGGGTAAACGTCCCTTGCCAACCGAGTACCTTGACTTGCGCCGTCATCTGTTCGGTCAAATCAATTTTAGCTTGGCTGGCGGCATTAATCAGCGCTCGCTGCTGCTGCGCGGTTAAGTTGTTCAGTCCAATCTGCGTTTGCAGGTACTGAGCAATTAGCTGATCAAAATCATCTCCGCCCAGTGCAGAATCACCACCGGTCGCCAACACTTCAAATACGCCGCGTGACAAACGCAAAATCGAAATATCGAAAGTACCGCCACCGAGATCGTATACCGCGATCACCCCTTCTTGGCCCGAATCTAAGCCATAAGCAATCGCCGCTGCGGTCGGCTCATTGAGTAAACGCAGCACATGCAAGCCCGCTAACCCTGCAGCATCTTTGGTGGCAACGCGCTGTGCATCATCAAAATAGGCTGGTACGGTGATCACAACGCCAGCTAAATCCCCACCTAAAGTCGCCGTCGCACGCTCAGCTAACGCACGCAAAATATCCGCCGAGATCTGAATCGGGTTTTTGTCACCTTGCGCAGTTTGCACAATCGGCAAGCCCTTTTCGCTGGCTTTAAAACGATAAGGCAGATGTGGGTAGCGCTGATTGATGTCTTGCAGTGAACGTCCAAGCAGACGTTTAACCGAAATCACCGTGTTGTGTGGATCGGTTTCGGCTTGCTGACGAGCAGCATCACCGACCAAAGTTTGCTCGGCGCCATAGTTGACCACGGATGGGAGAATACTCTGCCCTTGGTCATCGACCAAGGTACTCGCCGTGCCACTGCGTACCGTCGCCACTAACGAGTTGGTGGTGCCTAAATCAATCCCTACCGCCAATTTATGCTGGTGGGGTGCCGAACTTTGACCCGGCTCTGCAATCTGAAGTAATGCCATCAGTTGTTCCTTTGAATCTTGAATTAGCCAAGCAGTTGGTCTTCGACGCGTTCGACTTCATGTTTGAGTTTGGCTATAAATTTGAGCTTTCTGACTTGATCGGCCGCCGCCGGCCACTCAGCGTGGCTCAATAAATCTTGTAACTGGGTCAGATAAGTACGCTGCATGGCGCTCACTTTGTGCTCGAAGTCGAGCAATGCCGCGCCAGGATCCGCGAGTGACGCCAGCGATTCCAACTCTTCACGCAGCTCCATCTGCTCCATTAGGAACAGCGGATCTTGCAGTGTTTGCTGCTCGGCATTCATCGCTATACCTTGCAGCGACAAAAGATATTCGGCACGCTGTAGCGGATCTTTGAGCGTTTGATAAGCATCGTTGATCTGCGCGGCTTGTTGTACTGAGAGCAGCCGATCTCGTTCAGAAGCGTTGGCAAAATTATCCGGATGGAAGCGTTTTTGCAGCATTCTAAACTGGGAAGAAAGAAGGCTACCATCCAGTTCAAACTGGATCGGCAGCCCAAATAATTCAAAATAATTCATATTGTTCGCGGTCCTGTGGTCGAGAGCGGTCTCGCTAGCCAGTTACCGTTAAACGTTGAAGCTTTCACCACAACCGCATTCACTTTTGACATTTGGGTTGTTAAATTCAAAACCTTCGTTTAACCCTTCTTTCTTATAATCCAGTTGGGTGCCATCTAAGTAGACCATGCTTTTAGTGTCAATGATCACCTTAACCCCATGGCTTTCAAAGACATGATCTTCTTGGTTTAGATCGTCAACGAATTCGAGCACATACGCCATTCCTGAGCAGCCAGTGGTCTTGACACCAAGACGTAAACCGATGCCTTTTCCACGATTATCCAGAAAAGTTTTAACTCGGTTTGCTGCGCTTTCGCTAAGAGTGACGGCCATACTTCAACCTTAATGATTTTAATCAATGAACAAGTGGGAGTTATTAAAATAACTCCCTAATAACAATAAATTAGTGCTGATGCTTTTTCTTGTAATCCGCTACCGCGGCTTTGATCGCATCTTCAGCAAGGATCGAGCAGTGAATTTTCACTGGTGGCAGTTCAAGTTCTTCAGCAATTTCGCTGTTTTTGATCGCAGCCGCTTGATCAATACTCTTGCCTTTCACCCATTCAGTCACTAGCGAGCTAGAAGCAATCGCACTGCCACAGCCGTAAGTTTTGAATTTCGCATCTTCAATGATGCCTTCCGGGGAGACTTTGATCTGCAAACGCATCACGTCACCACACGCCGGTGCGCCAACCATGCCACTGCCGACAGAAGGATCTTCTTTATCAAATGACCCAACGTTACGTGGGTTCTCGTAATGGTCAATGACCTTTTCGCTGTATGCCATGTTCGTTACCTCGAATCCTGTATAACCTTGGAATGATTAGTGGTGTGCCCACTCAACCGTGTTGAGATCCACACCTTCTTTGTACATATCCCACAGTGGTGACATGTCACGCAATTTATCCACCGCAACCCGAATTAATTCAATCGCGTAGTCGATATCCGCTTCCGTGGTAAAACGGCCAAAAGAGAAACGAATTGAGCTGTGTGCCAATTCATCGTTTAGACCTAAAGCACGCAATACATAAGAAGGCTCAAGGCTGGCCGATGTACAAGCACTGCCTGACGACACGGCTAAATCTTTCAACGACATTAGCAACGATTCACCTTCAACAAAGGCAAAACTAATGTTGAGATTGTGCGGGACACGCTGCTCCAGATCGCCATTGATGGTGACCGCTTCCATATCTTTGATGCCGGCCAGCAAACGCTCGCGTAGCGCCAGTGCATGCTGATAATCGTGCTGTAGCTCATCTTTCGCAATGCGGAACGCTTCGCCCATTCCAACAATTTGGTGGGTTGGCAAAGTGCCTGAACGGAAACCACGCTCATGACCACCGCCGTGCATTTGCGCCTCTAAACGGATGCGTGGCTTACGACGCACATACAGTGCACCAATGCCTTTCGGACCGTAAATTTTGTGGGCAGACAGGGAAATCAGATCAACTTTCATCTCTTGTACATCAATCGCCACTTTACCCGCCGATTGTGCCGCATCAACATGAAACACCACTTTGCGCGCACGGCACAATTCGCCAATCGCAGCGATATCTTGGATCACACCAATTTCATTATTGACATGCATGATCGAGACTAAAATGGTGTCATCGCGCATCGCGGCTTCCAGTTTAGCCAAATCAATTAAACCGTTGGTTTGTGGGTCAAGATAAGTCACTTCAAAACCTTCGCGCTCCAGTTGGCGCATGGTATCCAGCACCGCTTTGTGCTCGGTCTTGCTGGTGATAATGTGCTTGCCTTGCTTGTTATAAAAGTGAGCGACGCCTTTGATCGCAAGGTTATCCGATTCAGTGGCTCCCGATGTGAAGACAATTTCACGTGGGTCAGCATTAAGCAGGGCCGCAATTTGTTCACGCGCGGTATCGACAGCTTCTTCTGCCTGCCAGCCATAACGGTGCGAGCGCGAAGCTGGGTTACCGAAGGTACCATCCATCGTCATGTACTGAACCATTTTTTCAGCCACGCGCGGATCAACCGGGCATGTTGCTGAATAATCTAGATAAATAGGCAGTTTCATTTTCTACTCCAGTGTAAAGCTTGCCGCTATGAGCGAACATTAATACCAAAAGGTGCCGCAGCGCAGGTGGCTGGATTTGAGTTATTGTGTGCAACCCTTTGGTTGACCGCAAGATGCAGATCTTGCCGATCGGAAACTTCGAGAATTTCGTTATCCACCATCAGCTCGCCGAGCGTGATGTTGTTAAGAAAATCGCTAATGCGTGAACTCAAATCACGCCACAGTGTGTGAGTCAAACAACGAGTACCGCCCTGACAATCACCTTTGCCACTGCATTTGGTGGCGTCAACCGATTCATCGACTGCGGCAATCACCGTTCCAATCGCAATCGCGTATGAGTCCATACCGAGTCGATAACCGCCACCAGGGCCGCGCACACTCGCGACTAAACCTGCTTTACGTAGCTTAGAAAACAATTGCTCTAAGTACGAGAGAGAAATGCCTTGCCGTTCAGAAATATCGGCCAACGGTACCGGATTTTGTTGCGAATGCAAAGCCACATCTAACATGGCGGTTACCGCATATCTTCCTTTCGATGTCAGTCTCATAATCACCATCTCGACACTGTTTATGTGGCAAGAAGTGTTCCATACCCGACTCTTTAGGTCAAGTATTTATTTGACTAATTCAGTCAGGTATTCATCCCTAACAACGATAGGCTTATTCCGTCTATAGGCTTATTACTTTTTATAGACGTATTGCTTTTTATAGACTTACTGCTTCGTATAGACTTACTGCTTCGCTGCCAGTGATTTTTGCACCGCGGTTAAAATACCACGCAACATATTGATTTCTTGAGATTCAGGCCGAGCACGAGTAAACATGCGGCGCAGTTTATTCATCACTTGCCCCGGCTGCTGGGCCGAAATAAATTCGGTTTGAGTGATGACCGTTTGCAAATGCTGATAGAAACGCTCCAGATCTTGATGATGCGGATAGGCAGATTCTACCTGATGCGGATCTTGGTTTGGCTTGAGCGCTAACCACGCCATGCGCAGCTCATAGCTCAGCAATTGCACCGCCATCGCGATATTGAGTGAACTGTATTCTGGATTGGCAGGAACACAAACATGATAATGACAGCGTTGCAGCTCATCATTGGTTAAGCCAGTACGCTCTCGGCCAAAAACCACCGCTACCGAATGGAGCTCGGCTTCGGCGATCAATTTTTCTGCACACTGCCGCGGCTCTAAGATTGGCCATTCCAATGTACGCGAGCGCGCACTGGTGCCAACCACTAGCCCACAATCGGCCACCGCCGCTTCAAGGGTTGGGTAAATCTCAGCATTGAGTGCGATTTCGCTAGCGCCCGCGGCCAAGGCAATCGCTTGAGCATCAACCTGACATTGCGGATCGACTAATACCATGCGGCTTAAGCCCATTACTTTCATCGCCCGAGCAGCTGAACCGATATTTCCAGAGTGAGAAGTGCCGACCAATACGACTTTTACGCGATCTAACATCATTTGCCCAAAGTACTCCCAATAAAGCCGCCGGATATTATCATAAAGCAGATTAAAATGGTCAGACCGTTTGCGGCAATAGACAACCAAACGCACAAAAAATAACCACTTCCTTTTTCGATTGGTTTTGGTATACTGCCGGCCGCTTTTTCGTTCTTTAACATCCGTTGGGAAACTCGTATGCATCCAATGCTTAATATCGCTATTCGCGCCGCGCGAAAAGCAGGTAACCATATTGCCAAATCTCTGGAAAACGTAGAGAAAATTCAATCGACCCAGAAAGGGACTAACGACTTTGTCACTAACGTCGACAAAGAAGCGGAAGCGATTATCATTGCAACCATCAAAAGCTCTTATCCTGAGCACTGCATCATTGCAGAAGAAGGCGGCCTTATCGAAGGCAAAGATAAAGAAGTACAATGGATCATCGACCCACTGGATGGCACTACTAACTTTGTAAAAGGTTTCCCACACTTCGCCGTTTCTATTGCTGTACGCTTTAGAGGCAAAACCGAAGTGGCTTGCGTTTACGACCCAATGACCAATGAACTGTTCACCGCACAACGTGGTTCAGGTGCTCAGCTCAACAATGCGCGTATTCGTGTTCAGCCACTGAAAGATCTGCAAGGCGCAGTACTGGCAACTGGTTTCCCATTCAAACAAAAACAGCACTCAGAATCGTTCATCAAAATCGTCTCTGCCATGTTTATTGAATGTGCTGATTTCCGTCGCACCGGTTCAGCCGCATTGGATTTATGCTACCTAGCCGCCAACCGCGTTGATGGTTATTTCGAACTCGGCCTAAAACCTTGGGATATGGCAGCAGGTGAACTGATCGCTCGTGAAGCAGGCGCCATCGTGACTGACTTTGCTGGTGGCACTGATTATATGCAATCAGGCAACATCGTGGCCTCTAGCCCACGTGGTGTAAAAGCCATTTTGCAACACATCCGTGAAAACGGTAACAGCGCGATCTTGAAATAAGATCGGCTCTACGACAGTAGATATCGCCCTGCCATAATAATGGCAGGGCTTTTTTTTGTCCCAGTTTACCTTTCAAACTAAAAACTAGCATGCAAATCCAAGCGCTAGTGTCACGAGGGTCAATCACTGGCGCGCAAGCTGTTGGATAAAAAAACCGCTGCCAAGGCAACGGTTTTTGAGAAGAAAAAGCCAATCAAAACTAAGGCAATTCATCCAACTCAGCACCCTCTTTCTCCACTTGTGGTGGGAGTAAGTGCTCACGAGTGATACCAAGTTTCAGCGCTAATGCCGAGGCCACGTAAATCGAAGAGTAAGTCCCGACCGTGATCCCGAGCAGCAAGGCCAAGGCAAAACCGTGGATCATTGCACCGCCTTGAGTGAACAGAGCAATCACCACAAACAGCGTAGTACCTGAAGTGATCAGGGTACGGCTCAAGGTTTGGGTCACCGAACTATTCATGATCTCAGCGGGTGACTCTTTACGCATCTTACGGAAGTTTTCCCGGATCCGGTCAAACACCACGATAGTATCGTTAAGCGAATAACCAACCACCGTGAGCAATGCCGCAACAATGGTCAGGTCCACTTCGATCTGTAACAGCGAAAAAATACCGAGGGTTATGATCACATCGTGCGCCAGTGCCAACACAGCTCCCGCCGCCAGTCGCCATTCAAAGCGCACCGAAACGTAGAGCAAAATACACAGCAAAGAGACCAAAATCGCCAAACCACCCGCTTCGGTTAATTCATCTCCGACATTAGGACCGACGAATTCGATACGGCGCATTTCAACATTGACGCCCGTGCCTTCTTGGATCGCAGCCAGGATTTGATTACCGAGCATTTCGCCGGTCATCGCCTCACGTGGGCGCAAGCGCACCATCACATCGCGCGCTGAACCAAAATTTTGTACAGTGGCATCGCCAAAACCTTGCGCGGCCAACGCACTGCGGATCTGCTCTAAATTGGCTGGCTGTTCAAAGCCAACTTCAATCAAGGTTCCGCCAGTGAAATCGAGGCCCCAGTTCAACCATTTGGTCGACAGTGTAAACATCGATGCGCCGATCATCACCAACGACAATACGAAGGCAAATTTTGACCAACGCATGAAGTCGATCATTTTATCTGCTTTTAGGATTTGAAACATAACTGACCCCAGCCTCAGATCGACAGCTTGTGAATACGCTTACCGCCATACACCAGATTCACGATACAACGTGTTCCGATAATCGCAGTAAACATAGAAGTTAAAATACCAATCGATAGCGTAACCGCGAAGCCTTTGATCGCCCCGGTTCCCACCGCAAACAAAATAATCGCGGTGATCAAGGTGGTGATATTGGCATCAGCAATGGTGCTAAAGGCATTAGCATAACCGTGATGAATGGCCTGCTGTGGATTTTTCCCATCGCGCAGCTCTTCACGAATACGCTCAAAGATCAATACGTTAGCATCAACCGCCATACCGATCGTCAACACAATACCGGCAATCCCCGGCAAGGTCATCGTCGCCCCAGGGATCATCGACATCACGCCAATAATCAGCACAATGTTCACCATCAGCGCCACGTTGGCGATAACGCCAAATTTGCGATAGTAAAGCAGAGTGAACAGCATCACTGCGACCATGCCCCAAATACAGGCTTGGATCCCCATATCGATATTTTGCTGGCCCATTGATGGACCAATGGTACGCTCTTCGACAATTGAAATCGGCGCAATCAGCGCACCAGCACGCAGTAGCAGTGCTAAGTTGTAAGCTTCGGCGGGAGAATCAATGCCAGTGATGCGGAAATTACGCCCCAAGGCCGATTGAATCGTCGCTTGGTTAATCACCTCTTCATGCTTGATCAGCAGCACCTTGCCTTCCGGTGAACGCTTACCGCTGTCTTTGTATTCCGCAAAAACGGTCGCCATCAATTTGCCGATGTTCTTTTTCGAGAACGCGGCCATTTTGTTACCACCTTCGCTATCGAGCGAAATGTTCACCTGCGGACGACCATATTCGTCGGCACTTGAGCTGGCATCGGTAATGCTTGAACCACCGAGAATCACGCGTTTTTTCAACACCACAGGGCGACCATTGCGATCTAGCTTAATTTCGCTGCCCGCAGGAACGCGTCCTGCCGCTGCAGCCGCCAGATCAGCGCTGTCATCAACTTCACGAAATTCCAGAGTGGCCGTCGCACCTAAGATCTCTTTGGCACGTGCGGTATCTTGCACACCGGGCAGTTCAACCACGATACGTGCTGCGCCTTGACGCTGCACCAGTGGCTCAGCAACACCCAGTTCATTAACTCGATTACGTAAGATCGTGATATTTTGCTCGACCGCGTAATTGCGAATTTCCTGTAAGCGAGCTTCTGTAAACTTAGCCAATAGCACAAAACGGCCATTAGTTTCTGTCGTCGTAAACGTCATATCACGATGTTTTGACTCCAAAAACGACTTAGTTTGCGCAAGCTGCTGCGCATCACGCAAGGTCACTTCCACCGCATCAGATAACGGCCGGATCGCACGGTAACGAATTTTTTCATCACGCAAATCGCTGCGGAAAGACTCTTCTTGCTGGTTGACCAGCTTTTCCATCGCCGCGTCCATATCCACTTCCATCAGGAAGTGCACACCACCACGTAAATCAAGGCCGAGTTTCATTGGTGCAGCACCAATCGATTCAAGCCAATCAGGGGTAGCCGGCGCAAGGTTTAATGCCACGATTTTATCTTGGCCTAGCGCTTCGCTGATAATATCTCGGGCGCTAAGTTGAGTGTCGGTATCATTGAAACGGACCAAGACCGAGCCATTTTCAAGAGCAATCGACTTTTGGGAGAGATGCGCTTTATCGAGCGCAGTGGTGACAGCATCCAGCGTTGACATATCAACAGAGGCGCCACGCGCCCCTGTAATTTGAATAGCTGGATCTTCACCGTAGATATTCGGAAGTGCATACAAAGCTGCAATCGCGATGGTCAACACCACCAGCAGATACTTCCACAATGGATAACGGTTTAGCACAGCGAGGATCCTATGGCTGTTTTAAAGAGATTTCAGCGTACCTTTTGGCAGTACAGCAGTCACGAAGTCCTTCTTAATCACCACTTCATTGTTGGTATTCAACTCGATAGTGATGTAAGCATTGTCTTCCGCAATCTTAGTGATACGACCAACTAAACCGCCGCTGGTCAGCACTTCATCACCTTTGGTCATGGCTGACATCAGATTTTTGTGCTCTTTAACGCGTTTAGCTTGTGGGCGGTAGATCATGAAGTAGAAGATCACCGCGAACATGCCAAGCATGATCAGCATTTCAAAACCGCCACCAGGTGCGGCACCTTCGCCTGCGGCATGGGCTACAGAAATTAAACTCATTGAGAAACGTCCTCTAAATTATTGTTGTTTAATGTTGATTGTATTGGGATGCCCGGAGTTGAATTCAACCCGCAGAATGCGGAAATCCAACCCAGAGCACCAAATTAAGCCAGATCTTTTTGCAGTGGTGGCACTTCGCGGTTACGACGCGCGTAGAACTCTGTCACAAATTGATCAAAACGGTCTTCGTCAATCGCCGTGCGAATGCTCTCCATCAAACGTTGGTAGTAACGCAGGTTATGGATAGTATTCAGACGAGCACCGAGGATTTCGTTACAACGATCCAAATGGTGTAGATATGACTTGGTATAATTTCGGCAAGTGTAACAGTCACACTGCGGATCGAGAGGCGTTGTATCAGTTTTATGTGCTGCATTACGGATCTTGATCACACCGCCAGTCACAAATAGATGACCATTACGCGCATTACGAGTTGGCATAACACAGTCAAACATGTCGATACCACGGCGCACACCTTCCACCAGATCTTCCGGCTTACCGACGCCCATCAAGTAACGAGGCTTGTCTTCTGGCAGTTGTGGGCAAGTATGCTCCAAAACCCGGTGCATATCTGGCTTAGGTTCACCAACCGCAAGTCCACCGACTGCGTAACCGTCAAAGCCAATCTCAGTAAGGCCTTTGACCGAAATATCACGCAAGTCTTCATACACGCCACCCTGCACAATACCAAACAGGCTGTTCGGGTTTTCCAGCTTATCGAAGTGATCCCGTGAGCGCTGAGCCCAACGCAGCGACATTTCCATCGATTTTTTCGCTTCATCATGGGTCGCTGGGTATGGGGTACACTCATCGAAAATCATCACGATGTCAGAGCCGAGATCTTTTTGGATTTCCATTGATTTTTCGGCATCCATAAAGATTTTGTCACCGTTGACTGGGTTACGAAAATGCACCCCCTCTTCAGTGATTTTACGAATATCGCCTAAACTGAACACTTGAAAACCGCCTGAATCGGTCAAAATCGGACCTTGCCAGTTCATAAAATCGTGCAGATCGCCGTGCATTTTCATCACTTCTTGACCTGGGCGTAACCACAGGTGGAAAGTGTTACCGAGCAGAATTTCGGCCCCAGTCTCTTTCACCTCTTCTGGGGTCATCCCTTTCACGGTGCCGTAGGTACCCACCGGCATAAACGCTGGGGTTTGTACTGTGCCGCGTTCAAAGGTCAGTTGACCACGCCGCGCGTTACCGTTTTTCTTTTTCAGTTCAAATGTTAATTTCACTCAGCCTCCAATGTCAGAGAAACAGTCTGACCGTCTACAATCCAAGCCTTACACTATGGCATAAGGCGGTTTGAGGAGCGGGCGCGGCTCCCTGCGCAAAAGGTGTATACCTTTTCTGGCTACTGCCAGCACTCATTTTGATCATCCCTTTCCGATAGTCGCGACCCTGCTAGTCACCACATCGTTGGGGACATTACGCTTTAGTTGTCTGTTTGCGAATAAACATCGCATCACCATAACTAAAGAAACGATAACCTTGCTGCACCGCATGGTGATAAGCATCCATGGTGTGCTGATAACCGGCAAAGGCACTCACCAACATAATCAACGTCGATTCGGGTAAGTGGAAATTGGTGATCAAGCAATCCACCAACTGGTATTGATAACCAGGGAAGATGAAGATTTGTGTATCACCAAAGAAAGGTTTTAACTCGCTTCCTTGCTGCAGTGCAGCTTGCGCGGCACTTTCCAGTGAACGCACCGAGGTAGTGCCGACCGCAATAATTCGTCCACCACGCGCTTTGGTCGCCGCAATCGCATCAACGACCGGTTGTGGCACTTCTACGTATTCCGCGTGCATATGGTGATCGTGAATATTTTCTACGCGTACCGGTTGGAAAGTCCCCGCTCCGACATGCAAAGTCACATAGGCTAGCTCAACCCCTTTCGCTTGAATTTGCTCAAGCAGCGCGTTATCAAAATGCAGCCCTGCGGTTGGTGCAGCCACCGCGCCGGGTTTTTGGTTATACACGGTTTGATAACGCTCTTTATCGGTCGCTTCGTCTGGGCGATCAATGTAAGGCGGCAGCGGCATATGGCCGATTTGATTGAGAATATCCAATACCACCGTTTGTGCGCTAAAACGGATTTCAAACAAAGCATCGTGACGCGCCTGCATCACCGCATGAAATTCATCGTGCTCACCTAAATAGAGTTCCGTACCCGGTTTTGGCGGTTTTGATGAACGAACGTGGGCCAAAATCGTGTGTTGATCGAGCACTCGCTCCACCAACACTTCCAATTTACCGCCGCTGGCTTTACGGCCAAACATACGAGCAGGGATCACTCGCGTGTTGTTAGACACCAACAGATCGCCCGCTTGCACCAGATCAAGAATATCTTTAAAGGTGCCATCGGTCAGTTGACCACTATTGCCGTCCAGTTGTAGTAGGCGGCTGGCAGTACGCTCTGCTTTAGGGTAGCGAGCAATCAGCTCGTCTGGGAGTTCAAAGTGAAAATCTGAAACTTGCATGGCTCTTTCTTGATTAAGTGGTCAGGATCATCGCCCGATTTCGCGGCGCGCCAGTATATACCGAACTGCGATCAAGATACAGGAATGCTGTGGTGATGCCGCCATCGCAAGGTAACCTTTTGTAAAGCATTCGCAGCAACACACTGCAGCACAATAAAACCGATATTTTGCTACAGTTCGCAGCAGTCGTTGATCGGCGGCGCTATAGTTAGAGTGCAAGGTTAAACACCGCTCAGGTTTTTCTGTTTGAGAAAGGAGTTAGCGATGATCAAAGTTGAAGACATGATGACGCGTCATCCGCACACTTTACTGCACACACATACGCTCAGCGATGCCAAACATCTGATGGAAGCACTCGATATCCGACATGTACCGGTGGTCGATAGCAATAAAAAATTATTGGGCATTATTAGTCAGCGCGATTTATTGGCCGCACAACCAAGCTTGCCACGGATCAGTCCCAATGGCTCATACACACTCGATACGCCACTATTCGAAGTAATGCATACCGATGTGATGAGCGTAGCCCCGCAAGCGGGGCTCAAAGAGAGCGCGATGTATATGCAAAAGCATAAAATTGGCTGCTTACCGGTGCTGGCCAAGGGCGAATTGGTCGGCATTATCACCGACAGTGATTTTGTCACCATCGCGATTAATCTGCTCGAATTACAAGAAGAGAGTGACCCCGAACCGTTAGATGAAGATCTGTAGATCTAGGCACTACAATAGCTCAGCAACCACTTTAGCAAGTTGATGGAAGGTCTCAATCCGCGAAGAACTCGGACGCCAAACCAAGCCGATGTCACGATAGGCTTTTTGGCCCGGCGGGTCGACCACTACCAAATTTTGCTTATCCAGCAAACCATGATCGATGGCCATTTGTGGGATAAAGGTTGTCCCTAAGCCATTGGCAACCATTTGCACTAAGGTATGCAAACTGGTCGCGGTAAACGGATTGATTTTCTCTTTATCGGTCAATTGACAAGCGGAGACTGCGTGCTCGGTCAAACAGTGCTCTTTTTCCAATAAAAACACCGACTCATCCGGCAGGTCCGCATAACGGATCGGTTGGCGGATCTGTCCGACCTGATCACGACTGATCACCATACGAAACGGATCTTGCCCGACCACATAACTCTCCATATTGCCAATATCGACCGGCAACGCCAAAATCAGCACATCCAGTTCACCGCTGCGCAGTGCGGCCAGTAGATTGACCGTGGTATCTTCACGCAGCAATAGATGCAATTGCGGATAACGCTGGTTAATCTGTTGTACTAAATCGCACAGTAAAAAGGGCGCAATGGTCGGAATACAGCCTAGGCGCAATTGCCCTTGCATACTATCGCCTTGGCACAGTTGACCAAGCTCGACTAAATCTTGCCCTTTGGCGAGCAATTCTCGCCCCTGTTGCACCACCAACTCACCAATACGGGTAAACACCAACGGGCTTTTTTTATCTTGCTTTTCATATAAGGAGCAACCGATGAGCTCTTCCAGAGTTTGAATGCCCTTGCTTAAGGTGGATTGACTAACGAAACAGCGCTGCGCCGCTTCGCTAAAGTGGCGCGTTTCGTATAACGTGACCAGATACGATAACTGCTTGAGGCTTGGCCATTTATTCATACTTGATCACGACCTTAACCCGCTCTAGAGTGTAAAACATGCTCAAAATCCACCTTTATCTGCATCAGACCAGCATTATCGTTTTTTTCGATTAACCTAATCTAATTAATTCATTTTTTACTTGTTGTTCTTTGTACTATATTTCTTGGCGTTCTTCACGGACTGAATTATGAACTCTATCGAGATAGTTCAGTACTTACAAAATTGCTTAGGAGCAAAAAAATGGTACTAGTTGGTCGTAAAGCCCCTGATTTTACTGCAGCAGCGGTATTGGGTAACGGTGAAATCGTTGATAACTTCAACTTCGCAGAATTTACTAAAGGCAAGAAAGCGGTTGTTTTCTTCTACCCACTAGACTTCACCTTTGTTTGCCCATCAGAACTGATCGCCTTTGACAACCGTTACCAAGACTTTATCGCTAAAGGCGTAGAAGTAATTGGTGTGTCAATTGACTCTCAATTCTCTCATAACGCATGGCGTAACACTGCAGTTGAAAACGGCGGTATCGGTCAAGTGAAATACCCACTGGTTGCCGACGTTAAACACGAAATCTGTAAAGCTTACGATGTAGAGCACCCAGAAGCGGGCGTGGCTTTCCGTGGTTCATTCCTGATTGATGACCAAGGTATGGTTCGTCACCAAGTGGTTAACGATCTGCCACTGGGTCGTAACATCGATGAAATGCTGCGTATGGTTGATGCACTGAACTTCCACCAAACTCACGGTGAAGTGTGCCCTGCGCAATGGGAAGCAGGTAAAGCCGGTATGGAAGCGTCACCAAAAGGTGTAGCCGCATTCCTGTCTCAATACTCTGCTGACCTAAAATAAATCTCTTAACCCCGCGCTCAACACGGGTGGTTGGAAATAATAAAGCGAAAACGCAACGCCAATCAGTTAAGAAGTAAAGTCCTCAAAGCCCAAAGCATTGCTGCGGGCTTTTTTTATCTCGCTTATTTTGCATCCTGCTGATGCGTATCTATCCCAACTCTCCACTCACCTAGCCACCAGCAACATGGGGTTAAATAGGTAATTGCAGCGCTAAACTTTACCCCTATTCTGACTCATCACCCGCCATTTCTACTGTTATCATAACGACTTACAACAGCTTGTACTTTTCCGTTACTCCCGTAGGAGCTCAGCCCATGAATTATCAACTTGAAGTCTGCATCGATAACCTTGAATCACTGCATCATGCACAAGCCGGCGGGGCAACCCGGATTGAACTTTGCTCATCGCTGGCATTAGGCGGTTTAACCCCAAGTGCAGGGTTAATGCAGCGTGTGGGACAACTCGCTGCCGTACCGGTTTATGCCATGATCCGCCCCAGAGCCGGTGATTTTTTCTATCACGATGAAGAGTTGGCCATTATGGCGGAAGATATTCACGCAGCACATCGCGCCCAATTACAGGGCGTGGTGCTCGGCCTACTGACTCAAGATGGCAATATTGATGTCAAACGTTGCACACCATTGGTCGAACTGGCTCAATCACTGAGTTTGGGGGTCACTTTTCACCGCGCCTTTGATCACTGCGCCAACCCTGAATGCGCTTTAGAACAGATTATCGCACTCGGTTGTGAGCGAATTTTAAGCTCAGGTTTGGCCAGCAGCGCCGAACGGGGTATCGAGCGCTTAGCACAATTGGTCCAGCAAAGCGCCGGACGGATTTCCATTATGGCAGGGGCTGGCGTCAATCCAGATAATGTGGCGCAGATTGCGTTGGCCACCGGTGTGCATGAGTTGCACCTATCAGCGAAAAGCACACGTCCAAGCCAAATGCAGTTTGTACGCGCAGAAAGCAAAATGGGCGCCGCCGAGTGTGATGACTTTATCATCCCGATCACCAGCCGCGAGATCTTGCAAAAAACCGTACAAGCTCTGCGCGCGATCAAGCCTCACGGAATTTAGTGCCACTCGCTGCTATGCTTAAGCGATTAAAGGACTTACGCGATTAGAGGAGAAGATGCGATGACCAAATTGGATAAAAGCAGCTACGAGCGTGAATTAGAACTACTGCAAATTGAGCTGGTTAAATTACAAGAGTGGGTCAAACAACAAAAACTTAAGCTGGTGGTGATTTTTGAAGGTCGCGATGCGGCAGGCAAAGGTGGGGTGATCAAAACCATTACCGAAAAGCTCAATCCACGGGTGTGCCGGATTGCTGCGCTACCCGCGCCGACCGAAAAAGAGAAGACTCAATGGTACTTTCAGCGCTATGTGGCTCACCTTCCAGCAGGGGGCGAAATCGTGCTATTTGACCGTAGTTGGTATAACCGCGCAGGGGTCGAAAGAGTGATGGGCTTTTGCAGCGAGGAAGAGTATCAAGAGTTTCTGCGCTCCTGCCCTGAATTTGAACGCATGTTGCAGCGCTCTGGAATTATCCTGCTCAAATACTGGTTTTCGGTCTCCGATGAGGAGCAAGAAAAGCGCTTTATTGAACGGATCAACACCCCAGTGAAACGCTGGAAATTCAGCCCGATGGATCTGGAGTCACGTACCCGCTGGGCGGCTTATTCACGAGCCAAAGATGAGATGTTTGCTTATACCGATAGTAAACATTGCCCTTGGTGGGTCGTTCCTTCTGATGACAAAAAACGCGCCCGACTCAATTGTATTAGCCATTTACTAAGCAGCATTGAGTATCAAGAGATCGAACATCCGCCGATCATACTGCCTGAAATTAATAAACAGGGTTACGTGCGACCACCGATCGAAGATCAAACCTTTGTACCACAGCGCTATTGAACAATAGGATCGCGGCATCGCGATCCTATCATGTAGTTACAAATTCGGTTTTTTGAGCACCTCATTGATGCCTTGATCGCCTAAATGGCGCACATCTTTGCCTTTGACAAAGTAAATGATGTACTCGCAGATATTTTGACAGCGATCACCGACTCGCTCAATCGCACTCGCCGACCAGATGACCTGTAAGATATGCGGAATATTTTTCGGATCTTCCATCATATAGGTCATCAGTTGGCGCACCACCGCTTCATACTCTTTATCGAGCCGGTCATCCTGCTGGTAAATTTCTGCTGCTGCTTGCACATCCATGCGGGCAAACGCGTCCAAGACTTGATGCAGCATGGCTATCGCTTGACGACATAAAGGTTCGAGGGACACCTGAAATTGCTGCTGTTTGGCTGGCGGACGCTCTAGTGCGATATAAGCCATTTTAGTTGCCGAATCACCAATCCGTTCTAAATCAGTAATGGTTTTGATGATCGCCATGATCAAACGTAAATCTTTAGCGGTCGGTTGCCGCTTGGCGATGATGCGGGTACACGCTTCATCAATCGACACTTCCATCGCATTCACTTTGTGATCATCATTAATCACCCGGCGCGCCAATTTTTCATCATCTTCATGCAAGGCCTGCATCGCTAACGTCAGTTGCTGCTCGACTAAGCCGCCCATAGTCAACACTTGGCTACGAATAGACTCCAATTCCACATTGAACTGCCCTGAAATATGTCGACCTAACTGCATAGTACATCCTTACTAAAACTGACTGAACAAAGGCTTAACCGTATCGTCCGGTAATGTAGTCTTCCGTGCGCTTTTTCAATGGTGAGGTGAAAATAGTGTCGGTATCTGCGTACTCGATCAACTTTCCCATATGGATAAAAGCGGTGTGATCGCTCACGCGCGCCGCCTGTTGCATGTTATGGGTCACGATCACCACGGTATATTTGTTTTTCAGCTCGTGGATCAACTCTTCAATGGTTAAAGTGGAAATCGGATCGAGTGCCGAAGTTGGCTCATCGAGCAGCAACACTTCTGGCTCAATCGCAATCGAGCGCGCAATCACCAAGCGCTGCTGCTGACCACCTGATAAACCAAAGGCATTTTCATGCAAACGGTGTTTCACCTCATCCCACAGCGCGGCAGCACGCAACGAGCGCTCGGCGGCATCATCTAATGTGCGGCTATTTTTGATCCCTTGTAGGCGCAACCCATACACCACATTTTCATAAATCGATTTGGGGAAAGGATTCGGACGCTGAAAAACCATGCCAACACGGCGACGCAAGGTGGGCACATCGACATCAGGATGATAAATATTTTTGCCATGCAGTTTGACTTCGCCTTCAACACGAGTACCTTCCACCAGATCATTCATCCGATTAATGCAGCGTAATAGTGTCGATTTACCACAACCAGAAGGGCCGATAAAAGCGGTCACCTGACCTTTCGGAATGCGCATTGAAATATCACTCAAGGCGCAACTATGCTGGTAATACAGGCTTAAATGCTCAATCGAAATGGCCGTCTGTTGTTCGGTTAAATTATTGACATCTAAAGGCGCTACATAGTAGCCCAGGGTGGGATTTGCAGAATACATAACTAGTCTTGCCCCAACGTTCGGTATTTTTCGCGTAAATTATTACGAATGCTGATAGCGGTTAAATTTAGCGTAACAATCACCGTGACCAATAAAAAAGAAGTGGCGTAAACCAGTGGGCGCGCCGCCTCAATATTGTTGGTTTGAAAACCAATATCATAGATGTGAAAGCCTAAATGCATAAACTTACGTTCCAAATGCACAAACGGAAATTCGCCATCCACCGGTAAGCTTGAAGCCAGCTTAACCGCCCCCACCAACATCAGCGGTGCCACCTCACCAGCAGCACGCGCAATCGCCAAAATCAGTCCTGTAATGATAGCAGGGCTAGCAATCGGTAACACAATTCGCCACAAAGTTTCAAACTGGGTCGCCCCTAATGCCAATGAGCCGTGACGCAGTGAATTAGGGATGCGTGATAAGCCCTCTTCGGTGGCAACAATCACCACTGGCAGAGTTAATACCGCCAGCGTCAACGCTGACCACAATAACCCAGGTGTACCAAAAGTGGGGGTAGGTAAACGCTCGGCATAAAATAAGCTATCCACCGAAGATCCAAGCGTATAGACAAAAAAACCTAACCCAAATACCCCATACACTATCGAGGGAACCCCAGCGAGGTTAATCACCGCCACGCGGATCAGGCGAGTGAATGCGCCCTCTTTGGCGTATTCGTGCAAATAAATCGCGGCAATCACGCCAAGTGGCATCACAATGATCGACATGATCAACACCAACAATACCGTACCAAAAATCGCCGGAAACACGCCACCTTCTGAGTTTGACTCTCGCGGCGATTCCGATAAAAAGCGCCACGCTTGCTTGCCCCATTGGGTCAGTTTTTGATCTAGCGTCATCTGATTGGGATACCAGAAATCCAAAATCTCACTTAATGGCACAGCAACCACCTGACCGCGCATATCCGCAACCTGCAAAATTTGCTGATCAAGGGGGGCGCGCAGAGCATCGAGCTGCTGCTGCACTGTAGCCAGTTGTGCTTCTAAATCATTTTTACGTGACAAATAGTGTTGTTGATAAGCCTCGGTCAGTCGGTTATCCAACTGCTTACGCCGTCTTTCCAAACGCAGTTTTTCTAGCTCTCCGCTGATCACACGCACTTGCTGATCAACCATCTGCTCAACTTGCAGCCGGATCGCTTGAGCTTGTTGCAATGCTTTTCGCAACGCAGTGCTGAGCGGCTCAGTGGGCAATGACGAATCACTGAGCGATGCGCTCACCGGTTCAAAATGGAGCGGTTTGCCAAACAGTTGCCCACCGCGGCTACGCTCAATCACCGCCCAACCTTGCGGTGCACCTTTGAGCTCAATTTGAAAATCGAGTAACGCAATAAAATCTGAACCATACAGATCTCGATTGGCCACTTTGATATTAAGCCGCGTCGCCAAACCGGCCGCCTCTACCGCAGCCGGAAGCGGAATATTCATCTGTTTTAAATGGCTCACCGCAACACTTTCCTGTGCGTAGATCTGCCCAATCACCGTGTGACCATCGCTGGTTTGCCACTCGAATAACGGTGCTGGCCAAAAATAGGTAAGGCCACGCCAGCCGATGACCAGCAGCAAACCAAGCACCGCAATCAAGCTGACACTTACTGCTCCTCCGGTCAGCCAGATCCAAGGAGCACCGGATTTAAACCACTTCAACATATTGCTCCATCATAAAGATCGGTATTTTTCACGCAGCCGCTGACGCACCCACTCTGCTACCGAGTTAACCGCAAAGGTAAAGGTCAGCAGCAGCAGCGCGGCTAAAAACAGGATCCGGAAATGCGCACTTTGCACTTCCGACTCTGGTAATTCGACAGCGATGGTCGCCGATAGGGTGCGCATCCCCTCAAAAATATTCCAATCCAGCAGCGGCGTGTTGCCGGTCGCCATCAACACAATCATGGTTTCCCCTACTGCGCGACCAAGCCCCATCATAATCGCGGAAAAAATCCCGGGGCTTGCGGTCAGTAGTACCACGTACAGTAAGGTTTGCCATGGCGTCGCCCCTAAAGCTAATGAGCCATCAGACAGATGTTTAGGCACGGAGAAAATCGCATCTTCGGCAATGGTGAAAATGGTTGGGATCACCGCAAAACCCATGGCAAAGCCGACCACTAACGCGTTACGCTGATCATAACCAATCCCATGCTGAGCCAGATAGACTCGTAAATCACCAGCAAACAGCGCGCTTTCTAGCTCGCCACTATACGCCAAAATAAGCAAGGCCTGCCCAATCAGCAGTGGTACCAAAATTAACGCATGCCAACCATTTGGGATCCGACGCAGCCAAGTTTTCGGTAAGCGAGACCAAATAAAGCCGACCACCATCGTCGAAACCGGCAACAGCATCATCAATGCCAGTACGGCAGGTAAATGGCTTTCGACAAACGGCGCAAACCAGAGTCCAGCCAAAAAGCCGATGATCACCGTCGGCAATGCTTCCATCAATTCAATGCTCGGCTTCACCACCCGTCGCATCGCTGGCGTCATAAAATAGGCGGTATAAATCGCGCCTAATACCGCAATCGGCACTGCAAACAGCATGGCAAACGCCGCGGCTTTGATGGTCCCGAAAGCTATCGGCACTAAGCTGAATTTTGCTTCAAAGTCATCACTGGCCGAGGTCGATTGCCACACAAACTCCGGCTCTGGATACCCTTCGTACCACACTTTTTGCCACAAAGCCGAAAAGGAGATTTCGGGATTGCGATTTTCAACTCGCGCTAATCGGATCTCGCCTTGATCATAACTGGCTAAATAAGATTGATTGTTTGACATCGCCACTAACTGTGGCGCTTGTTGATAAGCTCGCTCAAACAGCACCAATTTTTCGCTGGTGGTGTTATGGCTTTGCAAAGTGCCATTGCGATAGAAACTATAAAAACCTTTACTGTGCGTATCAGGCAGCAAAAATCGCACTTCAGAAGCGAGTTTAAAATGCCGAATTGAGCTCAATTGGCGCTCACCCTCACGCAGCACATCAAACCACTGTGATACCAAGCCATCATGATGTACCGCTAATAACGAAAATGCCCCTGACAACAGGTAAAGCTGCGCCACTTGGTGGTGGTTATCACCGGCACTCATATCCAATACTTGACGGATCTGATACGTGTGCGCTTCAAGCTGGATCACCACCAACTCAGAGCCAGTACGCAAATACAGCGTTTTTCCATCAGGGGTAAGCAATAGTTGGCTCAACGCTTCAAACGGCACACTAAGGCTGAAGCGACTCTGCTCTTGTCCAGTTTGTCGATCGAGATGCACTACCTGGATGCGCTGCGCTTGATCATAAGTAACAAAAATCAGTTGCTGCTCAGTGAGCGCAAACGCCAATTGCTGCAATCGCTGCTCACTGATGCGCCACTCGGCAGGCAAAGCGAGACGCTCAACACTGGGGGTAAATTGACGCCCCTGCGCAGTCATCGAATGGGCCAGCTGCGGATGAAATACCGCCACTTGGTTCTGTTCACTGACGGCGGCAAACCAACCTTGCGCAGCCGGTGTTTGCGCCCAGAGCACAGGTTTAAAACCTAAGGCTTGTCTGAAGATGGGTTGCTGCGTTGACCGCGTTAATGGCCAAAATTCGGCGACACCTTGTGCGGATAATAGCCAAGCATTCTCACCATAATCATCAATGCTCATCGCTAACGGTGCCGGAGTTGAAATCGATTGGGTTGCGACATCAGCATGCCATTTAGCATCGCCAAACAGCGGTAATACCACCAACGCCAAATAGATAAAAATCAGCACCAGAGCGCCCAACACACTCACCCCACCACAGGTCACTGCAAAACGTACTACACGGTCTTTGACTAACCGTGCGCGATCACGTTCTTTCAATGAAAATGGCTGTCTGACCATGCTTGGGATTACCTACAGGTTGGAGGAGTGTCATAATATTTCTATTCGGTGACAATTATATTACAAGCGACAATAAATTACTGAAATCAAAACAACTCTATGATACAGAAGGCAGCGCAATAAAACTGTCACAAAAATGACCTAATTTGCATGGCTTCTGATGATTACGTAACGTCACAATGGCAAAGGTAAAGTATGAGTGCGGATAAGCTGTACATCGACAAGGAACTGAGTTGGCTCTCATTTAATGAGCGCGTATTACAAGAAGCCGCGGATAAAACCGTGCCACTGATTGAGCGTATCCGTTTTCTCGGAATATTTTCCAACAACCTCGATGAGTTTTACAAAGTGCGCTTTGCCGATGTGAAACGGCAAATTTTGATCAACCGCGAACGAGGCGGTAACGACACTTCTAAGCACCTGCTCTCGCGCATGCAAAGTAAAGCGCTCAAACTCAACCAAGACTTCGATAATCTCTACAATGAACTGATTTTAGAAATGGCCAGACGGCGCATTTTCTTAGTCAATGAAACTCAACTCGATGACATCCAGCTCAAATGGGTCAAGAAGTATTTCCATAAAGAAGTGCTACCGCATGTGACCCCGATCATGCTGCGAGATGACATCGATGTAATGCAGTTTTTGAAAGACGAATACGCTTACATTGCCGTTGAAATGCGCAGTGGTGCGGAGTTTAAGTACGCGCTGATTGAGATCCCAACCGATCAACTGCCGCGTTTTGTGATGCTACCAGAGCAAAAAGGCAAACGCCGTAAAACCATTATTCTGCTCGATAATATTATCCGCCTTTGCCTCGATGAAATTTTCCGTGGTTTTTACCACTATGACTCGCTCAACGGCTACGCGATGAAAATGACTCGCGATGCCGAATATGATTTACGCCACGAAGTGGAATACAGCTTACTCGAACAGATGTCGGAAGGGTTGAGTCAACGTTTAACCGCGCTGCCGGTACGCTTTGTGTATGAGCGTGAAATGCCAGAAGCGATGCTGAAAATTTTATGCCAGAAACTCAAAATTTCGCACTACGATAGTTTGACCCCTGGAGGGCGCTACCACAATTTTAAAGATTTTATTTCCTTTCCGAACGTCGGGCGTGACTACTTAGAAAATAAACCGTTACCACCAATGACCTGTGCCGATTTTGAAGGGCATGCCAACGCCTTTGATGCAATCCGCGCGCAAGATATTTTATTGCACTACCCTTATCACAGCTTTGAACACATTACCGAGCTGGTACGCCAAGCCTCTTTTGATCCCAAAGTCGTCAGCATCAAAATCAATATTTACCGGGTCGCAAAAGATTCACGCTTGATGAACTCACTAGTCGATGCAGTGCACAATGGCAAACGGGTGATTGTGGTGGTCGAATTGCAAGCGCGCTTTGATGAAGAGGCCAATATTGAGTGGTCACGCATTCTAACCGATGCCGGTGTACATGTTATTTTTGGTGTGCCGGGCATGAAAATTCACGCCAAATTGCTATTAATTACCCGCAAAGAGGGCGATGATTTCGTTCGTTATGCGCATATTGGCACAGGCAACTTCCACGAACGTACCGCACGGATTTACACTGACTTTGCGCTGCTGACCGCCAACCAAGAATTGGCTTCCGAAGTCCGCGCTGTATTTGCCTATATTGAAAATCCCTTCCGGCCGGTCAAGTTTAACCATCTGATTGTTTCACCACGTAATTCTCGCATCCAACTCTACCGCCTGTTAGATGGTGAAATTGCCAATGCCAAGGCAGGCAAACCTGCAGCGATCACCCTCAAAGTCAACAATTTAGTCGATAAGGGATTGATCAATAAATTGTATGGTGCGAGTGCTGCCGGGGTAAAAATCCGCATGATCATTCGCGGCATGTGCTCGTTAGTCCCCGGTGTCGCAGGAGTGAGTGACAATATTGAGATCATCAGTATCATTGACCGCTTCCTTGAGCACCCGCGTGTGCTGGTGGTGCATAATGATGGCAATCCACAGGTGTTGATTTCCTCCGCAGACTGGATGGAACGCAATATCGATCATCGGATTGAAGTTATGACGCCAATCCGTGACGAGCGTATCAAACAGCGTATCATCGATATTCTTAATATTCAGTTCATCGATACGGTCAAAGCGCGTCGTATCGACAAGGAAATGAGCAATCAGTACGTAGAACGCGGCAATCGCAGAAAAGTACGTTCCCAAATTGCCATTTACGACTATCTTAAAAATGTCGAAAAACAAACTCGCAAAGCACAGGGGCAACAGGAAACCAATGACAACAGTCAGTAATGCCAGAGAAATCGCCGCGATTGATCTCGGCTCCAACAGTTTTCACATGGTGGTCGCCAAAGTGGTCGATCAAGATCTCCAGTTGATCAGTCGTCACAAACAACGTGTACGGCTGGCTGCCGGATTAGATGCAGAGAAAAATCTCGATCCAGAGGCGATGCAACGCGGCTTAGAGTGCTTAACCATGTTCGCCGAACGCTTACAAGGGTTTGACCCACATAACGTTCGCATCGCGGCCACCCACACGCTGCGCCAAGCCAGTAATGCTAACGTGTTTATTCAGCGCGCACTTGAAGTGTTGCCCTTTCCGATTGAGATCATCCCCGGCGCAGAAGAAGCTCGTTTGATTTATCTTGGGGTCGCCCACACTCAGCCACAAGCCGACTCGATGCTGGTGGTGGATATTGGTGGCGGCAGCACGGAAATGATCATCGGCACAGGCTTTGAAGCCGAGCTGGTCAACAGTAAACAGATGGGATGCGTCAATTTTACTGAGGCTTACTTTGCCAACGGTAAACTATCACGCAAAAACTTTTCCCAAGCGATTGTCGCCAGTGAACAGAAGTTAGAAGCGATTGCCGCTCAATATCGTAAAAAAGGCTGGCAAGTTGCGTTTGGATCTTCCGGTACCATTAAAGCGATTCGCGAAGTCTTGCTCGGACAGGGGTATGATGATGGCCTGATCACCTTTGAGCGACTCAGTAAGCTGATCGACAAACTGTGTGAATCCGATGACATCGAACAGTTACAACTGCCCGGTTTAACCGATGATCGCAAGCCAGTATTTGCTGCCGGTGTCGCTATCTTATCCGCTGTGTTCCAAGGTTTAAAAATCAAAGAGATGCACTTCTCTGATGGCGCCTTACGCGAAGGGCTACTGTATGAGATGGAAGATCGCTTCAAGTATTCCGATATTCGTTTGCGCACCACCGAAAACCTCGCCGCCAAGCATCTAGTCGATTTAGAGCATGCGGCAAAAGTCAAAGGCCACGCGCGTGAGTTTCTGGCACAAGTTTCAGCAGAGCTTGGCTTAGCGCAAGACAGTGAGCTACGTGATTTGCTCGAATGGAGTGCACTACTGCATGAAGTGGGACTGAGTATTAACTTACAAGGTTTTCATCGCCATTCAGCCTACATTTTACGCCATAACAACATGGCCGGCTTTAACAGCGAGCAGCAATTGGTGCTGTCCAATTTGGCTCGTTTTCAACGTAAATCACTCAAACTGAGTGAATTGGACGATTTTAGCCTATTTAAGAAAAAACATCTGATTGGCCTGATCCGCGTTTTACGCTTAGCGATTTTAGTCAATGGTCAGCGTAACGATGATCCACTGCCACCACTGACCTTATCGGCTAAAGAAGATGAATGGCAACTACACTCGACCCAGCCTGACTGGTTAGAAAACAACAAGCTACTGCACGCGGATTTGCTCTCTGAACAAGAGTACTGGCGTGAAGCGGGTTGGCAACTGCTGTTTTAATTTGCACCATTTATAAAACCACAACGCCCAACTTAGCTTGGGCGTTGTGATATGTGAGATTAGAGAGGTTGCTTTGGGCTGCAGTTCGGTAAAAGGCAAGTTCATCAGCGTTTAAGATCACGATTAGCGGTTTGAGCTGACAATCCCTACTTTGGCTAACTCTTCTGCGGCGACTTGGGCGGTAATGGGTAAATAGCCATCTTTCGCGACTAACGCTTGTCCCTGCTGGGAAAAAATAAAACGAATAAATTCACGCTCAATCGGTGACAATTCTCGATTAGGATTTTTGTTCACATACACATACAAATAACGTGAGAGCGGATAAGCCCCTGACAAAATATTGGCCTGAGTCGGCTCAATATACTGCTCACCTTCACGGGCTATCGGTAACAGCTTAGCGCCAGAGACACGATAGCCAATCCCAGAATAACCAAGGGTATTAATGGATGAGGCGACCGATTGCACCACCGAGGCCGAACCCGGCTGCTCATTGACCCGAGTTTGAAAATCGCCCTGACATAAGGCGTGCTGCTTAAAGTAGCCATAGGTTCCTGAAACCGAATTACGCCCAAACAGCTGAATATTGCGCTTGGCCCAGTCATAAGGCAAACCTAACTGCGCCCACGTGGTGATCGGGTAATTAGCCCCACAGCGCAAGGTTGAGGAAAAGATCGCATCTAACTGCTGAAAATTGAGACCTTGGATCGGGTTATCACGCTGCACAAAAATCCCGACCGCATCAATCGCCACCCGTAAAGCAGTCGGCTTATAACCATGCATCGCCTCAAAAGAGGCGATTTCACTACTGCGCATAGGGCGACTCATCGGGCCAAACTGAGCGGTACTTTCGGATAATGCCGGAGCGGCAGTGGCCGAACCAGAGGCCTGCACTTGTGCATTGACCGCCGGATAATAGGCTTGAAATTCTTCGACCCACAGCGTGGTCATCCCCGCCAGCGTGTCAGAGCCCACCGATAACAAGCTACCCGAGATACCACTGACTTTGTTATAGCTGGCTAAGTCGTGATCGGCCCCGTTTACAGCAGACGCCAGCAAGGTCAGTGAGCTTAATAACCCAATCCGACTTAGCATCGAGATCATGGTTTGGCCACTAAACGCTTAGGGAGTACAAAAGAGAACTGGCTACCCACCCCAACTTGGCTATGGATCTCTAAATGAGAGTCGTGGTGTGCCAAAGCGTGTTTGACAATTGCCAAACCTAAACCACTGCCCCCCGTATCGCGGGAACGCGCTTTATCAACTCGATAAAAACGCTCAGTGAGTCGGTGCAAATGTTGAGGTTCAATCCCCTCGCCTTTATCTTCCACTTCTAAGCAAGCGCCTTGACTAGAGCGATACCAGCGTACATCGATCTGCGCACCGGGCGGAGTATATTTCACCGCGTTATACACCAAATTAGAGATGGCACTGCGCAGTTGATCTTCATCCGCCAGCACTTTGAGGCTTTTATCCACCTCAAAATGCAGCTTATGTTGCGCATCGCCACTCAAGCTCGCAGCTTCTTTCTCTAAGACATCCAGCATGGCTGGGACATCCACCACTTGATCGAGTTCGACAATCGGCGAAGCTTCAATTTTTGATAGCGTCAGCAACTGGTTAACTAGGCTATTCATTCGATTCAGTTGCTCGGTCATCACCCCATGTGCTTTCCCCCACATTGGGCCCGCTAACACATCCGGATCTTCGGTCATCTCCAAATAGCCTTGCAGCACCGTCATTGGAGTGCGCAGCTCATGGGAAACGTTAGCAAAGAAATTACGTCGCATCCCTTCTAGCTGCTTAAGCTGAGTGACATCACGTACCACCATTAGGTGCTCACCTTCGGTATAAGGCACAATCCGCAGTTCTAACATCCGCTCACTATTGAGTGGTGAGCGCATTTCCAGTGGGTCGGTGAAATCGTCTTTTTTGAGATATTTGATAAAGTCGGGGGTGCGCAGCAAATTAGAAATCGGCTGCCCAGCATCATCCGGCCAGCGAAACCCCAGTAAATGCTGCGCTAGACGGTTACACCATACAATATTGCCTTCACTACGAAACACCACCACCGCATCGGGTAGCGATTCACCACCATTACGAAAGCGACGGATCAAATTGGTCAGCTCTTTGCGTTTTTTACGATGGCGCAGCTGTAAACGATAAATACCATTAAACAGCGACTCCCAGTTACCACTGCCGGAGGGAGGCGTCAGGCGCTTTTCATCCCACAGCCAAGCTGAGAGGCGAATTTGATGGTTCAAATGCCAAGCCAGCTGCAACGCTGTCGCAACCAGCAGCAACCACGGCATTTGTCCAAAAATCCATCCCACCACAATCCATGGCAAGTAAAAAAAAGCCAGCTCCCAAGCCAGCTTTTTCCAGGTTAGACGTTCAACCATACGAATCTGTATACCACCTCTTCGGCTTTAATCGCGAAAAAACGACACTTACCGTTAAACAACTGGCTTTGCTTGCACAACTAAGGCCTAGTTGAAAACTAGGATTTGGTTTAAAACTAGGCTTTAGTTGAAAAACGGTATCCTGCACCACGCACCGTTTGGATCAACTTATCATGCCCAGCCTCTTCCAACGCTTTACGCAGGCGACGAATATGTACATCCACCGTGCGATCTTCGACATAAACGTTGGTCCCCCAAACGTTATTGAGCAGTTGTTCGCGGCTGTACACTCGCTCTTGATGAGTCATAAAGAAATGCAGCATTTTAAATTCAGTCGGACCCATGTCCAACGCCTGATCATTTGCGGTCACACGGTGTGACACGGGATCAAGTTTTAAACCTTGTACATCGATCACATCTTCTAGTGCGGTTGGAGTGACACGGCGGATCACCGCTTTTAAACGCGCGACCAGCTCTTTAGGTGAAAAAGGTTTAGTGATGTAATCATCCGCACCGACTTCTAAGCCGCGTACTTTATCTTCTTCTTCACCACGCGCGGTGAGCATGACAACCGGAATGTTGCGCGTCATCTCTTCGCGCTTCATGTGCTTGATGAGGTTGATACCGCTGCCGCCAGGCAACATCCAATCGAGCAGGACCAGATCAGGAAAAGGCTCAGCCAGTTTACTCAGCGCCGAATCATAATCTTCGGCCTCAACCGCCTGATAACCTTTTTGTTCAAGCACGAAACACAACATTTCACGGATTGGTGCTTCGTCTTCAACAACCAGAATCCTTCTAGACATAATTGATTAACCCTTGTTTTTCAGCAACGCTGTGCATTATGGGAAATATTTATGACACTTTTGTGACCTTTGCAAACAAATTTTCATATAAGATTCAGCCGCCATTCATATTGCCAAGCTAGGAAAACCAGCCACAACCAGTGAGCAGCAAAGGGTGATTTTTTGAATTAGGGTTAGGACTTTATTAGCGGATTCCCCTATCATGTGGCGCTTGCTAATCGAGGGAAAACACGAATGTGGTTTAAAAACTGTATGCTGTATCGCGTCAATCGCGAGGTTAACTTCAATGCCGATCAACTGGAAAAACAGTTGGCTGAATTTCGTTTTACGCCATGCGGCAGTCAGGATAAACAGAAGTTTGGCTGGGTTGCTGCGCTAGGTAAACACGGCGATATGATGACCCATGTTAGTGACAACCGCATTTTGATCTGCGCGAAGCGTGAAGAAAAAATGTTACCCGCATCAGTGATCAAAGAGTCACTCAATGCCAAAGTCGAAGCACTGGAAATCCAAGAAGGCCGCCCACTCAAGAAAAAAGAGCAAGAGGCGCTCAAAGAAGAGATTGTGATCGATTTACTGCCGCGCGCATTTAGCAAAAGCCAACTGACTTTTGTGCTGATCATGCCAAGTGAAGGCTTCATTTTAGTTGATGCGGGCAGCTATAAAAAAGCGGAAGAAGTTTTGGCACTGCTGCGCAAAACCATGGGTAGCTTGCCAGTTGTACCGGCCATTCCTGAGATTGCCGTGGAAACAACGCTGACCCAATGGGTCAAGGATGGTCATCTCCCCCAAGGTTTTAGCCTC
The DNA here is from genome assembly GCF_028863985.1 of Vibrio chanodichtyis. Lineage (NCBI taxonomy): Bacteria > Pseudomonadati > Pseudomonadota > Gammaproteobacteria > Vibrionales > Vibrionaceae > Vibrio > Vibrio chanodichtyis. The sequence goes on along the minus strand of NZ_JARBFT010000008.1, from coordinate 4,024 downwards.
ATGGAAGAAGCGGAACTGAAATCACTGTTGGATGATGGCGCCACCATTCGCTGTAAAAAACAAGAACTGAGTAGTGATGAAATCCTCAGTCATATACAAGCCAATAAAGTGGTCACCAAACTGGCGATCAACTGGCAAGATCGGATCCGCTTTATGTTGGCGGAAGATTGCAGCATCAAGCGGTTGGCTTACAGTGATGAGCTGAAAGAGCAAAATGATGATATTGCCCGCGAAGATCGCGCCGCGCGTCTAGATGCCGATTTCTCACTGCTGTGTGGAGAAATGGCGGTATTTTTACCGGATCTGTTCAACGCATTAGGCGGCCTGCCCCATCCTGAAGCCTAAGCGCCACTTGCCGATTATTTCACCACCTCAGTCACTCTGAGGTGGTGAGAGTTTCACTAGGCAGCGTAGGGTTTTTGACGTAAAATTTGCGCCCTTTCCAATACCATCAGGTGGTATTGGCCTGACTTGAGATCAGATGAGACGCAAACCATGAGCACAACAACTCCCTTTGTACCAGAACTGCTTTCCCCTGCCGGCAGCCTAAAAAACATGCGTTACGCTTTTGCCTACGGAGCGGATGCGGTGTACGCCGGGCAACCACGTTACAGCCTGCGCGTGCGTAACAACGAGTTCAATCACGAAAACCTGCAAATCGGGATTAATGAAGCCCATGCACTGGGTAAAAAATTCTATGTGGTGTGCAATATTCAACCGCACAACTCTAAGCTAAAAACATTTATCCGTGACCTTAAACCGGTGATTGATATGGGACCTGATGCGCTGATCATGTCCGATCCTGGTCTCATCATGATGGTGCGCGAAGAGTTTCCACAGATGCCGATCCACCTTTCGGTACAAGCTAATGCGGTGAACTGGGCAACCGTAAAATTTTGGGCCTCGCAAGGGGTAGAGCGCGTGATTGTCTCGCGGGAACTCTCTTTGGAAGAGATCGAAGAGATCCGTGAGCAATGCCCAAATACTGAAATTGAAGTGTTTGTACATGGCGCATTGTGCATGGCTTATTCTGGTCGTTGTTTGCTCTCTGGCTACATTAATAAACGCGATCCAAACCAAGGGACTTGCACCAACGCGTGCCGCTGGGAATATAAAGTCGAAGCCGCCAAAGAAAACGAAGCAGGCCAAATCGTTGAACAGTTTGATCCACAGGCGGCGCAAGCCATCGAAGTCCAAGATCAACGACCCGATACCACCATTGGTGCAGGCAAACCGATTGATGATGTGGTGCTGCTTTCTGAGAGCCATCGTCCTGATGAAAAAATGGCCGCTTTTGAAGATGAGCACGGCACTTACATTATGAATTCGAAAGATCTACGCGCGATTCAGCACGTCGAGCGCCTGACTCAAATGGGTGTGCACTCATTGAAAATCGAAGGTCGGACCAAATCTTTCTACTACTGTGCACGTACTGCGCAGGTATACCGCAAAGCAATTGATGATGCTGTAGCGGGTAAACCTTTTGATGAGAGCCTAATGACCACGCTAGAAAGCTTGGCCCATCGCGGTTATACCGAAGGTTTCCTGCGTCGCCACACTCATGATGCTTATCAAAACTACGATTACGGCTATTCCGTTTCTGACACTCAGCAGTTTGTCGGTGAATTCACTGGTAAACGCCGTGGTGCGCTGGCTGAAGTGGAAGTGAAAAACAAATTTGTACTTGGTGATAGCCTTGAGCTGATGACGCCCAAAGGTAATATTATCTTCACGTTACAAGCGATGGAAAACCGTAAAGGTGAAGCAACCGATGATGCCAAAGGTAATGGTCACTTTGTTTACATTCCGGTGCCAGAAGAGCTGGATCTCAGCTACACACTGCTGATGCGTAACTTGGTTTCAGGGCAAGATACCCGTAACCCAACAGGCAAATAATTATGGCGCTACTGATCACCGCCAAATGCACCAACTGTGATATGTGTGAGCCAGAGTGTCCAAACAGTGCAATTGCGATGGGCGATAAAATCTATGAAATCGACCCTGATTTATGCACAGAATGTAAAGGACACTATGACAAACCGACCTGCCAGTCAGTTTGTCCAATCAATAACTGCATTATCACCGATCCTGCTCATCGCGAAACTGATGAGCAATTACTTGAAAAGTTCGTGATCATTCAAGGACTCGCATAAACCCACCATCCCAGCCAAGAGCTGGGATGGTTACCTTATTTCAGCGCTAACCCTTTCCCCTGCAAATAACTGAGCATAAATGGACGCGACTCTTGTGAGAGCTTCGCGGTGATTTGCTCAGACCATCCTTGTTGTTTAGGATTACCAGAACGCTTTTGGTAATACTCGACCATAACGCGATCATATTCCGCGACATGATCTTGATTCAAAGGTTGATAGTGGTTTTCATGCACGATCACTTGCGCCGCCAAGCGCGGTTTCAATTCTGGATCTTGGGCCGGATGGCCTAAACACATTCCAAACAATACCGCACTGTAAGGTGGCAACTTAAGCAAAGCATCCACTTGATTGGGTGAATTACGTAAACCACCAATATAGACACCACCAAGCCCCATCGACTCTGCAGCTAACATACAATTTTGCGCCATAATCCCCGCATCAACCGCACCAATTAAAGTGAGCTCGATAAACTCGGGTTTTACCTTAGGATTGAGTGCATAGTGGCGTTGATAATCAATGCAAAACACCAAAAATTCAGCCGCACTAGCAACATAAGCTTGCTTGCCAGCCAACTCAGCTAATTGCTGACGCAGCGCGATATCCGTAACCCGGATCACCGAAATGGCTTGCAATAAACTGGAGGATGAAGCGGCAATCCCTGCAGCAATGATCGTTTCAAGTTGCAGCGCTGAAATCGGTTGTTGGGTAAAATCCCGAATAGAACGGTGACTCAGAATGGTATTAATCACGGGGTTCATATCATCTCCTCGACAGAATTGAGCATCAAGATAATACGCTGAGCCCGAACCATCACCAAACTCTTGTCGGTGATGATGGAGAAATATTATTGATGATCACCAGCGCTCACTTATATCAGTCCGCCAAAAACCAGCAATCGCGTCCTGACTCCTTGCAACGATACAGCGCCGCATCCGCTCGTTCAAATAAGGCATCATCCAACAGTGAATAACGAGCTGCCCCAGCACTGAGTGTGATCGGTAGACTATACTCACACCACTGCAGTTGCCTTACTTGTGTGAGCAGACGAGTCAAAGTATCACCAAGCACCTCACGTTCAAGGGAAATCAAGGCAACGAACTCATCTCCTCCAATCCGAAAAACAGCCGTGGTACCCAGAACATCGACCAGACACCGTGCAACTTGGCATAGAACCTGATCACCAAAACTATGTCCTTGACTGTCATTAATTTGCTTAAATTGGTCAATATCAAATAGGATCAGCCAAAATGGCTCACCACGTCGTTCTAATATCTGCTTACTCTGCTCAAAGGCACGTCGATTCAATATCCCAGTCAGAGGATCACGTAGTTGTGCATCTCGCCCTTTAAGAAAGCGAACCCTAACCTGATCGATTTCACTAAGGCTTTGTCCAACAAACCAAGTTTTATGTTTAGCAAACCGATTGACCACCTTTGAATTATCGATAATTTGATTAAGAGAGCTAGCTACTAATCGTTGTTCATGACGAGGCACGCATGATGGCCACTGACGATGGGTAACTCAAGAGATAAAATGAGGAGATAAAACAGGATAAGGCCAATACATCGCAGGCCAAAGAGTAAATAGCCAATAGCAAAAAACCCAGTCCGAAGACTGGGTTTCATAATAAGTGGCGGAGCGGACGGGACTCGAACCCGCGACCCCCGGCGTGACAGGCCGGTATTCTAACCAACTGAACTACCGCTCCGCTGTCTGGTTAGCGCTTGGTGCTAAATTAAAAGCCTGGCGATGTTCTACTCTCACATGGGGAAACCCCACACTACCATCGACGCTGTTTCGTTTCACTTCTGAGTTCGGAATGGAGTCAGGTGGGTCCAAAACGCTATGGTCGCCAAGCAAAATTCTGTTTT
>NZ_JARBFT010000007.1:0-186444 GCF_028863985.1 Vibrio chanodichtyis | reverse complement strand
AAAACAGAATTTTGCTTGGCGACCATAGCGTTTTGGACCCACCTGACTCCATTCCGAACTCAGAAGTGAAACGAAACAGCGTCGATGGTAGTGTGGGGTTTCCCCATGTGAGAGTAGAACATCGCCAGGTTTTTAATTACAAAGTGCGCTATAAATAACGTGCTTTAAAAGTTTGTGTGCTGATATGGCTCAGTCGGTAGAGCGCATCCTTGGTAAGGATGAGGTCCCCAGTTCGATTCTGGGTATCAGCACCATCTATTTCAATGAGTAGCATTAAGCTAACATTATAAAATTTGCTTGGCGACCATAGCACTTTGGACCCACCTGATTCCATCCCGAACTCAGAAGTGAAACGAAGTAGCGCCGATGGTAGTGTGGGGTTTCCCCATGTGAGAGTAGGACATCGCCAGGTTTGCTTTCAAGGCCGCTGTAGTGATACAGCGGCTTTTTGCTATTTGAGATTTATGCATGTCTTTATTAATAATGCGATAAAAAGGCCACCTATTGGCAGCCTAGTGAGTATGCTCGATTTTAATCAAAGCGATCTATTTTAGAAAACTGGGGATATTTGTTTCATACTCAGTGATCTTTGCCTGATGCTGGAGCGTTAACCCGATGTTATCTAAACCATTTAGTAGGCAATGACGGCGAAAATCATCTATTTCAAAAGAATAGATATTGCCATTAGCCGACACACTGAGCGCTTCTAAATCAACGGTGATGGTCGCCCCTTGATTATGTTCAACATAGTTAAACAGCTCTTCTACTTGTTGTTCGGTTAAGCGAACTGGGACCATTTGATTGTTAATCGTATTGCCATAAAAAATATCAGCGAAGCTTGGCGCGATAATTACCTTGATACCATAGTCGGCTAATGCCCAAGGGGCGTGTTCACGAGATGAGCCACAACCAAAGTTTTCGCGCGCCAGTAAAATGCTCGCGCCTTGATAACGAGGCTGATTCATCACAAAATCGGGGTTTAGTTGCTCACCAGCATCATCCAAAAAGCGCCAATCGTGAAAAAGGTGTTTGCCAAATCCGCTACGATTTACTTTTTGCAGAAACTGCTTTGGAATAATCGCATCGGTATCAACATTAGCGGCATCCAGCGCCACGACTAAACCGGTATGTTGTTGAAATCCTGACATCGGGTTCTCCTTGAGTTAAAACTGACGAATGTCGACGAAATGACCGGCAATCGCGGCTGCTGCTGCCATGGCTGGACTGACTAAATGTGTCCGACCATCACGCCCTTGTCGTCCTTCAAAGTTGCGGTTAGATGTAGAAGCGCAGCGCTCTCCCGCCCCGAGGCGATCATTGTTCATCGCTAAACACATTGAACATCCTGGCAAGCGCCATTCAAACCCTGCTTCAATAAAGATTTTATCTAACCCTTCAGCTTCGGCTTGGGCTTTAACTTGCTCCGAACCCGGTACAATGAGAGCCTGCACATGAGAAGCAACTTTCTTACCTCTTGCGATCGCGGCGGCGGCACGCATATCTTCAATTCGTGAGTTGGTGCATGAACCGACAAACACTTTATCAACTGGATAGTCGGACAGTTTTTTGCCTGCTTCTAGCCCCATATAAATCAGCGCTTTTTCTGCTGAACTGCGCTCAACCGGATCACCAAACTGGCTGGGTGATGGAATCGGCTCATCAATCGCAATCACTTGCCCGGGGTTCGTTCCCCAGGTGACTTGTGGCTTGATGTCTCGCGCTTCAAGAGTGATGACAGCATCAAACTGCGCATCATCATCGGTAGTTAAAGTTTGCCAATATGCAATCGCAGCAGACAAATCTTCACCTTGAGGGGCAAATTTTCGGCCTTTGATGTAGTCGAAGGTGGTTTGATCGGGGGCGATCAAGCCCGCTTTGGCTCCAAGTTCAATCGCCATGTTACAGACGGTCATCCGCCCTTCCATGGAGAGATCGCGGATCGCTTCTCCGCAGAATTCCACAACATAACCGGTCCCCCCAGCTGCAGTCGTTTTACCGATGATCGCCAGTACAATATCTTTGGCGGTGATACCTGGAGCCACTTTGCCACGCACTTCAATTTTCATGGTTTTGGCACGCCCTTGCTTCAGAGTTTGGGTAGCCAATACGTGTTCGACTTCTGAGGTGCCGATACCAAAAGCCAGTGAACCAAATGCGCCGTGAGTGGCGGTATGTGAGTCACCACAGACAATCGTCATTCCCGGTAGGGTAATGCCGAGTTCAGGCCCCATCACGTGTACAATCCCTTGGTATTTGTGATTAATGTCGTACAAAGTGACGCCAAACTCTGCACAGTTTTTGGAAAGAGTTTGCATCTGGATACGTGCCATTTCACCAGAGGCATTAATGTCTTTGGTGGTGGTGGAGACGTTGTGATCCATAGTGGCAAAGGTTTTATTGACTTGGCGAACGGTACGGCCTTTTTCACGCAAGCCATCAAAGGCCTGTGGAGAAGTCACTTCATGGACTAGATGGCGGTCGATGTACAAAATCGGTGTTTCTCCCGCTGCGGCAACGACCACATGGGCATCGTAAATTTTTTCGTAAAGTGTTTTGGCTTTTGACATTGCTTGTTCCTTGCGCTCAGTGAGCTAAAGAGGTTTGCACCTCTTTGATCCTATGCATTCAAAATATAATTAGCGATTTGATCGCCCATCTCAGAGGTTGAGAGTGCCGGTTTACTGCCAGATAAATCGGCAGTCAGCTGTCCAGCGGCGAGTGCTTGGCTTACCGCTTGTTCTATATCACGTGCAGCGGCTTCTTCGCCTAGGCTATAACGTAACATCAGTGCGGCTGATAAAATCTGTGCCACAGGATTGGCGATATTTTTACCAGCGATATCCGGTGCGCTGCCGCCCGCAGGCTCGTATAAACCAAACTTACTCTGATTAATGCTGGCCGAAGGTAGCATGCCCATCGAGCCGGTGATCATCGCGCATTCGTCAGATAGAATGTCGCCAAAAATGTTCGAGCAGAGCATGACATCGAACTGAGCTGGATCTTTGATAAGTTGCATGGTGGCATTATCGATATACATGTGTGACAGCGCGACATCGGGATACTCCTTGGCAATCTCGCTGACCACTTCGCGCCACAGGATCGAGCTTTGCAGCACATTGGCTTTGTCGATCGAGCAAACTTTGTTACGACGCAAGCGAGCCGACTCAAAGGCGATGCGCGCGATACGTTCAATTTCAAAACGGTGGTAAACCTCAGTATCAAACGCTTTTTCATGATCGCCTTGGCCTTCACGGCCTTTCGGTTGACCAAAGTAAATGCCGCCAGTTAGTTCACGTACTACCACAATATCGAAACCGCGCGCAGATATGTCAGCACGTAGTGGCGAAAAGGCTTCTAGGCCTTGGTGGATCTGAGCGGGACGTAAATTACAAAATAGTTGGAAATGTTTACGCAGTGGCAGTAAAGCACCGCGTTCAGGCTGTTGATTGGGTGGCAGATGTTCCCACTTTGGACCACCGACGGAGCCAAACAAGACGGCATCCGCATTTTCGCAAGCATGCAAAGTACTTTCTGGCAGTGGACAGCCGTGGTGATCAATCGCAATACCGCCAACATCGTGCTGTTCACGGATTAAGCGTAAACCATGTTTCTTTTCTATCGCATCCAATACCTTATAGGCTTGTGCCATCACTTCCGGACCGATGCCATCTCCGGGCAATACGGCAATTTTGTATTGTTTATCTATCATGTGAGTCCTTTCTGAACGATTTGTAAGTTGGATTACTACTACTGGATATGATGGGTTATTTGCGGTGCCACCAAGTGGGTGGCCGCCTCAAAATGGCCATTGCCCTAAACCGTAGCCAGATTTTTTTTCTGTTTAATTTGCGCTATTTGATTGGCGCGATGAATGCTGTTGATAACATGCAATAACGCTTGACCTGACGCTTCAATAATATCGGTTGAAATGCCCGTACCATGGTATTTCTGCCCTTGGTAATTAGCGATAATATCTGCTTGACCGAGGCCATCTTCGCCTTCGCCTTTGGCGGTTAAATCGAACTTATCCAGCACAATTTCATAACCAGTAATCCGATAGATACATTGATACAGAGCATCGACCGGACCGTTACCGACGGCGGCTTCACATTTTTCTTCCGTGCCACACTGCAGTTTGATACTGGTGGTAGCCATTAGGCTGCCCGATTGCACACTTAAATAGTTGAGTTTGTAAAAATCATCTTCTTCACGCAAATTGGAAAAATGCATTAGGGCTTCTAAATCGTAATCAAATACCTGACCTTTGCGATCGGCCAGCTTCAAGAAGTCTTCATATAGAGCATCCAAGTTGTATTGGTCTTGGTTGTAGCCCATTGATTGCATATGACTTTTTACGGCAGCTCGACCGCTACGGCTAGTCAGATTAAGCACTTGGTTTTTTAGGCCGATCGATTCTGGGGTCATAATTTCATAGGTATTTTTGTTTTTGAGCATGCCATCTTGATGGATTCCTGAAGAGTGGCTAAAGGCATTGGCACCCACAATCGCTTTATTGCTTTGGATTGGCATATTGCACAGTTGGCTAACCAGTTTACTGGTGCGGCTGATCTCTTCATGTTTTAGCGCTGTTGTCACACCAAGCAGTGCTTGGCGAGTTTTGATGATCATGGCGATCTCTTCTAATGCGCAGTTGCCAGCCCGCTCACCAATACCATTGATAGTTCCTTCAACTTGACGAGCCCCGGCTTGAATTGCGGCAATCGAATTGGCAACCGACATCCCGAGATCATCATGACAATGCACCGAAATAATCGCTTTATCGATATTGGGTACCCGATTAAATAGGGTGTGAATAATATTGCCAAACTCACTCGGCACTGTGTAACCGACAGTATCGGGAATATTAATGGTACGTGCGCCAGCATTGATCGCCGCTTCCACCATGCGGCATAGGTTGTCGATAGGTGTACGGCCGGCATCTTCACACGAGAACTCGACATCATCGGTGTATTGGCGAGCATGCTTGACCGCTTTAACCGCCATTTCTAGCACATCGTCGTAGCTGCGCCGCAGTTTGTCTTGCACATGAATCGTTGAAGTAGAAATAAAGGTGTGAATGCGAAACGCTTCGGCAACTTGTAATGCTTGTACTGCCGCATCAATGTCTTTGGTCACCGCTCGCGCAAGAGCACACACTCGGCTATGTTTGAGGTTTTTGGCAATGGTTTGCACCGATTCAAAATCACCCGGCGAAGAAACCGGAAACCCCGCTTCGATGATATCCACTCCTAAGCGTTCCAGTGCATAGGCGATTTGTAGCTTTTCTTTTACCGTTAGGCTCGCAGACAGCGCCTGTTCACCATCACGTAATGTGGTATCGAATATAATCACCTGATCATTCATGTTTGCTTCCTCGCACGGTAGAGTTAACTACTCACTTCCTAGATGTGGATAAAAATCGGCGATAAAAAAACCCGCATCGGCTGCGGGTTTGTTATCTTGTGTGGTGTTTTTCTGCCACAACCTACCCGCGTGATGTTTCCACGATCAGTAGTAGGCCCAGTAGCAGAGAAAAACGCATTGTCATTGGTAACAATCCACTCGATTAAGTTAACAGATTAGTACCGTACTCGACACAACACGTCAACCCCAAAGTTGATTTTTTATGCAATGCGGCCAAAGTGTCAGCGTTATTGTCACCATTTCGCCAAACAATTTTCACCGGACTGTCATTTGTCCTCGATAAGCTCAAAACATCACCCTAAGTGACAAAAGGATGTGTGATGCGAGTTATCAAACCTATTGCTAATTTGGATTTGGCTTTTTCGTTACTCTGCTTACAGCACAAGTATAACCTTCCGCTTGCCCGTTTTAGTAAGTCAATCTCCCACACTGGCGATGGCCATCTCTACATTGTGATGGGGTTGCTTGCTTGGTTGCTAGATAGCGTATGCGGCGCACAGTTTTTGACCATGGGATTATTGGCTTTTGCGATCGAACTGCCGATCTATTGGCTGCTGAAAAATAGTTTTCAGCGCCGCCGACCACAAGAATTCTGTACATTGGTCACGGCTTATATCACGCCCAGTGATCGGTATAGTTTACCCTCTGGGCATACTGCTGCGGCTTTCGTGATGGCGACTTTAATTGGTTACCTCTATCCACAGTGGTATGTGGCGGCGGTGAGCTGGGCGGGATTGATTGGGCTAGCGCGAGTGTTACTTGGTGTGCATTTCTTAAGTGATGTATTGGCTGGCGCTGTGCTTGGCATTGCGAGTGCAACTTATGCGATTAGTGTGGTGGAGAAAGCCATTTGAAAATACTGTATGGGGTACAAGGTACGGGCAATGGACACATTGCTCGTTCACGAGCGATGTGTGAAGCGCTACAACGACGACAGGTGGACGTCGATTATCTGTTCTCAGGGCGTGCCGCGGATAAGTATTTCTCGATGGAATGTTTTGGTGAGTTTAAAACTCGGCGCGGGCTGACGTTTGCCACTGAAAATGGTCACGTCAATTACGTCAAAACACTATGTAATAATAGCCTGTGGCAGTTTTGGCAAGAAGTGCGAACACTAGATCTCTCTGGTTATGATTTGATTGTAAATGATTTTGAGCCGGTGACCGCGTGGGCCGCGAAATTACACCAGCTACCTTGTATTAGTATTAGCCATCAAAATGCTTTTTTGTATTCAGTACCGTTAAAAGGTGCTTCTTGGCTGGATAAGCAGATTTTACGTCATTTTGCGCCAGCTAATCACCATTTGGGATTGCACTGGTATCATTTTGATCAGCCCATCTTGCCACCAATTATCTATCCATCCAAGATCTCACTCAGTCAGCAACCTTTTGTTCTGGTGTATCTACCCTTTGAAAATATTCATGAAATTTGCGAATTATTGTATCGCTTTACCCACACCCGTTTTATCTGCTACCACCCTGATGTACAACACCATGAATGCTCAGAGAATGTTGAGTTGCATTGTTTGCAGCATGGCAATTTTCAGTATCATTTGCATCAATGTCAGGGAGTGATCACCAGCGGTGGATTTGAACTGCCTTCGGAAGCATTAGGATTAGGGAAAAAATTGCTGATCAAACCATTACATGGTCAATTTGAACAAGTGAGTAATGCGGCAACCCTTGAGACACTAGGTCTAGCCAATGTGATGGAGTTCCTAGACCCGACCTGTGTGCGTAGATGGTTGGATGAAAAGCAAGCTGAGCGTGTCAGCTATCCTGATGTGGCTGAGAGTTTAGTCGAGTGGATTTTGCAGGGCCAGTGGCATGATAGTACGACGCTGTGCCAGCAACTCTGGCAACAAGTCGATTTTCCGAGTTATACGATCTTTACCGATGAACTTATCCACCCTATGAATCCTACGTTAAAACAGTTTTGACGTGGATATTAAACTTATTAAAACAAATGCATGTAACTATCATTAATGATCCATAAAAAACCATTATGTTTGAAACTTTATGGATTTTTATAAAAATTAATCACATTGATTAATAAGGCTTTTTTTAATTAATGGCTAAAATTAGCTGACTTTTTGTCAAGGCTATTGCAAAGGCTTGAATAATTAGTCGATATTACTCGCCATCCACCAAGTATCTGGCCGGTAAATATTAAAAACAGCACTTATTTATTCACCCGCGATGTATTCATTTCTATTGCGAGTGATAACACTGTGAGGCATGCAAATGTTAGATAAAAAAGACGCAATGAGTGCCATTGCAAGTTACCGTATGGAAAGCACTCTTCGAGGGGTTGATCTCAACTTATTAACCGTATTTGATGCGGTCATGCAAGAGCAAAATATCACTCGTGCGGCACATAACTTAGGAATGTCACAGCCCGCAGTCAGTAATGCGGTTGCGCGTTTAAAAGTGATGTTTAATGACGAGCTGTTTATGCGTCAAGGGCGTGGCATTCAGCCTACTCAGCGCGCTCGTCACCTGTTTGGCCCCATTCGTCAGGCGTTGCAGTTGATCCGCAATGAATTACCAAGCTCAGTTTTCACACCAGAAACCTCGACCCGCCTATTTAAATTGGCTATTTGCAGCCCTTGTGATTTGCGTTTTGCTCCTCAGATCATGACCTCGATTGACGAGTTGGCACCCAGTGTACAATTGCATCTTGATGCAGAGTTTGATCGCCAAATTGCTGAGCGTATGCGCTATCAAGAAATTGATTTTGTTATCGATTATGCACGCTTTGATGAGCAAGGCTTCTCAAGCACAGAAATTTTTCAAGATGAGTTGGTGGTGGTGGCTTCTCAATTACATCCACGTATTCAAGGCGCGATTAGCGCTGAGCAATTGGCGGATGAAAAGCACGCCAAACTGTCTAAAATTCATGGTCAACGTAGTTTCTCTGAACTGGCGTATCGTGAGTTTGATTGCCAGTCTTACTATGAAGGGACTAGCCTGAGCAATGTGTTGTACGTGGTCGGCCAATCTGAATTAGTGACCGTAGCTCCGCGTTGGATGGTGGAGAGTGCGGCTAATCGTGAGCAGCTACAGATCCTGACTTTCCCTTTTGCTGATGCCAACATTGCAGGTTATTTGAGCTGGCATGAGTCGAGTGAGAAAGATAAAGGCCACATTTGGCTGCGCGATCAACTGATGATGATTTGCGGAGAAGTGGTCGCTCGGCGCTGAGCTTAATACATCAGCAAAAAATTAAGCCTTAGGCAGTGAATGCTGCTTAAGGCTTTTTTGTTACAGAATGAGTATTCATCAATAATTTTGATGTCGGTCAGTTGTGTTTTCGGTGCTGGAAGGTACACTCGTGCGCTGAAAAAAGGCTTACAGGTGTAAGCTATAGGTAAGAGATATGACGAACTTAGATTTTCACATCGTTAAACGGATCCGCCAACGCATTACTCAAGGTGGTGAACGCGCTGCTCTCAAGTATAAAAATGCCGGTGTATGGCAAGACATCAGTTGGCAGCAATTTGGTGCGCAAATGGATGCACTGTCCATGGCCCTATTAGCGCAAGGAATTGGCGTTCAAGATAAAATAGCGATTTTCTCCAATAACATGCCACGCTGGACCATCGCCGATTTTGCTGCGTTACAGATCCGAGCGGTGACGGTTCCTATTTATCCTACCAACACTCCAGATCAGGCCGCTTACATTTTACAAAATGCCGATGTAAAAATCGTTTTTGTTGGCGAGCAAGCGCAATTTGATGCGGCATTCAGTCAGTTTGAACGCTGTGCTGAGCTACGTTTGATCGTAGCGATGAGCCGAGAGATTGATCTGCAGCAAGCGGATTGTGCAATCTACTGGGATGATTTTGTCGCACAACATCAAACCCAAGATCACTCACAACTCGATACGCTACTGGCACAAGCCAACTATGACGATCTATTTACCTTGATTTACACCTCGGGCACCACAGGTACGCCGAAAGGTGTGATGCTCGATTACCGTAATATTGCCGCTCAGTTAGAGGGGCATGATCAACGACTGAATCTAACTGAGCAAGATATCTCGCTGTGTTTCCTACCGCTATCACATGTGTATGAACGCGCATGGACCGCCTATGTATTATACAAAGGTGTAGTTAACTGCTATTTGCAAGATGTCGCTCATGTGCGTGAGGCGTTAAGCGAAGTGCGTCCAACCGTGATGTGTGCCGTTCCGCGTTTTTACGAAAAAATCTTCTCCGCTATCCATGAACGAGTGTCTAAAGCACCATTGATCCGCAAAGTGTTGTTTGCTTGGGCGGTCAATATGGGAGCCAAAATGGTTGTTTGCCATCAACAGCAACGACAACCTTCTTGGTTGCTAAAGCAAAGTCATCAATTAGCAGACAAATTAGTATTAAGTAAACTGCGTGCACTGCTTGGCGGGCGGATCAACTTTATGCCGTGTGGCGGGGCTAAGTTGGATGAAACGATTGGTCGTTTTTTCCATGCAATTGGGATTAACGTCAAGCTAGGTTATGGCATGACGGAAACGACTGCGACAGTCTCTTGTTGGGATGATCGCGGTTTTAACCCTGATTCAATTGGCATTACCATGCCGGGTGCGGAAGTAAAAATTGGTGCTAATAATGAAATTTTAGTACGCGGACCGATGGTGATGCGAGGCTACTATAAGCTTGAGCAAGAAACAGCGGATAGCTTTGATGAACAGGGTTTTCTGAAAACCGGAGATGCGGGTCACATCGATCAAGATGGCAACCTGTTTATCACCGACCGCATTAAAGAGCTAATGAAAACCTCTGGTGGTAAATATATTGCTCCACAATTGATTGAAGGAGCGATTGGTAAAGACCACTTTATCGAGCAGATCGCGGTGATTGCCGATACGCGCAAGTTTGTTTCCGCCTTGATTGTGCCTTGTTTTGATTCATTGGAATTGTATGCCAAAGAGCTCAACATCAAATATCACAATCGACTAGATCTGATTAAGCACAGTCAAGTGTTGGAAATGTTTGAAAAACGAGTCAATGAACTGCAAAAAGAGTTAGCGAAGTTTGAGCAGGTCAAAAAATTCAAGCTACTGCCGAAAGCCTTTTCGATGGACAGCGGTGAATTGACCCCAACCCAAAAATTACGCCGCAAAGTGATCAGTGATCGCTATCAAGATGAAATCGAAGAGATGTATCAAGACTCGCCGAAGAAATAGTCCCTTCAAGCGATAAGTGGATGATTAGACACCACCTGGTTTAGCGACCCGGTGGTGTTTTTTTACATGGCAAACAGGATCACACAGGCTGTTTATGGCCATCAACCCCCTATTGCCGCACGCGGTTGATGCGGCGGAACCACAAAATAATCTACTTTTTTTAGATGCCTGATTGGATATTCAATCTAAATCCCGATCACCTGCCAAAATTGCATGCTTAATCATCCACAGATTGTTGGTTGCGCTCAAAAAACACGCAAATTTGGGTTAGACCCATTGTTCATAACGCGTTACATTTGTTACGTAACCTGATGGCTGTTATGACAGACGCAGGACATAGCCGAAAGCGGAGCGTTTTCGAATTAGGCTACCAATAAGCCCTAAACTATGTAAAACCAAGCCTTGTGCTGACCGAGCATAAGGTTGGTTGGTAAGGAGACAATATGGAAATGTTATCTGGCGCAGAGATGATAGTGCAGTCTCTGATCAATGAAGGTGTCGAGCAAATCTTCGGTTATCCAGGTGGCTCGGTACTCGATATCTATGATGCCCTGCATGAAAAAACCGATCAAATCAAACACGTTTTAGTTCGTCATGAACAAGCCGCGACTCATATGGCCGACGGTTATGCGCGTGCGACGGGTAAACCCGGAGTAGTGTTGGTCTGCTCAGGACCGGGCGCGACTAATACCGTGACTGGCATTGCGACCGCTTATATGGATTCGATCCCGATGATCGTCATCTCGGGCAACGTCGCGACCAACTTGATTGGTAATGATGCGTTTCAAGAGTGTGATATTGTCGGCGTGTCACGACCGATTGTGAAACACAGTTTTTTGGTTAAAAAAGCGCAAGATATACCGGAAACGATTAAAAAAGCCTTCTACATTGCCGCCAGCGGGCGGCCGGGTCCTGTGGTGATCGATGTTCCGAAAGATGTGATGAACCCGCTGCATAAATTGCCTTATCAATATCCCGATACGATCAAAATGCGCTCTTATAACCCGACCACGGCGGGTCATAAAGGGCAAATCAAAAAAGGCTTACGTGCCTTATTAGACGCGAAAAAACCAGTACTTTATATTGGTGGCGGAGCGGTGATTGCCAATGCCGAGCGACAGGTGCGCCAATTGGCACAAGCGCTCAATTTACCTGTGGTGAGTACTTTAATGGGGCTGGGCGTATTTCCCGGTAGCGATAAAAACTCGCTCGGTATGCTCGGGATGCATGGGGTGTATGAAGCCAATATGGCGATGCATCACGCCGATCTGATTTTTGGGATCGGGGTGCGTTTTGATGACCGTACGACCAACAACTTAGAGAAGTACTGCCCGAGCGCGAAAATTATGCATATTGATATCGATCCCTCATCGATTTCAAAAAACGTTAAAGTCGATCTGCCGATTGTGGGTTCTGCCGACCAAGTGCTGGATGGCATGATCAAGCTTCTTGAAGAGAACGCTGAGCGTAATGATCCGGTTGCATTAGATCGTTGGTGGAGTGAGATCCAAGTCTGGCGTAATCGCCAATGCTTGGCCTATCAAACCTCCGCTGAGCGGATCAAGCCACAGCAAGTGATCGAGACGCTATATCGCCTTACCCAAGGTAACGCGATTATTGCCTCGGATGTTGGTCAGCACCAAATGTTTGCTGCGCTTTATTATCCATTTGCTAAGCCACGGCAGTGGATCAACTCTGGTGGTTTAGGCACTATGGGTTTTGGTTTGCCCGCAGCGATGGGGGTGAAATTTGCCCTGCCTGAGCAAGAGGTGTTAGTGGTCACCGGAGATGGCAGTATTCAGATGAATATTCAAGAGCTGTCAACCGCACTGCAATACGATATTCCGGTAAAAATTATTAATTTAAACAACCATTTCCTAGGAATGGTCAAACAGTGGCAGGATATTATTTATCAAGGACGTCACTCCAACTCCTACATGAGTTCAGTTCCCGATTTTGCCGCTATCGCCGAGGCGTATGGTCATGTGGGGATCCGTATCTCCCATCCTGATGAGTTGCAAGCCGGGCTGGAAAAAGCGCTGGCGATGAAAGATCGTCTGGTGTTTGTCGATATTCATGTCGATGAAACTGAGCACGTTTACCCCATGCAGATCAAAGGCGAGGGGATGGACAAAATGTGGTTGAGCAAAACGGAGCGAACTTAACATGAGACACATAATTTCACTGCTATTGGAAAACCAACCGGGCGCTTTATCACGTGTAGTTGGGCTGTTTTCACAGCGCGGCTACAATATTGAAACGCTCAATGTATCGCCAACCGATGATGCCACTTTGTCACGGCTCAATATCACTACCAAAACCGATGAGATGCAGTTAGAGCAGATCCAGAAACAACTGCATAAATTAATCGATGTGTTAAAAGTTCAAGAGGTAACGGAGTGTGAGCATATTGAACGTGAACTGATGCTAGTGAAAGTCAAAGCTACTGGTTTTGCTCGCGCTGAAGTTAAACGTACCACGGATATTTTCCGCGGCCAAATTGTCGATGTTAGTGCAGCGCAGTACACCATTCAGTTGGCTGGTGCGAGTGAAAAATTGGATGCATTTATAGATGCGATGGCGGAAGTCACCGAAGTGATTGAAGTTGCACGCAGTGGTGTGGTCGGCATTGCACGTGGAGAACGCGCACTACGAGCTTAACGATCCACCGGAAGTAATAAAGCCAGCCGTTATTCAAGCGCTGGCTTTTTTGCTTTATCAGCCGAGATCACCGCCATCCAGTGATAGCTGGATGGCGGTGTAGCATATTAATGCAGAATACGAGCGCGAATGGTGCCTTCGATCGCTTTTAGCTTAGTTAATGCTTCTTCAGAACGAGCGGTTTCGACATCAATCACCACATAGCCAAACTCTGCGGTGGTTTGCAGATACTGGGCGGCGATGTTGATCCCTTCCTCGGCGAAGATGGTATTAATTTGAGTTAACACCCCTGGACGGTTGGCGTGAATATGCAGCAGACGCGAGCAGTTACGATGCTCAGGCAGCGATACCTCAGGGAAGTTAACGCTGGATAGGGTTGAACCGTTGTCTGAATATTTGGCCAGTTTACCCGCAACTTCAATACCAATGTTCTCTTGTGCTTCTTGGGTTGAGCCGCCGACGTGTGGGGTTAAAATGACATTGTCAAATTGCAATAAAGGCGATGTAAACGGTTCTTTGTTTGAAGCAGGCTCTTCCGGAAACACATCAATCGCTGCGCCAGCAATATGACCTGACTCCAATGCATGACATAGCGCTGCAATATCAACCACGGTACCGCGGGCTGCGTTGATAAAAATCGAACCTGGCTTCATGCGGGCAAATTCATCGGCCCCCATCATGTTTTTGGTGCCAGCATTTTCTGGCACGTGCAGCGAAATCACATCACATTTATTGAGCAGATCGCTGAGGGTATGCACTTGAGTCGCGTTACCCAAAGAGAGTTTATTTTCAATATCATAGAAATAAACCTGCATACCTAAGTTTTCGGCAATGATGCCAAGCTGAGTGCCAATATGACCATAGCCGATAATACCTAACCGTTTGCCACGCGCTTCATAGGCGTGATCGGCACTTTTTTGCCAAATGCCACGATGGGCGAGGGCGTTTTTCTCGGGGATGCCGCGCAGTAACAGTAGAATTTCACCGAGCACTAGTTCAGCAACACTACGGGTATTTGAGAAAGGTGCGTTAAACACCGGAATGCCACGTTTAGCGGCGGCATTAAGGTCGACTTGGTTGGTACCGATACAAAAACAACCGATCGCGACCAGTTTTTCGGCCGCATTGATCACTTTCTCTGTCAGATTACTACGCGAACGGATCCCCACAAAATGCACATCTTTGATCGCTTCGATCAATTCAGCCTCTTCAAGCGAACCTTTATGGTATTCAATATTGCTGTAACCGGCCGCTTGCAGTACTTCAACTGAAGAGGGGTGAAGTCCTTCAAGCAGGAGGATCTTAATTCTGTCTTTTTCCAGTGAAACTTTGGCCATTTTATCGTCCTTAAAACAATGGGAAGGTGGGCTAACTGGCGCCGTCGTTCGAAAGTTGAGTCATGATCTAGAAAAGCAAACGTTTTCCTTGTGCGCCTTCTGCTCATTAAACTAACAAACTTTTTTGGCTTTGGGTAAGAAAATTACGGAATAAGACAGAGTTTTCTTAGAAAAAAGCCTAAAAAACGGCACCGATGGGCGCCGTTTGTAAGCGAATAACGGAAAAGGGCGATGCCCTGTTCGCTTACTCTTCGATTTTGGCGCCTTGTGCCGTGCCGGTGATCACCACATCCGCTCCGCGGTGGGCAAAAAGACCGACCGTGACTACACCGGCGATGCCGTTGATCTTGGTTTCCAAATCTTTAGGGTGGCTGATGCGCATATTGTGTACATCGAGGATTACATTGCCGTTGTCGGTGATCACGCCAGTCCGATAGACCGGATCTCCGCCCAATTTAACCAGTTCACGCGCAACATAAGAGCGCGCCATTGGGATCACTTCGACCGGCAGAGGGAAATCACCCAGTACGTCAACCGCTTTACTGCCATCGACGATACACACAAATTTTTTGGCAATCGCGGCAACAATTTTTTCACGAGTTAGCGCAGCACCACCGCCTTTGATCATATCGCGCTGTGGGTTGATCTCATCAGCACCATCGACATAGATGTCCAGCTCTGCAACGTCATTGCAGTCATAAACATGGATACCGAGCGCGGCTAATTTCTCGCTAGATGCAACCGAGCTAGACACGGCACCTTTGATTTGATCTTTAACCGAACCAAGTGCATCGATGAAGTGATTGACAGTCGAACCTGTACCCACACCGACAATACTGCCTTTTTCTACGTACTTTAGGGCAGCCCAACCGGCGGCCTTTTTCATTTCATCTTGAGTCATGCCTATCTCCAAAATAGCGTTTATCTTGCGCGGCGCGATTATAACCCCAAACCGCAACGGCAAGTCATCCTTTGGCGCAGGTCAAACTGAGCAATTGATCGGTTACCACTGCCAAACCTTGCTGGGGGTCACAATTTTTCGCAACGGAACGTCCCAACTTGCAGTGGGTAGATGCTCAACTTGCTGGCAATCATGTGCCAAACCCACCGGTAACACGGCGGGTTGATGATGTAAGCAAGGGGCTAAAGTACGATCGTAATAACCGCCGCCCATGCCCAGTCTTTGGCCATAGCGATCAAACGCCACCAATGGTGTGGCAATGATATCGAGGTGTTTGACCGGGCAGATCAAGCGTTGATCGAGTTTTGGTTCGCGAATACGGTAACGATTTTCGCTCATGATGGTATCAGGATGGTAGTGCAAAAATAGCAGATGCCCTTTGGCAAAGGGGTGTAATACGGGCAGATAGACCTGCTTACCTTGTTGCCATAACCACTCGATTAATGGTTGCGTATCGAGTTCACCATCGTTGGCAAGATACAGTGCTATGCGCTGCGCGGTGGAGAGTTCTGGCAGGGTTGCAAAACGGTCAATCAGTTGCAGGCTGGCCGTGCACTGTTGTAAAGCGGATAGCGCTTGGCGACGCAGACGCATTTGCTGGCGAAGCTGAGTACGAGGATCGGTCATAAAGGGAACCCCAGGGTGCCGTTGAGGATTGTAGCCCTTGAACCTGCAGGTTCAAGGCGGATCAATAATGGTAACCGTAGGCTTCTCGGTACAAGCCGAGCTTGCTCAATAGCTACCCAATACCAATCCTGTTATGTTGCTTATCGGCTCAGGGGACGTAAATCCACTGACGAACACCCCAGGGTAAATCAATGCTTGCGCTTATTTGTTCAGCTGCACATTTTGCAATGCGGCTTCTAATGAGGTGGTGAGCTGTTCCATGCGCTGACTCAGTTGTGACTGAGCACCTACATTTTCTTGTTGCTTTGTTTGTAATTCATAGCAGATGTTGAGCGCCGCGATGGTCAATAATTTCACCTCATTGGTGACTTTAGTCCGCTCTGCCATTTCTTTCAATCTATGGTCGAGATCTTGCGCTGCTTGAAGTAAAGACGCTTCTTGACCTGCTGGGCAATTTACCCGGGTCACTTTGCCCAAAATTTCAATATCAACCGCTTGATTACTCATAATAAATGAACTCTTTTGGCGTATCGAAAAGATCAATCCGCTCTAGTGACCATTGAGGTGGAACTATAGGTAAAGCCAAAACAAGATTCAAGCCTTTCTGGTCGCAAGCGGATAAATCCACGCTTGAAAACTCATGATTTGGACAATTTGCGCAAAAGCTAAGCAGCAACCGCAGCTGAGCATTTTCGCTGTGGCGTTGAAGTGATAGGATTAGTGAAATTTCTCGCTGAGTGGATCCTACATGACCAAACCGACACTTCCTAGCTATCTTGCCTTAGCCGACCAACTTCATAGTGCATCTCTCGCGATGAGTCCCGCTGAATTACAAGGTTTACTGACCGGCATGTTGGCGGGGGGCTTAAATGTGCATGATAAAAGCTGGCAAGCGCTGCTGTTTGATTACACCAATGATGGTATGGGGTGGCCAACGGGTGCTTTAGCCTGTGCAGAACAAACGCTAGTTGCTACTCATGCCGAATTAGTGGCAACCGATCTTGAACTCTCTTTGCTACTGCCAGAAGAGGAAGGTGAGAATGCCTTGTTTGAACTCGCGGATGCCGTGGCAGAGTGGATTAACCACTTTATCTCTGGGCTCGGCTTAAGTGGCGCGGATCTGCCGCGCGCTTCAGCACAAGCCAAAGAGGCGCTCGATGATCTGGAAGAGATGTCTAAATTGGGCATTGATGAAGAGGATGATTTAGCCGAGCAGGGTGAATTATTAGAGCAAGTGATTGAGCATCTCAAAGCTTGTGTATGGGTATTGCATGCTGAGTTTGGGGCCAAACCGACCTCTGATCAGACCCCAACACTACATTAATCATCGAGCATGATTATCAAGTATGACTAAGGAAGCGTGATGACAGGCACCGACACCAGCACACACAATCGTGATTTGCCACCGATGTTTGATGTGATCATCGCTGGCGGTGCAATGGCCGGGGCGACGCTCGCGCTTGCCTTACAGCAACTCAGCCAAGGCCGGCTAAAAGTCGCATTGATTGACGCGGTTGCCGCAGATCATGCGGCGCATCCTGGTTTTGATGCGCGCAGTATTGCGCTCTCTTATGGCTCGGTGCAGATTCTGCAACAGTTACAACTCTGGCCGAGCTTGCGTCCCGTCGCCACGCCGATTGCGCAGATCCACGTGTCGGATCAATTTCATGCGGGGATGACCGAGATTGAGCGAGAATCGCTGGGGATTGAGGCGTTGGGCTATGTGGTCGAATTGGCCGAAGTTGGGCGTATCTACGCTGAGCTGATGGTGCAATATCCTGCGCTTTGGCAGTTTATGCCGCATCGCGTGAGCCATATTACGCGTCAAGCGGATTGGGTTAGCGTACAGTTGGATAGTGGTGAAAGCTTACGCGGTAAGCTGTTGGTGGCCGCTGATGGTGCCATGTCGAGCTGCTGCCAAGCCTTAGGGTTAACCATGCATGAGCATGATTTTGCCCAAGTGGCGCTGATTGCCAATCTCACCACTGCTCAGCCACATGCCGGACGCGCTTTCGAGCGCTTTACCCCGTATGGCCCGCTGGCTTTGTTGCCGATGAGTCAAGATCGCTTGTCACTGGTGTGGTGTTTGCCACCTGCGCAAGTCGATGAGTGGCTTACTTGTACGGATCGCGAATTTTTACACCGCTTACAGCAAGCGTTTGGTTGGCGGTTAGGCGAGTTTACCCAAGTCGGCCAGCGTAATGTCTATCCGCTGCTGCTCCGTTACCGTGAGCAAAATATCTCCCATCGCTTTGCACTGGTGGGGAATGCGGCGCAAACTTTGCATCCGATTGCAGGGCAAGGCTTTAATCTTGGGATACGTGATGTTGCGACTTTAGCCGAGCAGATTGCGCATAGTGAAGATGCTGGCGAGTATGCACTATTGCAGCGTTTTTCTCAGTTGCGTCAGGCCGACCGCGCCGCCACCATCGAGCTTACCACTGGCTTGGTGCATACATTTTCCAATCCGTGGTGGCCAATGTGCGTTGGGCGCAACCTCGGTCTGATGATGATCGATCATCTTCCCTTATTAAAAACGCCGTTATTGCGCCGTACCCTCGGCTTAGTTAACCGCTAATAGGTAATAAAATGATGCAAAGTGTCGATGTGGTGATTATCGGTGGCGGTATGGTTGGCTTGGCATTAGCGGCCGCACTCAAAGAGAGTGACTTGCGCATTGCCGTGATCGAAAGCCATGTAGCGAATGATCAATTAACCCCTCTGCCTGATGTGCGAGTTTCAGCGCTGAGCCGCTCAAGTGAAATTGTGCTGCGTAATCTCAATGCATGGTCAGGCATTGTTGCGCGTCGTGCTGCACCTTATCAGGCGATGGAGGTATGGGAGCAAGACAGTTTTGCGCGCATTGAATTTAATGCCGACGCCATGATGCAACCTAATCTCGGCCATATTGTTGAAAACCGAGTGATTCAGTTAGCCCTGTTAGAGCAAGTAAAACAACAAGCCAATGTTGCGTTGCATGTGCCAGCCACTTGTCAAAGCATTGCGATTGGTGAGAGCGAAGCTTGGCTCACTTTGAGTAATGGACAAGCCTTCAGTGCTAAGCTGGTGGTGGGGGCGGATGGCGCTCACTCTTGGTTGCGTCATCAAATGAATATTCCGTTAACCCACTGGGATTACGGGCACAGTGCGCTGGTGGCCAATGTACGTACCCGTGAAGCGCACCAGCAAGTGGCTCGGCAGATCTTTACTGCCCAAGGGCCGCTGGCTTTGCTGCCTATGTCGGATCCGCACTTAAGTTCGATGGTTTGGTCCACCGAACCTTCACGGGCGGAGGCGCTGCTTAATATGAGTGCTGCACAGTTTAATCGCGCTTTGACCGCCGAGTTTGATGCGCGTTTAGGATTGTGTGAAGTGGTTGGAGAGCGGCAAGTTTTGCCATTGAAGATGCGTTATGCCCGTGATTTTGTCGCCCCGCGAGTGGCGCTGGTTGGTGATGCAGCGCATACCATTCACCCATTAGCTGGGCAAGGGGTCAATTTAGGTTTGTTGGATGCGGCCAGCTTGGCGCAAGAGCTGCTAAGTGTGTGGCAGCAAAATCGTGATATTGGAGAGCTGCGTCATCTGCGCCATTACGAACGTTGGCGCAAAGCCGAAGCGGCCAAAATGATTGCCGCGATGCAAGGTTTCCGCGATTTGTTTGCTGGTGATAACCCAGCCAAAAAGCTGATCCGTGGCATTGGCATGCATTTGGTCGGACAATTGCCGGGGGCAAAACATGAAATTATGCAGCGAGCACTGGGCTTAAAAGGCGATTTGCCTGAATTGGCTAAGCAGGTGTGGTTAGAGCGTGTCTACTAATTCAAACTCGTGCGATAAATCAGCATTGTTGATTTTGAGCTCGGTTATGTGAATTTTTCTTGCGCGACAGTTTAAAGCTCGCTCCGTTTGACATCGCTGATTTCTCACCACTGCACAAGGGGGAGTTTACCTTCCCCGCTAGCACGGCAGTATCGCCAACGACTATTTGCTGATTTATGCATAAGCACAGCGCAGCTTCATGATCGCTTGATTGACTTCTTTCACGGTTTGATAGTGGCGCTGTTCCGCTTGTTCTGGCAGTTGTAATTTACCGTGATCAAACTCAAATTTACCTATCCCATAAATATAAATTCGACCTTTAAATAAACGACTTACATGTTTAGCAATCATACCTGGTGTATAGCGCTTAAACAGTCTCATAGCTCGATCCTTGCATTGTTCTAGCACGAATAAGTGTAAAAAAATCCGCATAAAAATACTGTGATATCTCTGGTGAAATACGCAGTGGTTATCGATGATTTAGAGTATCTGTGCACAACTAGACAAATTTACAGTCAAATATTCAGTCTTGTATGATCAAACTTGAAATTTATTCTGATATCTGGCAGTCGGTGCTGAATAAGCAGTCAGCATTAAGCCAGCCAGTTATGACAATTTTAAGAATAAAGCTAAAAAATTTTCATTGAGTAAGTGTGTGGTTATTTGATGGTAAAAAAAAGCCCGCGATTAAGCGGGCAAATAGTCACAGATGCATTACACAAAAAGTGGCTAACTTGAATATTCAGTTAATTCACTTTTCCATTGATAAATAAAGAGCCAACTTGGGTGCTCAATATGTCAATCAACGTGGTATAGCCTAGATGATTGTGCGTTGTTTGACTAATTATGTTTTTATTATGACTATAAATTCTTTGTCTGCGATTGATTTATTTGAAGAGGCTCGCAGCGTGATGTAAAAAATGCACGCTGTTACAGCTAAAGCGAGAGTGATGTGGTGTCGTGGTTAACTGGCCTGATCCGCGCAGAACACTGGCGGCTCAGGCTGTGGTGGTAAGCTTGTTTACGACTCATCCAGCAGTGAATAAGGTAATGGCTGGATCTGCCAATGTGTGGTTGGCTGATTAGTTAAGCGCAGTTCAACGTCGGGTTCCAGATCATTGGGTAAGATCATGAGGCCCATCGCAATCTGGTCAGTAAAGCTGTAATGGGTCAGTAATGTTCCCGCACTGCGCCAGTTTTCGCCGACCGCACGTTCGAGAGTGATGGGCTGGTGTGGCTCAAGTGGGGCGGTTAAATTACCTTTAACCAAGTACATCGCGCGTTTGTTGATGCCACGGTATTTGGCGCGAGCCACGGTTTCTTGCCCGGTATAACAGCCTTTGTTAAAACTGATGCCATCTAACGCTTGCAGGTTGAGCGCCTGTGGAATGTGCTCATTTTGCGCGCTTGCGGTGACGACCGGCACTGCTTCAGCAATATCCAACTGTGTCCAAATGGCTTGCTCAACACACAAGCCCTGCCAGGCTGCGACATATTGCTGTACGTGTGCTGGATCGAGCAAAAGTAACCAGCGTAGTGGGCTAATGCGTACCGCGGTGCCGCCTTCGATGTGACGAACATCGTCGCGAGATGCACTCAAACCATCAATCCACGCCTCGGCTTGGCTGCCCATAACACCCAAGCCGATATCGCTAGATTCAGTGATCTCTACTTTAGAGAAAATGGCGTATTTCTTCAGCTCACGCAGTTCGGTGGCTATGGCTGAGCGAGGTTGTAGCATCGCGTAGCCATCATGATGATGAAATAGACGAAATACTGACCACACTTTACCTTTGGCATCACAGTGTGCGCCAAAGGTGACTTGTTGTGGTGTTAGCGAAACCACATTGCAGGTGACTTGACCTTGCAAATAGGCTTTTTTATCCGCGCCCACCATAGTGATGACTCCCCAGTCAGTGAGGTGAGTGAGCATCAATTCAGGGAGCGGATCGTGAGAAGAGAGATTGAGCACGGAAAAATGATTTTGCCAGTCCATGTTATACACCGCTGAGGAAAAAGTGTGACTATGTTAATCGGGATCAAGTTTTTTGTCAGCTTGAACAGGGAGTGTGATTGAGTCACTAGCGGTGGGTGGGGGGGCTTGTTACACTCTAAGGCATAGCAAACGATTGTGTTATACACAACCAGCAGGTAAGGAAAAGCAATGTACACCGCTGAACAAAAAGCGCGCATCAAATGGGCGTGCCGTCGTGGGATGTTAGAGCTTGATGTGGTCATCATGCCCTTTTTCGAAGAGTGTTTTGATTCGCTGTCAGAATCGGAACAACAGGACTTTGTGGCGTTATTGGAAAGTGACGATCCCGATCTTTTTCGTTGGGTGATGGGGCAAGGCCGCTGTGAGAATTTAGGTCTTGCGGCGATGGTGGATAAAATTGTCGCTCATAACCTCAGCAAACACCGTTAAGCTGATCTTTATTCCTTCGCGTTACGCTCAGTTCAGCGCTCTGTTGTTAATCATGTTGATGGGCTGGGTGCTCATCGCATCGGCAATACCTTTGCTGCTGGTGCCCTATTTTGCGGCTTGGATCTGGCATGGTCATCGACGCGGGGTGTGGATGCCACCTAGTTTAGCGGGGGAAGTGGATCTGACCTTTAGCGGCCAGTTGCAAATTGGCCAGCAGCAGTTGAGTTTTAAGGCGATCGATACTCTGTACGCGCCGTGGTTTATCCGTTTACAAGGCGAGGGGCAAGCTTGGTTGATCTGGCGTGATAGCTGTGATCCCATTACCTATCGACAACTGTTAGTGCGATTAAAACGGGAGCTTAATTGCTCCCGTAATGATTGGCCGATAGCCTGAAATGGTGTCCTCAGGGATCGTGGCAAGTGATTAAACTGTGCCTAGTTTTTCTGGCACTCACTTTTCTGGCACTTATCGCTCGGGCACTAAAATAGTTGGGCCACTGTGCGGCAGCGGATCCGGATAATCGAGCGTATAGTGCAAACCGCGGCTCTCTTTGCGCTGCATGGCACAGCGTACCATTAATTCGGCCACTTGCAGTAAGTTACGCATTTCTAGCAAGTTATTGGAGACGCGAAAATTGCTGTAATACTCATGGGTTTCTTGTTGCAACAACTGAATCCGGCGCATTGCCCGCTCTAAACGTTTGTCTGAGCGCACAATGCCCATATAGTCCCACATAAACAGTCGTAGCTCATGCCAGTTATGCTGCAATACCACTTCTTCATCAGAGCAGGTCACTTGACTTTCATCCCAACGTGGTAGCGGATCCGGCATAGTTGCCTGTGGCAATTGCGCAATAATATCGCGCGAGGCTGACCAAGCGTACACCACACATTCCAGCAGTGAATTTGAGGCCATGCGATTAGCACCGTGTAAACCGGTATAGCTGACTTCACCAATCGCATACAACTGTTTAAGGTCGGTCTGGCCTTGTGGATTAACCACCACACCACCACAGGTATAGTGGGCGGCAGGCACGATCGGGATCGGCTCTTTGGTCATATCAATCCCTAAATCCATCAAGCGTGAATAGATGGTCGGGAAATGTTTTTCGATAAAATCAGCCGGTTGATGACTGATATCCAGATACATGCAGTCAGCACCTAAGCGTTTCATCTCAAAGTCGATGGCGCGCGCAACTACATCGCGTGGTGCCAGTTCGGCTCGCACATCAAAATCGGGCATAAAACGGCTGCCATCGGGACGGCGTAAAAATGCGCCTTCACCGCGCAGTGCTTCGGTGAGCAGAAAGTTGCGCGCTTCGGGATGATACAAGCAGGTTGGATGGAATTGGTTGAACTCTAAGTTGGCAACTCGACAGCCGGCTCGCCATGCCATCGCAATTCCATCTCCGGAAGAGACATCTGGGTTTGAGGTATATTGGTACACTTTCGATGCACCACCAGTGGCCAGCACCACAAATTTCGCGCGAATGGTCTCTACGTGTTCAGCATTACGGTTCCATACATAAGCACCGACCACTTTATTGGCATCACCTCCAATCTTATCTTCAGTGATTAGATCTAACGCATTGTGGCGTTCGAGGACGGTAATATTCGGATGGTGGTGGGCATTATCTTGTAGTGAGGTTTGCATCGCCATTCCGGTCGCATCCGCCGCGTGTAAAATGCGTCGATGGCTATGACCCCCTTCGCGGGTCAGATGGTAGCGAGGATGTTCAGTATTGCTATCTTCGGCTTGATCAAACGGCACGCCACCATCAATCAACCACTGCACACACTCTTTGGCGTGTTCGGCGATAAAGCGCACAGTTTGTTCATTACAGATACCCGCACCGGCAATCAGCGTATCTTGCACGTGAGATTCGACACTATCGGTTTCATCAAATACCGCGGCAATTCCTCCTTGTGCATAAAAGGTGGCGCCTTCACTGCGTGGTCCTTTACTTAATACTACGACTTTTCCGTATTGAGCGACCTGTAAAGCAAGCGATAAGCCTGCCGCGCCACTTCCTATGACTAATACATCGCATTGATGCTCTCGGTCTGCGTTCATAAAATTGCTGATTCCCAAACTGTGTGAGTTATCCAACTCGAAATCTATTTAATTTGCTCATCTCACAACCAAGCTTGACTGAGGATGAGCAATATACCCTTCCTACTTGAAGTTGCAGCGGTGTTGGCTACATTCGCTCACCCCAATCACATAGTTTGCCTATGTTCATGGGGACTCACTCACTTGCCGCCTACCTGCAACTCCAAGTTGTTTGGGTATAACTCCGGAACCGTTGCGCGAAAAATAAATTCGCCAGCAGTAAGTGGCGAAAAATTATCGAAAAATTTGCATCGTTTGCACGGGGTAAATCCTGCTATTATCATCGCGCTAAATGCAATCGTTTGTAAATATTATTGTCATATTACTCGCTCTCTATTCCGGCGTGTTAGATATCTCGCTAGTCGTGGGATTACGCCGTAGGGTCAAGTGGCGTGCTGTGGCCTGTCAGCTTAATGTTGGCGGTGAATGGGCTGGATTGATGGGGTTTTAAGCAAAATATTTTACTGACTAATGAACTTTATCAATGATAGCGAGTCTCAAAGGTGCTCATATAAGCAGTGATGTCAATATTATAATTCGCATAATGAGTACCCATATCTGAGAGGGTAGAGGGACATAACAATAGGAGTGACCGCTCGCATGAACGAGCAACTGACCGATCAAGTATTGATTGAGCGAGTTCAGAATGGGGATAAGCAAGCGTTTAATCTTTTGGTTTTGAAATATCAAAATAAAGTCTGCAACCTTATTTCCCGATACATCAGCAATTCTGGCGATGTAGCGGATGTGGCGCAGGAAGCGTTTATTAAAGCGTATCGAGCCATTCCCACTTTTCGTGGTGACAGTGCATTTTATACTTGGCTATACCGTATAGCGGTGAATACTGCGAAAAATCACATTGTGGCGCAGAATCGACGCCCACCCGCTAGTGATGTTGATGCTGAAGACGCTGAATTTTATGAAGGTGGTGATGCATTAAAAGAAATATCGAACCCAGAGAACATTACGTTGTCCAACGAATTGAAACGGGCAGTGTTCGATGCGATAGATGCATTACCTGATGATTTGAAAACGGCAATGACCTTACGTGAGCTAGAAGGCTTAAGTTATGAGGAAATCGCGGAAGTGATGGATTGTCCGGTAGGAACTGTGCGCTCTCGAATTTTTCGCGCGCGTGAGGCGGTCGAAAAGAGAATTAGCCCGCTTTTGTAATGCAAGCTCGGTCGCAAGCGAATTTCGTAATAACGTTCCGTAATAACATTGCGTAATAACTATGGTGAACAGAATGGCTGACAAACAAAAACTTTCAGCACTCATGGATGGCGAGATGATCGACAATGAGCTGATTTTACAATTGGCTCACAATCCTCAAGCATGTACAACTTGGGGCAATTACCACCTAATTGGTGATGTGCTGCGCGGTGATGCGCCAGTAGCAAAGGAGTGGAATATTGCTGAAAGCGTTGCGTTGGCATTGGAAAATGAACCCGCTCATAATTTATTGCGTGATAAAAACCATTCATTACGTGATACCCACAATGTGATTGCTCTGCAGCAAACTAAGCTGACAGAGCAACCCACACCACAACAGGCCAAGCGTCAACTGCCGGCTTGGTGGTCGCAATTGAGTCAATTTGGTATTGCTGCCTCGGTTTGTTTGGCGGTGGTGTTTGGTGTTCAGCAGTATGCCGGGCAGAGCTCGGCGATCGATGGTGAGTTGCCCGTATTGCAAACTATTCCATTGGCCGGCAGTGCCGAACCTGTCAGTTTGACGCGTGACTCGGTTGAAAAGCATGCACCAGATAGTACTATGCAAGAGCAGCGCCGCCGTGTAAATGCCTTGCTGCAGGACTATGAATTGCAATTACGCTTAAATAGTGAGAATGCCGTTTCTCACCAACATTCAGTTGAATCGGTTGCGGAATGAAGAAATTTTTGATCAGTGCGCTGACGCTGTTTTGTGCCACTTCAACAACCGCCTTTGCAGAAGAACAGCCTGCAGAGGCGTTGTTGTATCAGATGAACCAAGCCAGCCAACATCTTAATTACGAACTCTCATATATCTTGGTTAAGAAAAACAGCATTGAGCCACTGTTGTATCGTCATGTGCGTCAAGATCAGCAGCAATTGGCACATCTAGTGTATTTAAGTGGTCCGGTGCGTGAAGTGATCCGGCGCGGCGATGAAGTGAGCTATATTGAGCCTGGCGTCGAACCATTTACCATCGAGTCGAGCGAGATGGTCGCGCCAACCATGCCAATGATTAATAGTGATGTTGCCCAACTGAGTCAGTATTACGATTTTGTCAAAATCGGCCGGGCGCGCGAAGCGGGTGTCCCTTGCCAGGTGTTGCGTGTGGTGCCGAAAGATGGCTTGCGCTATTCCTATGTGTTATGGGTTGATGAGAAGAGCCATTTACCGTTACGCGCAGACTTGCTGGATCGTGATGGTGAAGTCTTAGAGCAATATCGTACCATTTCCTATTCGATCAGTGAACGGTTAGCTGAGCTGATGGCTGGATTGAATTCGGTCCAACTGCCAGAAGTGCTGAAATTACCCAAAGGCAGCATGCAACAAACTTTTTGGCAAGTAAGCTGGGTGCCAGAAGGTTTTCAGGCGATGGAGTTGAATCGCTATCGTATGGCGATCACCGAGCGCCTAGTAGAAAGTCAAATGTATTCTGACGGCCTGTTTAATTTCTCGGTGTATATTTCGGCCAGTGATAATTACTCATTGAAAGGTCAATTGGTGCGACAAGGTCGGCGAACCTTGCACAGTTTAGTCAAAGGTGACAATGAAATTTCGGTAGTCGGCGATATTCCACCAGCAACCGCGCAGCGGATCGCTCAATCCGTGTTGATCAATGTGGCGGGAGTGCCAGCACCATGATGACCGCGTTGGCGACCGTCACTCAAGTGGTCGCGACTCAACAAGGCTTTCAGGTTACTTTGAGCTGTCAGCAACAAACCAGTTGTAGCCACTGCCAATCATCCAGCAGTTGTGGCACTGGTATTGTATCGAAAGCGCTGGGTAGTAAAGCCCTATTATGGCAGCTACACACCCAGCAAGCATTACAGGCAGGAGAAGTGGTTGAAATCGGTTTGCCAGAAAAAAGCCTGTTGCAATCGGCGGCGTTAGTGTATCTGTTGCCACTGTTTTTTATGCTACTTGGTGCTTGGTTTGGCACTCAATGGCTCGCCCCATGGTTAGCGATGGGCGAAAGTGTGGTGATCCTCACTTCACTATTGTCGATTGCGCTTGGCGTATGGGTGGCCAAACATTATGCCGCAGTGCTTGAGCGGTGCTCGGAGCAGCAAGTGGTCGTACTGCGTAAACTGGGGATCCCACTGGCCTAAATTATGATGCGAACCCAACCGAAATTGGGTAGAATCGCCCCACTTGAATGAATGGCCGCCAGCGCGGCTTTTCTATGTCCTTATTATTTAAGAGTTTAGTCATCCCAAGCCTATGAAGCACATTCGTAACTTTTCGATTATCGCCCACATTGACCATGGTAAATCAACACTATCTGACCGTTTAATTCAAGTCTGTGGTGGCTTGAGTGATCGTGAAATGGCCGATCAAGTTCTTGATTCGATGGATCTCGAACGTGAGCGTGGTATCACCATTAAAGCGCAGAGTGTGACACTCGACTACACAGCGAAAGATGGCCAAACCTATCAACTGAACTTTATCGATACCCCAGGACACGTTGACTTCGCGTACGAAGTATCACGTTCGCTAGCGGCATGTGAAGGTGCGCTGTTGGTGGTGGATGCCGGTCAAGGCGTAGAAGCTCAGACCTTGGCTAACTGCTACACCGCGATTGAGATGGATCTGGAAGTTGTACCGATCCTCAATAAAATTGACCTGCCTGCGGCAGAGCCAGAGCGGGTTGCCGAAGAGATTGAAGACATTGTTGGTATTGATGCGATCGATGCTGTGCGCTGTTCGGCTAAAACCGGAGTAGGCGTCGATGAGGTGTTGGAGAAGATTGTTTCAGCGATCCCAGCGCCACAAGGCGACCCAGAAGCACCGCTGCAAGCGCTGATCATTGACTCTTGGTTTGATAACTATTTAGGCGTGGTTTCTTTGGTGCGGATCAAAAACGGCAGCCTGAAGAAAAACGACAAGATCAAAGTGATGAGCACCGGCCAAATTTGGGGTGTTGATCGTTTAGGTATTTTTACCCCCAAACAAGTCGATACCAACGCACTCAATACTGGCGAAGTGGGCTGGGTAGTGTGTGGTATTAAAGACATCATGGGCGCACCAGTCGGCGATACTTTAACCTTAGCTAAAAATGGCTGCGAAACAGCGCTGCCGGGCTTTAAAAAAGTAAAACCTCAAGTTTATGCGGGCTTATTCCCGGTCTCGTCGGATGATTATGAAAACTTCCGTGATGCACTGGGCAAACTGAGCTTGAATGATGCATCACTGTTTTATGAGCCAGAAACTTCGGCTGCACTTGGTTTTGGTTTCCGCTGTGGCTTCCTTGGTATGCTGCACATGGAGATCATCCAAGAGCGTCTTGAGCGTGAATACGATCTTGATCTGATCACCACTGCGCCGACCGTAGTGTATGAAGTGCTCAAGACCAACAAAGAGATCATCCACGTTGATAGCCCAGCTAAACTGCCCGCTATTAACGATATTGAAGAGATCCGTGAGCCGATTGCGCGCTGTAATATTCTGGTGCCTGCCGATTATCTGGGTAACGTGATCACCTTGTGTATCGAAAAACGCGGTACTCAAGTTGATATGGTTTACCACGGTAACCAAGTCGCCTTGACTTACGATGTGCCAATGGCGGAAGTGGTACTGGATTTCTTTGACCGCTTGAAATCGACTTCGCGTGGTTATGCATCGCTGGATTACGGTTTCCAACGCTTTGAAATGTCGCACATGGTGCGTGTCGATGTGCTGCTCAATGGCGATAAAGTCGATGCGTTGGCCATCATCACCCACCGTGATCAGTCGCAAACTCGCGGCCGTCAATTGGTGGAGAAGATGAAAGAGTTTATCCCTCGCCAGATGTTTGACATTGCGATCCAAGCGGCGATTGGTAACCACATTATCGCCCGTTCTACCGTCAAGCAGTTACGTAAAAACGTACTGGCTAAGTGTTACGGTGGTGACGTGAGTCGTAAGAAGAAGCTACTCAAGAAGCAGAAAGAAGGTAAGAAACGGATGAAGCAGATCGGTAACGTTGAGCTGCCGCAAGAAGCGTTCCTCGCCATTTTGCATGTGGGTAAAGATTAATTTCTTTGCCGAGTTGAGATTGATGGGTTTAACTGATGAGTGAAAGGGTTTCGGCTCTTTCACTTTCGCATTTTTTAGATAAGGGAAGTCAATGGCGAACACATTCTCACTGATTTTGGTGCTAGTCACTCTGATCACCGGTCTGGTTTGGACTCTGGAAAAACTGCGCTGGGCAAAACAGCGTCAGCAAAAACAGGCTGAGCTACAAGCACAAACTCCAGATTTACCGGCCTCAGCGCTCAATAAAGCCTTGGTGCAGCCGTGGTGGATTGAGAACAGCGTGTCGATTTTTCCAGTGATCGCCTTGGTGTTAATTCTGCGTTCGTTCATTTATGAACCATTTCAGATCCCATCTGGCTCGATGATGCCAACCCTGTTAGTTGGTGATTTTATTCTGGTTGAAAAATATGCCTACGGCTTGAAAGATCCGGTTTGGCGTACTCAGTTGCTTGAAACTGGCCAACCTGAACGTGGCGATATTGTGGTGTTCAAATATCCGGTCAGTCCGAATATCGACTATATTAAACGCGTCGTCGGTATGCCGGGAGATACGGTGCGCTACAGTGCAGATAAAGAGCTGTGTATCCAGCCACAAGGCCAAAGCCAATGCCAAGCAGTGACATTATCAAATGTGCAATCGAGTGAGTTTTATCAGAATAATATTCCGCTTATCCAGCTCGATGAGCAGTTAGGTCAACAGCCACACAGTATTTTGGTTAATCCACTGCGCATGGACAACGTGGCCGACTATCGTCCGCGTCGTGGCGTCAATGAGTGGGTGGTACCACAAGGGCACTATTTTGTGATGGGTGATAACCGTGACAATAGTGCTGATAGCCGTTTCTGGGGCTTTGTGCCAGAGCAGAATTTGGTCGGGAAAGCAGTTGCGATCTGGATCAGTTTCGAGTTTGAACGCGCTGCCGATAGCGTACTTCCATCTTGGATCCCAAGTGGAGTGCGATTGAATCGTATTGGCGGGATCCATTAAGCCTGCATCAGTGGGCCAATAACATTGAGATTATGACACCTCTAATGAATAAATTAACAAGTAAGCTCGGTTATACCTTTCAGGATAGCGGGCTGCTTAATCTGGCGCTGACACACCGCAGCGCCAATGGTAAGCACAATGAACGTCTTGAGTTTCTGGGCGATTCAATTTTAAGTTTTGTCATTGCTGACGATCTGTATCACCGTTTTCCTAAAGTGGATGAGGGTGATATGAGTCGTATGCGTGCCACCTTAGTGCGTGGGCACACATTGGCGGAACTGGGTCGAGAATTCGATCTGGGAGATTACTTAAAATTAGGTCCAGGTGAGTTGAAAAGCGGTGGTTTTCGCCGTGACTCGATTCTGGCTGATGCGGTAGAAGCCTTGATTGGTGGAATTTACCTCGATAGCGATCTGGAAACCGTGCGTGGGATTGTGCTCAAGTGGTATCAATGCCGACTGGATGAGATCAAACCGGGCGTATCACAAAAAGATCCGAAAACTCGCTTACAAGAGTTTTTGCAAGGCAGAAGAAAACCACTGCCTATCTACACTGTGACTAATATTAAAGGTGAAGCACACAACCAAGAATTTAGCGTTGCGTGTGAAGTTGCAGGTATGGATGCACCTGTGATCGGTAAAGGCACCAGCCGCCGCAAGGCAGAACAAGCGGCTGCAGAAACGGCACTGGAGCAACTAACTCATGGCTGATCAAGAATTTGATATCGATGCATATTTTGCCTCTCAACATGATGGCGAAGTCGTAGAAACATCCACTCCAGAGGATCAACACTGCGGCTTTGTCGCGATTGTGGGGCGTCCAAACGTTGGTAAATCGACCCTGCTTAATAACCTATTAGGGCAGAAAATTTCCATCACTTCGCGTAAACCACAAACCACTCGCCACCGGATTATGGGCGTGGATACCGATGGTGCTTATCAGGCGATTTATGTCGATACCCCAGGACTGCATATTGAAGAGAAGCGTGCGATTAACCGTTTGATGAACCGTGCCGCGAGCAGTTCATTGAGCGATGTTAACTTAGTGCTGTTTGTGGTCGAAGGTACCCACTGGACCGCCGATGATGAAATGGTGTTCAACAAACTGCAAAAAGCCAATTTCCCTGTGGTGCTGTGCGTCAACAAGGTTGATCAGGTGAAAGATCGTAACGAAGTGATGCTGCACATGCTGGATCTTTCCAAGCGGATGCAATTTGTCGATATCGTACCGATTGCGGCTAAGCTGGGTAAAAACGTGGATGTGCTGAAAAAGCATGTGCGTCAACACTTACCGAAAGCGCTGCACCACTTCCCTGAAGAGTATGTGACTGATCGTTCACAGCGCTTTATGGCGTCGGAAATCGTGCGTGAAAAATTGATGCGTTTTACCGGTGAAGAGCTGCCGTATTCGGTTACGGTGGAAATCGAGCGTTTCGATTACAATCCGGATAATGATGGTTTTCACATTAATGCGCTGATCTTGGTTGAGCGTATCGGTCAGAAAAAAATGGTGATTGGCAAAAATGGCGAAAAAATCAAAACCATTGGTCGTGAAGCACGACTGGATATGGAACAACTGTTTGGTCGTAAAGTGTATTTAGAAACTTGGGTGAAAGTGAAATCCGGTTGGGCGGATGATGAGCGTGCGCTGCGCTCACTCGGCTATATCGACGATCTTTAACCGCACAAAAGGTGGCAACTCTGTTGTCACCTTTTTTGATCCCCGCCCTTAACGAGATAATAGAACAGGAAAATGTCAGACGGACTGCAACGCTGTTTTGTTCTGCATCGCCGCCCTTACAGTGAATCGAGCTTGATCCTTGATGTGTTTAGTGAGGAGTATGGCCGAGTCAGCCTAATGGCCAAAGGGGCGCGTGGCAAACGTTCCAATCTTAAAGGTGCGCTGCAACCTTTTACTCCGCTCCTGCTAAAATGGTCGGGCAATGGCTCGATGAAAACCTTACGCCAAGCTGAGCCGATCAGCCTCGGTTTGCCTCTGTCGGGTGTCTGTCTGTATTCTGCGCTGTATATCAATGAGCTGGTCGATCGAGTCTTGATGCCTGAAGTCGCAAGCCCTGGGTTATTTCATGATTATCTGTTTGCTTTGACGGAACTGGCGCAAAGTACCAATCCGGAGCCTGCGCTGCGGCGCTTTGAGTTAGCGTTACTGACCGCACTGGGTTATGGGGTGGATTTTTTACATTGTGCTGGTAGTGGCGAACCGGTTGCACCACAGATGACCTACCGCTACCGTGAGCAAAAAGGCTTTATGGCGTCACTGCGTCGCGATAATCTCACTTTTCTCGGTGATGAGCTGATTGCGATCAGTGAGCGGCGTTTTACCAGCCAAGCTCAATTGCAAGCGGCAAAACGCTTTACACGTTTAGCCTTAAAGCCGTATCTTGGCGGCAAACCTTTAAAAAGTCGTGAGTTGTTTCGTCAAACAGCTCTCCCTAGAGCACGGAGTACAGAAAAATGAGCTCAATTTATCTTGGTGTGAACATCGATCATGTGGCGACATTGCGTAATGCGCGCGGCACCCAATATCCAGACCCGGTGCATGCCGCGGAAATGGCTGAACGTGCCGGTGCCGATGGCATTACTATTCATTTGCGTGAAGATCGCCGTCACATTACCGATCGCGATGTGCGTATTTTGCGCGAAACGTTGCAAACGCGTATGAACTTAGAAATGGCGGTGACCGATGAGATGGTCGAGATTGCGCTGCAAACTCAGCCAGAATATGTCTGCTTAGTGCCAGAAAAGCGTGAAGAGCTCACCACCGAAGGTGGCTTAGATGTGGTTGGTCAGCTAGCGCGCGTTAAAACGGCGACCCAAAAACTCACCGCGGCGGGGATTAAAGTCTCGCTATTTATTGACGCGGATCGTGAGCAAATTGATGCGGCGAAAAGCTGTGGCGCACCGTTTATCGAGCTGCATACCGGCCATTATGCTGACGCATCTAGCGAGCTTGAGCAGCAAAATGAGCTCAAAAAAATTGCTGCCGCTGCGGCTTATGCGGATGATCTGGGGATTACCGTCAACGCTGGCCACGGTCTGACTTACCATAACGTTGCGCCGATTGCGGCAATCCCTGAAATTTACGAGCTTAACATCGGCCATGCGATCATTGGTCGTGCCGTGTTTGATGGTTTAGCCAAAGCAGTCGCGGATATGAAAGCCTTGATGCTGGCGGCACGTCGTTAAGCCGATGATTGTAGGTCTC
Organism: Vibrio chanodichtyis; assembly: GCF_028863985.1. Taxonomy (NCBI): domain Bacteria; kingdom Pseudomonadati; phylum Pseudomonadota; class Gammaproteobacteria; order Vibrionales; family Vibrionaceae; genus Vibrio; species Vibrio chanodichtyis. The sequence continues at coordinate 152,457 of NZ_JARBFT010000007.1, read as the reverse complement.
GGAACCGATATTACTGAAATCGAACGAGTGGAAAAGGCCTTGGCGCGCTCTGGTGAAAACTTTGCGCGCCGTATTCTCACCGATGCGGAGTTCGAGCAGTTTCAGAGTTTGCAGCGGCAAGGGCGATTTTTAGCCAAGCGTTTTGCGGCCAAAGAAGCGGCCTCGAAAGCGTTAGGCACTGGAATTGCCCAGGGCGTGACCTTTCACGACTTCACCATCAGTAATGATGCTTTGGGTAAGCCGCTGCTAAGTTTAAGCGGCAAAGCCGCACAATTAGCCGCCTTGCTTGAGGTGCGTTCGATTCACCTCTCTTTATCGGATGAACGCCATTATGCAATGGCGACGGTTATTTTCGAGCGTTAAACGGCGTGTCCTGCGGCGAATTAATCCTCACTCGGCAGATAATCGGCCGCAGCTTGTATCACGTTGATCATCTCATCTTGTAGCTCAAACAGCTCCGGCTCCAGTTCTGCAATCGTGACACCACTGCGTAGCGCTTGTTCTAGATTGGCACACACTCGGCGCAGTTTCGGTACACCGCTATAGGCGCAACTGCCATGCAGTTTGTGGATATGGTGCAGCAGATCACTTGCCGAATACTGGGGATCGGCTAACGCGAGATTGACCACGTTGGCCATCTGCGGTAAGAAATCGACTAACATGCCCAGCATCTCTTGGGCCAGTGCTGGTTTATTGGCGGCTTGTTGCAACGCCAGTGACCAATCAATCACCCTCTCATCATCCTTTACCATTGTCTGCTGATGTGACTCTGCTATTGCAGAGGAGGCAGCCTCTCCGGCGGAGAAAGGTTTACGGATAGCGTGCTTGGTCGAATAAGGATCCCAATCGATTAATACTTGCTGTAATACCGGCTCATCAATCGGTTTGGTCAGGTAATCATCCATGCCAGCGTTAAGTAAGCGATCCCGCTCACCCGCCATCGCGTGCGCAGTGACGGCAATCACCGGAATCTCTTGATAGCCGTCGAGCTGCTTGATCGCTTTACAAGCGGTGACGCCATCCATATGTGGCATCTGAATATCCATCAAAATGATATCGAATTGCCATTGTTGTGCTTGCTCGATCGCTTCTTGGCCACTGGTGCAAGCGATCACGCACTCCACGCGCTCTTGCAGTAGGGCGGTGATCAGCTTGAGATTGGCAGGGTTATCATCAACGGCCATCACACGCAGTGGCAGTTTCGCCGCTTGCGGTTTCGGAGCGCTGCTACTGGTTAAAGCGGGTTGCTGTGCGGCTAGGGTTTGCAGCAGTTTTTTGCGTGACAGCGGCTTGCTGATGCATTTGATCGGGTAGTGTTGCATCAATTGATCGGCGAGAGCTAATTCGGTGGTTGGCATGCCAACAATCACATGCTGGCTGATCGTGAGCGCGCGCTGTACCCAGGTTTGCACTAGGCTCGGATTGATTTCTTTATTCGGCGCGAGGTTAAGCAATACATAGTCGTAGGTTTGATCGTGCTCTGGGAGCGCTGAGTGGTAGGTGACTTCCAAGCCACTTTGCTGCAAGGTTTGCTGCACAATTGCGGCCGCTTGCATATTCGGTTCAATCAATAGTAAATGACGATCGGCCAGTAATTGGGCGTCATAGCCATCATTGATTGGCAGCTCAGTGGTGTGTAAACGTAGAGTAAACCAGAATGTCGAGCCTTGGTGTAAACGGCTGGTGAGGCTGATTTCGCCGCCCATATGGCTGACCAATTTCTGGGTGATAACCAGCCCAAGGCCAGTACCGCCATAACGGCGTGAAATGCTGGCATCAGCTTGGCTAAAGGCTTGGAATAGCTGGGCTTGTTGGCGCTCCGAAATACCAATCCCAGTGTCGCGCACCATAAATTGCAGGTCGATCATATCGTCACGTTGAGTGCGCATTTCGATGCTGACATCAATATTGCCGCGCTCAGTAAACTTAATCGAGTTGCCGACTAAGTTGGTCAGCACTTGCTGAATACGCAGTGGATCGCCAACTACGCCACGAGGGATCTTCGGATCGATTTTAAGCGTGATCTCCAACCCTTTTTCGTGGGCGCTGGTGGCTTGTAGGTTGACCACCTCTTCCAGCACATCTTGAAATTCAAAGGCGATGTTTTCAAGTGCCAGTTTGCCCGCTTCCAGTTTGGAAAAATCTAAAATGTCATTAATGATGGTTAGTAGGTTATTGGCCGATTTATCAATGGTTTGTAAACAGTCGGTTTGGCTGTTGGTCAACTGGGTTTTGAGCATCTGCCGAGTAAAGCCAATCACGCCATTGAGTGGGGTGCGCAGCTCATGCGACATATTGGCCAAAAATTCAGATTTAACCCGCGCCGCTTCTTGGGCGCGTTTTTTGGCGATATCAAGCTCCACGTTTTGAATTTCAAGCTGCTCAAGGGTTTCGCGCAAATCGGAAGTGGCTTGGTCGATGCTGTGCTGCATCTCAACATGGTATTCCGACAGCGACACCGCCATCGCGTTGATGCCTTTTTTCAGAGCATCTAATTCGCCGTGCATTTTGCCTTCAATCCGTACATCCAAATGTCCGCGCCGGATCCGGTCGACCATATTTTTCATATGGGTGATCGGGCGGGTCACATCGTGCATCAAACGAAATGCAAATACCGCAGAGAGTAAAATGCCAATCACCAGTACTAAGCCAGCCGAGAAAATTTCTTGGTATTGCTGTAAGCGCAGTGATGATAGATCCAGTTCAATCGCGATATAGCCAGTGACTGGCGTGGCCGGATTGGCATCACCATTTTCGAGTAAGGTGCGCTCGGAGACGATCGGAGTGCGTAAAATCAGCGTGTTTTCATCAATCACTGAGCTACTTAAAAATGGGATCGGCTGATCTTTGGGGTACATCAACTGTTCAAAATTGGGATGAAAGTTGGAGGTGACAAACAGTTCATGATGGAGATCAAAGACCGCGATACTGCGCACTAACTTGGAGTTTTTGCGGTGTGCGTAGCTGATGATGCGGCGTACCGACTCACGGCTCTGGATACGCAGCGCATCTTCACTGGCGATCGCCAGTGGCTCGATGATGCTCGCGCCAGAACTGATCACTTGGTTTTCTAAGTCGTGATAGCGGTTAAAAGAGAATAGCGCACTGAGCAGCAGACCAATAATCAGGGTGGGAGCCAGAGTGAGGGTAATTACGCGGGCACGCAAGCCATATCTTCGATTCATTATTGTCTAAACATTGTGGTGTGGATATGGGAAAATACCCCACATGAATTCGAAATTGGGTGAGGCAGGCTTAGCGCTAGCTTAATCAACTCGCTCAGCTTCGACAATCCTCCCAGCGCAGAATAGTGACACTGGGGCGAAAACACACCGATTTCAACACTTGAGCACAAAGCATGGCACGTTTCTTTCAACCGAAAAAACCCACTACGTTAGACAAAAAGCACCAACCGGTCACTATTGAACGGTTGGATCATCAAGGCAGCGGGCTGGCCTTTTGGCACAATAAACCGTTGTTTGTTGACGGAGCTTTGCCTGGCGAACAGGTGCTGATCCAGCTCACGGAAAGCAAAAGCAAATACGCCAGAGGCCAGTTGATCAAAGTGTTGCAGCCAAGCACACAGCGGGTGGCGCCATTTTGTCAGCATTACGGACAGTGCGGTGGTTGTGATTTGCAGCATTTAGAACGTGCGGCACAAATGACTCACAAGCAGCAAGCATTAAGTCAATTAATGGTCAAGTTTGCTAAGCAGACGCTTGCTCTGTCGCCGCCGATTTGCTCTGATGATCAAGGTTATCGTCGTCGGGCGCGGCTCAGTCTGCAATGGGATAAAAAAGCCCAGCAATTGCAGTTTGGTTTTCGCCGTAAGCAGAGTAAAGCGATCATCGGTGTTACCGACTGCCCAGTGCTTGAGGCGAGCTTAAATGCTTTGCTCCCCCCTTTAAAATCACTGCTGAGTGATTGGAGCCAGCCTGAATGCTTGGGCCATGTTGAATTGGTGCGCGGCGACAATACACGAGTACTGCTGCTGCGCCATCTCGGTGCGCTAGCCGCGCAAGATCATGCCCGTTTGAGCGAGTTTGCTACCCAGCACCAGCTTAGCCTTTATCTCAGCTTAGAGGCAGGACAACTGCAACATGTGCAAGGGGAAGTCGCCTATTGTGAGGAAGCCGGGGCGCGGTTAAGTTTCTTGCCGAGCCATTTTATTCAGGTTAATCGTAGCGTGAATCAGCAGATGGTGGCGCAGGCGCTCGCTTGGTTAGAGGTTAATCCGCAAGATCAGGTGTTGGATCTGTTTTGTGGTTTAGGTAACTTCACTTTACCGTTGGCTAACTTGGCGCATCAAGTGGTTGGCGTAGAAGGGGTGGCCGAGATGGTGCTACACGCCACCCATAACGCCAAGTTGAATCAAGTTAACAATGTGGCGTTTTATCAGGCTAATTTGGAACAAGATATGACACGCGCCTCATGGGCGCAGCAGAAATTTGCTAAAGTACTGCTCGATCCTGCGCGAGCGGGAGCGGAAGGTATAGTACAACAATTGGCGGCTCTCGGGGCTGAGCGGGTGGTGTATGTCTCGTGTAATCCCGCGACATTGGCTCGTGATAGTCAAAGCTTATTAAGCCAAGGATTTCGCTTAGAAAAATTAGGTATGTTGGATATGTTCCCGCATACCAGCCATCTCGAATCGATGGCACTGTTTGTAAAAAAGGGCTAATCGCTAAACGGTTTATTGAGGCGTCGGTCGAAGGCTAACAAAGACAATTATTAGGATGATATCAATGGTTGCGGTACGCAGCGCACACTTAAACCCAGATCAACAGTTTGAACTCGCAACATGGATCACCAGTCTCGCACAAGAGGCGAAAACCGCGGCGAAATTGACCGAGGTGTATCGCGATTGTGAGCAGTTGCTGGCTACCCATTCACAAGGCCCGCTGCTGCTATGGCGTGGGCGCGAAATGATCGAAATTTTGATCACCTTGTCGATGGATCGCCCAACGTTGGTGGCCGCTTTGCTGTTTCCTATCGCCAGCAGTGGCGTGTTAGATAGCGAATCACTGCAAGAGAGCTATGGGCGAGAAGTGCTGAAATTGATCCAAGGTGTGGAAGAGATGGCGGCGATTGGTCAGCTCAATGTCACCTTGCATGGCAGTGAAGCTTCCGCTCAAGTGGATAACGTGCGCCGGATGTTGCTCGCGATGGTGGATGATTTTCGCAGCGTCGTGATCAAGCTGGCCGAGCGGATCTGTAATCTGCGTGAAGTGAAAAATGAGCCGGATGATGTGCGCCGTGTGGCGGCCAAAGAGTGTGCCAATATCTATGCGCCGTTAGCCAACCGACTCGGGATTGGGCAACTGAAATGGGAAATGGAAGATTACGCATTTCGTTATCAGCAGCCAGAAACGTACAAGCAGATTGCCAAACAGTTATCCGAGCGGCGGATTGTACGCGAGCAGTATATTCGTGACTTTGTCGACGATTTACGTGCTGAGATGCAACTGGCGGAGATCAATGCCGAAGTCAGTGGCCGCCCCAAACACATCTACAGCATTTGGCGCAAAATGCAGAAAAAAAGTCTCGCCTTTGATGAGCTGTTTGATGTGCGAGCGGTGCGAATTATTGCCGAAAAACTGCAAGATTGTTATGCCGCACTTGGCATAGTGCATACCAAATATCGTCATCTACCGAACGAGTTCGACGACTATGTCGCCAATCCTAAGCCGAACGGTTATCAATCGATCCATACCGTCATTTTAGGCCCAGAAGGCAAAACCATCGAAATCCAGATCCGCACCAAACAGATGCACGAAGAGTCAGAGCTTGGGGTCGCGGCGCACTGGAAATACAAAGAAGGCAGCAGCGCAGCCCGCAGTGGTTATGATGAGAAAATCACTTGGCTGCGTAAACTGCTCGATTGGCAAGAAGAGATGTCCGATTCAGGCGAGATGCTTGATGAGCTGCGCAGCCAAGTGTTTGATGATCGGGTGTATGCCTTTACTCCGAAAGGTGAGGTGGTGGATTTACCCATGGGCGCCACTCCGCTCGATTTTGCCTACCACATCCATTCTGAAGTCGGTCATCGCTGTATCGGTGCCAAAGTAGCGGGCCGTATCGTGCCCTTTACCCATAAATTGCAGATGGGCGATCAGGTGGAGATCATCACCGCCAAGCAGCCTAATCCATCGCGAGACTGGCTCAACCCATCGCTAGGGTTCGTCCATTCAGGGCGTGCTCGGGCTAAGATCAACGCTTGGTTTCGCAAACAGAGCCGTGAGAAAAATCTCGAAGCTGGCCGTGAAATTCTCGAGAGTGAACTCGCCAAAATTGGTGCCAATCTGAAACATGCCGAGGCTTATGCACTCAAGCGTTTTAACGTTAACAGTGTGGATGAAATGTATGTTGGGATTGGCAGTGGCGATCTGCGCATTAACCAAATTGTTAATCATATTAATGCATTAGTTAATAAGCCGACCGCTGAGCAGCAAGATAAGCTGGTGCTTGAGAAGCTGCAGGAAAACAAAACGCTCACCTCCCATCGTCCGCACAAAGATGCGGTGGTGGTGGAGGGGGTCGATAATCTGATGACCCACCTCGCACGCTGCTGTCAGCCGATCCCGGGTGATGAGATCCGCGGTTATATTACGCAAGGACGGGGCATTTCCGTGCATCGCAGCGATTGTGAGCAGTTAGAAGAGCTGAGCCATCATGCACCAGAGCGGATCATTGATACCGTATGGGGCAGTGGTTTTGCTGGCAGTTACTTACTGACGGTTCGTATCGAGGCGATGGAGCGCAGTGGCTTATTGAAAGATATCACCACCTTACTGGCCAATGAAAAAATCAAAGTGGCGAGTATGAAGAGCCGCTCAGACTATAAGCGGCAGATCATCACGATGGATTTCGATCTTGAGGTTAATAACGTGGAAGCGCTAGTCCGAGTTTCCAAGCGGATTGAACAGATCAAAGATGTGATGCTGGTTAAACGCTTAGGTTAAATGAAGTCCCCATATATAAGGCAAGCTATGTCACACCCAATTGAACAACTTGAGCAAATTATGCGTCGTCTACGTGATCCTGAATCAGGTTGCCCGTGGGATAAACAGCAAACCTTTGATACGATTGCCCCGTATACGATTGAAGAGACGTTTGAAGTAGTGGATGCCATCACCCAGCGCGATTGGCCGAATTTGCGTGAAGAGCTGGGTGATCTGCTATTTCAGGTGATTTTCTACAGCCAAATGGCCAAAGAACAGGGGTTGTTTGAGTTTCGTGATGTGGTTGAGACAGTGAATGAGAAGCTGACTCGCCGCCATCCCCATGTGTTTGCGGATGCTCAATTTGATAATCAAGCGCAAATTGATGCCAACTGGCAAGCAGAAAAAGCCAAAGAAAAAGCGCTGGCGGGCAAGCATCAACAGAGCATCCTTGATGCGGTGCCACGTTCGTTACCCGCCTTGTCACGTGCGGATAAAATCCAGAAAAAATGTGCTCAATATGGATTTGATTGGGATAGCGTTGGCCCGGTGGTGGATAAGGTATACGAAGAAGTCGAAGAGGTGATGCACGAAGCGTTGCAAGTGGATGTGGATACTCAAAAAGTCGAACTCGAGTTAGGCGATTTATTGTTCGCGACCGTCAATTTAGTGCGCCATTTGGGTCATGATCCTGAGATGGCGCTGAGCAAAGCCAACGCTAAATTTGTGCGCCGTTTTCAAGGGGTAGAAGAGCGAGCGAGAGCGCAACATAAGTCATTGCAAGATTTCAGTTTGTTAGAGCTCGATCAGTTTTGGCAGCAAGTCAAACAGGCGGAAAATAACCAATAACCGGGCTGGGTTAGCCGAGTTGCCAACATCATCACTCGGCGCTAAAAAAACGCCCAATCGGCCAGCAAAACTAAGTTGGCAGGTCTTCGTTTTGGTGGCTTTGCATCAATTTGGTTTGATTTGAAGCAAAAAATAAAAAATTGAGTGTGATAGATTTCACGTTGTGGCAGTGGGGGGGTTCTGGTATAGTTTTGTCCCGTCCAGATGAAATTCATTTCCCTCATTCAACCAATTTCAGGTTAAACATGACGACAAATTATATTTTTGTTACTGGCGGGGTTGTATCCTCTCTAGGTAAAGGTATTGCAGCGGCATCCCTTGCAGCGATTCTTGAAGCTCGTGGTCTTAAAGTGACCATGATGAAGCTTGACCCTTACATCAACGTTGATCCAGGCACCATGAGCCCAACTCAACACGGTGAAGTGTTCGTTACGGAAGATGGCGCAGAAACCGACCTAGATCTTGGTCACTACGAACGTTTTATTCGTACCAAGATGACCAAGCGTAACAACTTTACTGCAGGTCGTGTTTACGCTGACGTACTACGCAAAGAGCGTCGTGGCGATTATCTCGGTGCTACCATTCAGGTTATTCCTCATATTACTAACGCGATCAAAGAGCGCGTGATTGCAGGCTCTGCAGGCCATGATATCGCGATCGTTGAAGTAGGCGGTACCGTTGGTGATATCGAATCACTGCCATTTATGGAAGCGATCCGTCAGTTGGCGATCGAAGTTGGCCGTGAAAATGCGATGTTTATGCACTTAACGCTAGTGCCTTATCTCGCGGCTGCCGGTGAAGTGAAAACCAAACCAACCCAACACTCGGTCAAAGAGCTGCTTTCGATCGGTATTCAACCGGATATTCTGGTGTGCCGTAGCGATCGCATGATCCCAGCCAACGAGCGTAAGAAGATCGCTCTGTTCTGTAACGTGCCAGAAAAAGCCGTTATTTCGATGAAAGACGTCGATTCTATCTACAAGATCCCACAATTGATCCGCTCGCAAGGGCTGGATGATCTGGTGTGTGCACGCTTTGGTATTAACGCGCCAGAAGCAGATCTGTCGGAATGGGAACAGGTGATTTACGAAGAAGCCAATCCAACGGGTGACGTGACTATCGGTATGGTCGGTAAGTACACCGAACTGCCAGATGCTTACAAGTCGGTCAACGAAGCGCTGAAACATGCGGGTCTGAAGAATCGTCTGAATGTGACTATCAAATATATCGATTCGCAAGATGTTGAAACCAAAGGCACTGATGTGCTCAATGGTCTGGATGCGATTTTGGTACCGGGTGGCTTTGGCGACCGTGGTATTGAAGGTAAAATCTGTGCTGCACAGTTTGCGCGTGAAAACAAAATTCCTTACCTTGGTATCTGCCTAGGTATGCAAGTGGCACTGATTGAATACGCGCGTAACGTTGCGGGTATGGAAGGTGCTCACTCTACTGAATTTAATAAAAGCACCAAATACCCAGTGGTAGGCCTTATCACTGAATGGGTTGATGGTGAAGGTAATGTTGAAGAGCGCAGCGAAAAATCGGATCTTGGCGGTACTATGCGTCTTGGTTTACAGCTGTGCCACCTTGAGAAAGGCACCAAAGCCTATGAAATGTACGGCAGTGCGACGATTCATGAGCGTCATCGCCACCGTTACGAAGTGAACAACCTGCTGCGTCCTCAGATTGAAAAAGCAGGTTTGAAGGTTTCTGGTCTGTCAGCAGATAAGAAGCTGGTTGAAGTGATTGAGAACCCTGCTCACCCATGGTTTGTAGCAGCGCAGTTCCACCCTGAATTCACCTCAACCCCACGCGATGGTCACCCTCTGTTTGCTGGTTTTGTCAAAGCAGCAGGTCAGTACCAACGCGGTGAATTGAAGTAAAAGGATACGGGTAGCCACTTTAGCTGTGTGACTACCCTTTTAGTTTTGACATTTAAATTCAATTGAGAGGAAACATTAATGTCTAAGATCGTTAAAGTTCTAGGTCGTGAAATCATCGACTCACGTGGTAACCCAACCGTAGAAGCTGAAGTTCACCTAGAAGGTGGTTTCGTAGGTATGGCTGCTGCACCATCAGGTGCATCTACTGGTTCTCGTGAAGCGCTTGAACTGCGTGACGGTGACAAGTCTCGTTTCCTAGGTAAAGGCGTTCTGAAAGCGCTGGCTGCGGTTAATGGCCCTATCGCAGACGCTCTGGTTGGCAAAGATGCAAAAGATCAAGCAGCTATTGACCAAATCATGATCGACCTAGATGCGACTGAAAACAAATCAAACTTCGGTGCAAACGCGATTCTAGCGGTTTCTCTGGCGAACGCGAAAGCAGCTGCTGCAGCAAAAGGCATGCCTCTGTTTGAGCACATTGCTGAGCTGAACGGCACTCCAGGCGTATTCTCAATGCCTCTACCAATGATGAACATCATCAACGGTGGTGAGCACGCTGACAACAACGTCGACATCCAAGAGTTCATGATCCAACCTGTTGGCGCGAAAACTCTGAAAGAAGCAGTACGTATGGGCGCAGAAGTGTTCCATAACCTAGCTAAAGTACTGAAGTCTAAAGGCTACAACACTGCAGTTGGCGACGAAGGTGGTTTCGCACCTAACCTGAAATCTAACGCAGAAGCGCTAGAAGTAATCGCTGAAGCAGTAGCAGCAGCAGGTTACAAACTGGGTACTGACATTACGCTAGCGATGGACTGTGCTGCTTCTGAGTTCTACGATGCAGAGAAGAAAGAATACAACCTGAAAGGCGAAGGTCGTATCTTCACTTCTAACGGTTTCTCTGATTTCCTAGAAGAGCTGACTGAGAAGTTCCCAATCGTTTCTATCGAAGACGGTCTGGACGAGTCTGACTGGGAAGGTTTCGCATACCAAACTGAGAAACTGGGTAAGAAAATCCAAATCGTTGGTGACGATCTGTTCGTAACTAACACCAAGATCCTGAAACGTGGTATCGACAACGGTATCGCAAACTCTATCCTGATCAAGTTCAACCAAATCGGTTCTCTGACTGAAACTCTGGCTGCGATCAAGATGGCAAAAGATGCTGGCTACACTGCAGTTATCTCTCACCGTTCAGGCGAAACTGAAGATGCAACTATCGCTGACCTAGCGGTAGGTACTGCAGCAGGTCAAATCAAGACTGGTTCTATGAGCCGTTCAGACCGTGTTGCTAAGTACAACCAACTGATCCGTATCGAAGAAGCACTGGGTGCACGTGCTCCTTTCAACGGTCTGAAAGAAGTAAAAGGCCAAGCTTAATTTTAAGCTAGCTAGTGCGCAGCCGTTGACATAACGGTTGCGTGATAAATCAAACGCCCTGCATTGCAGGGCGTTTTGCTTTTTGACTGTGGATGGAAATTAAGCTTAGACATCGATTAGCCTGTGCTAATTGCGGCCAGGCGCCGTTTATCCAACTCTTGTTTGATATGCTTACCTTGAAAGCCAGCTGCAATCACAGCTTGTACTTCTACGCTGAGCGCGGCTTGATAAGCGCGCTGGAAAATGTCGCGTTGTGGATAGGGCTCGGCCTCTAAACCTAAACGGCCGCAATGATCCGCTTCGCAGCACAATAACACTTGCTCAAGCCGCTCAGGCTTACGCCATACATCCAACAGTCCTAGAACCTTGAGTTTGGTGGCGGGTTTTAATTCGTCCGCGCGGTGGATATTGGAGTGCTGAGCACATACCGCGAGCGCCAAATCGCGAAACTCATTCGGTATGCGAATCCGTTCACATAATGATTCAATGATTTTTAGCCCAGTATGGCCGTGTAATTTATGGCTTGGCCATTCAGCTGGCGGTGTCACTCCTTTGCCTAAATCATGCACTTGCGCCGCAAAACGCACCGCAAGCGAATCAGAAAGTCGTGCCGCTTGCTTCGCCACCATCAAGGTATGAATGCCAGTATCGATCTCTGGGTGCCACTGTTCGGGTTGTGGGACACCAAACAGACGATCGATTTCGGGCAGGACAATGGCGAGCGCACCACAATCGCGCAGCACCTGCAAAAACACTTCGGGATGATGGGTTGAGAGTGATTTATGCCACTCTTGCCACACTCGCTCGGCGGTTAAGTGCTGTAATTCTCCTGACTGAGCAATGTCAGCCATCAACTGCATGGTCTGCTCGGCAACCGTGAAACCGAGATGATGCAGCTTGGCCGCAAAGCGCGCTACGCGTAGTACCCGCAGCGGATCTTCGACAAAAGCCACAGAGACATGGCGCAGCACTTTCGCGGCGAGATCGCGTTGACCACCATAAGGATCGATCAGTTGGCCGGCTTGATCTTGCGCGATGGCATTAATGGTCAGATCGCGGCGCAGCAAATCCTCTTCTAGGCTCACATCCGGCGCGTAATGGCAGGCAAAGCCAGTGTAACCAACCCCGGTTTTGCGTTCGGTACGCGCTAAGGCATATTCTTGTTTGGTCTTTGGATGTAAGAACACCGGAAAATCCTTTCCGACCATTTGAAATCCAAGCTCTAACATGGCTTGTGGGCTTGCCCCCACCACCACCCAATCGCGATCATAAACCGGCAATTGCAGTAATTGATCGCGCACTGCGCCACCGACCAGATAAATTTGCATCATAGAGTCTCAAAAAATTACATGAATGGCATTGGCTAATCTTAGTCAGCAATGATACGTTGCACCCACAGTGATGAATAGGGTTAACCAGCATGTATCTACACTTCTTTGGGTTTGACGAGTTACCGTTTTCGATCGTCCCCAACGCGCGCTATCTCTATCTGAGTCAGCGTCATCAGGAAGCCATAGTACACCTGCAAGCCGGTTTGGGCGATGGTGGCGGTTTTGCGATGCTCACTGGTGAAGTGGGTACCGGTAAAACCACTGTCGCTCGAGCGATTTTGGCCAGTTTGCCGGGCAAAACGCGCGCCGGGATGATCCTCAATCCGACTTTTTCCGATCTGGAGCTGTTGGAAGCGATTTGCGATGAGTTTGAGGTTAGCTATCCGAAACAAGCGACGTTAAAGACGCTCACACAAGTGCTGCATGAGTTTTTGTTGGCCGAGCACGCGCAAGGCATACAAGTACTCTTGATGATTGATGAAGCACAGCACCTCGCTCCGGATGTGTTAGAGCAGTTGCGTTTGCTAACCAATCTAGAAACCGACCAGCATAAACTGCTGAAAGTGCTACTGATTGGTCAACCGGAGTTGCAAGACAAACTGCGCATGCCGCAATTACGCCAGCTCGCGCAGCGGATCACAGGGCGCTATCATCTGTTACCGCTCACCGAGCAGCAATGTGTTCATTATATTCACTTTCGAGTCGAGCAAGCCGAGGGGGATCCCGCGCTGTTTGCTCGTAAAGGGTGCCTATGGATAGCTAAGCAAACACACGGTATTCCGCGTTTAATTAATCTGGTGTGTGATGCGGCGCTGAAGCAAGCTTATCAAGCGGGTGAGCAAACGCTGAGTTTGGCGAGAATTAAGCTTGCCTGCCAAGCAGTGATGAGCTTTCAATCCTCCGTTTATCAAGTGACATCAAGCAAACCACCCGCGCGCAAACTCTCTTATCTCTTCAGCGCATTGGGGGGGATTGTTCTGAGCGCAGTATTGGCATGGCAATTACCACCCCAGCTTGATCGAGCTATGCAAAGCTATTTTCCGCTAGCAGAAGTGGTGCCACCGACCGAGCAGATGGTTTTCCCACCAGCACTACGTAGTGCGTTGCTCAATGCGACCAGTAGTGAACATGCCTTTGAAACCCTGTATGCAGTTTGGGGGTATCAAGCCTCGGTGATGGAGCGGTTTTGCCAAACTCAGGCGGATACGGCGCTCTGGTGCGAAGAGCAGAGCGGAGATTGGTCAACGCTGCAAACTTACGATTTGCCAGCGGTATTGACTTTAGTGCTGGATGAAGTGCCAGTTTACGCAGTGCTGTATCGCTTAACGGGCGAGCAAGTTGAGCTGTTGGTGAATGGCGAGCGTTATCGTGTTGCACGTCAATGGCTAGAGCCGCTATGGAATGGGCAGTTTGCTCTACTTTGGCAAGGTGGTTTTTCCCGAACCTTAAAACAGGGAATGCGAGGGGGAGATGTCGCGTTACTCGAGAGCAAATTGGCGCAAGTGTTAGGTGCGCCTGAACGTCCGCGTGAGCAATTTGATAAGGATTTGGCGCGTAAAGTTGAGTTATTCCAACGTTGGCAAAATATGCACGTTGATGGTATCGCAGGAAGACAAACCTTACGCCGCCTTGAGCTATTGACCCAGCAGCAAGCACCAAGTTTGCAGGAGGAGGGCTAATGTCAAAAGTAATGCATGCCTTGCAGCAATCTCAGCACCATTGTCAACAAGCTCATCCAGTCAGTGATCGCGCTTATACCGAGCAAGAACCCGCAGCGATGAGTCGATCACGCTGGTTGCATTTAATGCTGTGGCTCGTGCCGGGATTAGTGACAGCGGGAGTGATGACTTACCAACGCTATGAACAAGTGCAGCAGGAAGTGGCTAATCGACCAACCGAGCCTAAAACGGTGCAAGTTGATGCGCCATTAGAGCGTTTAACTTATCCCGAATTTGAGGATCTGCAACCGACCTTTGTCGAATCAGTACTCGACGAATCCTATCCAGAAGAGGATTTGACGTCTTTAGCTGGAAACATAGTGTCACCACCGGCGACAATCCAAGCTTCTGCTCAACAGAGTGCATCAAATCAGGCGTTGGGCGATCTCGATTTAACTCAGCTTTCGCCTGAATTAGCATTGCGTGTTCAGGCGATTATGCGCGATCAATCCAGTGAGTCAGCCGCCCCAACCACAGCAACTTCTGCGGCGGTGCGATTAACTCAGCACAGCGATCGTTACCAAGGGCAGCTTCCAGCACTCAATTTTCAGATGCATGCTTTTTCCAGTAATGACCAAAAACGCTGGATAAAAGTGAATGGGGTCGAATATCGTGAAGGGGATAGCTTAGCGCCTGAGGTCAAGTTACAAAGTATCAAGCCCCAAAGCAGCGTGATTATCTTTGGTGGTGAGGAGATCGAGATACCAGCACTGTATGACTGGAAAGGTTAGGTGCAGCCCAACTCTTATTGCCCAACGATGAAAGATAGCTAAAACAAAACGGTCACCTGAGTGACCGTTTTGTCTAAGCAAGCGGGATAGTTAGGCCCAACCAGAAGGATTACGTTTACGGCGTGGCACAATATGCGGTAATAGCAAACCAAATAGTAAGCCGATCCCCGCGACGCCACCGCCATAGGTGAAGTATTTGAGCAGCAAATCTTCTTTTTGCGTATCGAGTTTGGCGCGCAGTTCGCGAATTTCCGTTTGTGACTGGGTGAGCTGTTTACTGATCTCGCTGTAACTACGTTCCAGATCGGTGATCTGTTGATTGCGCAGCTCAAGGGATTCGGCCAGTCCCGCTTTTTCACTGTCGGCATTTTGTCGCGCATTGGCTAACTGCTTTTTCACATCGGCCAATTCTTGCTCCAGCGCGGGTAGGCGCAGTGCATTGCTGACTTGACGGCTAATCAAGCGACTTTCTACCCAACCGGTACGGCCGCGTTCATCGCTGATCTGGCTATAGCCATTTTCTTTATTGACACTGAGCAGCTTAACTTTTTCACCTGCTTCAATGCTGCCAAGAATACGGTATTGGTTACTTGGGCCTGAATGCATGTAAGTGAAGAGTTTATCGGCAATGTAGCGCTCTTGCGCGAACGTTGGTGCAGCCAACATGGAAAGTAGCACCATGCAGATCAGTTTTTTCACAGTAAATCCCTTAGGTTAACGATAGGTTTAGTGATAGGTCTCATCAAATGTGTCGCAAATAGTATGCAGTTTTGGTAAGCGCTGCAACTAACAAGGGAGGCTAAGCCTCCCTTTCTGTGCGTTTGAGCCAATCCTGACGGTTGGCTAACTCTGATTTTACCTAGGCTTAGCCGACAAACACTGCTTGAATAGCGTAGAAGAACACCACCGCCAGTAGCGCACCAGCCGGAAGGGTGACCACCCAAGAGGCGACAATGTTACGCACTACACCTAAGTTAAGTGCGGCAATACCACGTGCAAAACCTACCCCTAACACAGCACCCACCAAAGTTTGTGTGGTTGAAATAGGCAGACCAGTACCAGAAGCCAGCACTACCGTAGAGGCGGTGGCAAGCTGAGCGGCGAAACCACGGCTTGGCGTCAGTTCAGTAATTCCAGTGCCGATAGTGGCCATGACTTTATGACCCAGTGTGGCTAAGCCAACCACGATACCAAAACCACCAAGCGGTAGGATCCACCATGCGATCGAGCTTTTCGCTGCCACTTCACCCATATGCTCAACGGTTGAAACCACCGCTGACAATGGACCAATCGCGTTGGCGACATCGTTTGAACCGTGGGCAAAGGCCATCGCACAGGCGGTGATCACCATCAATACGCTAAAGATGCTCTCTACACCACTAAAGCCGTGGTCTTCATCTCGATTGGCAAATTTGCGTTGAATGTACAAGTAGCCGCCGACCATCACAATCGCAGAGAGTACCGCCGCCCACATCCAAGCTTCGGTGTTTGAAAGGTGTAGGCCAACGTGCTTCAAGCCTTTTTTGATGGTCACCAGCGCAATCACCATTGTAGTGATAAACATGTACACTGGCACAAAACGCTTAGCATTAATCAGCGGTTTTTCGGTATCAAAAATCAGGCGTTGGGCGCTGACAAAGATCAGGTAAGCAAATAAGCCAGAAATGACTGGCGTGATTAGCCAGCTACCGACGATGCCTTGTACTGAGCTCCAATCGACCGCTTCAGTGCCTACCGACACACACGCAAAACCGATGATCGCACCAATAATCGAGTGGGTAGTGGAAACCGGCCAGCCCATATAAGAGGCGACCAGTAACCAAGTTCCAGCTGCCAGCAGAGCTGACATCATGCCGTAGATCAGCACATCCGGCGTATTTACGAAAAGTGAAGTGTCGATAACCCCATTACGGATAGTTTCCGTCACTTCACCACCGGCTAAGTAAGCGCCTGCGAATTCAAAAATCATCGCAATAATAATTGCTTGTTTAACAGTGAGTGCTTTTGACCCTACGGAAGTGCCCATGGCATTGGCCACATCATTGGCACCAATACCAATTGCCATCAAGAAACCGAAGACAGCTGCCACAATAATCAACACAGTGCCGTAGTTTGCAAGGATTTCCATCGTAATACCTAGTTGTTGATAACAAGCGGAGCAACCTTTGCTTGTTTTTTTATGCACATGACAACTTTCAGCGTAGTGAGTACTTAGCGCCTAGCGGGTTGTCATCATATGGTTGCTCTTCGTTATTTGGTTAACTTTAAATTTAAGAACGAGAAAGCATCAGCTCTAAGCGAGCGCCAACGCGCTGCGCTTGGTCGGCAATGCCGCCCACCCATTCAAGAATTTTGTACAAGAACATGACATCAATCGGATTCATTTTCGATTCGATGGCCATCAGTTGCTGGCGCAGGCGAATCTGCATGGTATCGGTGTCATCTTCAATCACATCCAGTTGATGGATCATTTCAGCCACGAGGGTGACCTCACGACCTTTGAATCCGGTTTCCAATAACTCGTCGAGCTCGCTGATCACCTTCTGCGCTTGGTTCGCTGCATCTAAACAGCGTTTAACGTAAGCGATGAAGTTTTCTTGGAGAGGCTCAGGGATGATAAGCTGACGGCCATACACTCGGCCGGCAATATCTTTGGCAAGGTTAGCTAATTTATCCTGTTGGGTGAGCAGTTCAAGCATGTCACTGCGATCGACTGGCATGAACAAACCGCGAGGAAGTTTAAGGCGGATTTCACGTTTTAACACGTCAGCTTCTTTCTCAAGGTGAGAAATTTGTGCACGAATTTCACCGGCCGTTTCCCAATCATCTTTGTTACAAACTTCAAAGAAATTGATCAGATGTGAGCAGCATTCATTCACACACACAACATGACGTTGCAAAGGCTTAATTGGGGACTTTGCAAATAACCCCATAATTGTATTTACTGGCATGGTCATTCAACCTAATAGCTATAACCTTTAAATAACATACACCATAATATGGTGAAATGTTGAGCGTTGGCTATAAAGGCGCGCATGTTAACTCAAACACTGGCGCAATAAAACTGTTTTAGATCACGATTGAACGGATATTTCTCTCTTGCTCCTATGTCTATAAGGCAATATCCTGTCGGCATCTGCAGCGAAAGGTATAACTATGGAAACCGAGATAGAACTGAAGTTTTTTGTTTCTCCAGAATTTTCGACGATTTTATGCGCCAAACTTTCTGAAACTAAAGTACTTCAGCACAGCTGTCGCGAGCTAGGAAACACGTACTTTGATACACCTGATAACTGGTTACGCCAGCATGATATTGGCTTGCGCATCCGTCGTTTTGATGAAGTGTATGTCCAAACGGTGAAAACCGCTGGCCGTGTGGTGGCAGGTCTGCATCAGCGTCCAGAGTTTAATGCCGAACATCATAGTAATGATCCCGATCTCTCTTTACACCCGATGGATATTTGGCCGGCCGCGAAACCGTTGGCCGAGTTGCAAGCCGAGCTATTGCCACTGTTTTCTACCAATTTTAGCCGTGAACAATGGCTGATTAACATGGCTGATGGTAGCCAAGTCGAGGTTGCTTTTGATCAAGGTGTGGTGGTGGCCGGTGAGCGCCAACAGCCGATTTGTGAAGTGGAATTAGAGCTTAAATCAGGGCAAACCGATGCACTGTTTACCTTGGCACGCCAGTTGTGTGAACAGGGCGGCATGCGCTTAGGTAACCTAAGTAAAGCCGCGCGTGGCTATCGGTTAGCGGCTAACCATGCGGGTGAGCCGATCACGCCATTGGCACTGGTCAGTGTCGATAAAAATGATAGCGCAGAATCGTGCTTCATCCGTGCGCTGGAACATGCCCTTGACCATTGGCACCGTCATGAGCAGATTTACATCGAGCGTGAAGAGGTGGCCGCTCTACATGAAATACACCATGCGGTCAGTTATTTACGCCAATTGTTGTCAGTGTATGGAGGGGTGATACCGCGCCGTGCCAGTGCCATTTTACGTCAAGAATTGAAATGGCTAGAGCAAGAGCTGCAGTGGCTAAAACAATTTGAATACCTTGCCAGTTTGCAAGAGGACAAAGGCTATGCGCTGCGTAAATTGGATGCGCGTAAGTTCTTGGTGACTGAGCTAAAAACTGTGCAAGAAAGTTTACCCCAGCGTGAGGATACTCTGCGCTTGTTGAGTAGTGCGCGTTATACCGGACTATTGCTCGATCTCAGTCGCTGGGTATTGACCCGTGGTTGGCAGCCATTTTTAGATGACAAAGCGCGTGAAAAAATGGCACTGCCGCTGGAAATCTTTGCGGTAAGAAAACTGGATCGAGCTTGGGCCGAGTTAATGGAAGCTTTCCCTCCGGGTAAAGTACTAACCGTGCAAGAGTACATCGATCAGCAGTATCGTTTAATGCGCAATTTGTACACAGGGGTCAGTTTTGCCAACTTGTATGCGGCGGAAGATCGTCAGGCATTTCGTATGCCGTGGGCCGATTTATTGCATGGCATTGATGATCTACTGCGCCTGAAGCCGTTAGAGCGGCTGGTGGATTTACTGCAAGGTGACGAGCAAGATCAACTGAAACGCTGGCTGAATCGTCAAGAAAACTCAATTCTGCATGCGATGGAGCAGAGCCGCACTATGGGGGTTGAAGCCCATCGTTATTGGCATGAGTAACACGTTTTTGTTGTTGATCACTGAGTTTGATTGAGATCAGGGAGGCTTTGGCCTCCCTGATTGCTTGCTACACCTTGGTAAAAACTCTTTAGTTTTGGTGGTAGAAGCCGATAGTAAGGTGACGAGAATGCTCGGGAAGCCGACCAAGCTCACAAATTATTTTACTCAACGAAAGAATTAGCGATGTGCCGCGCATTGGTTGAGTTTAATGTTTGTTATCATCGGCATTATTCGTACAACTGATTGCATTAATACGCGCTCAGTTTGGTTACCTAATCTCAATAATATGGAGTCAGGATCATGACAACGATGTCTTTTAAGCCGTGGGAGCGTTTAATTACCGATTTTCGCTTAGTGCCGAAAATGGTGATACTAATGGTATTCAGCACGGTGTTGATCGTTGGCAAGCAGTTATGGGATGCCAGTATTTTCTACCAGTCGCTGCTCTCGGCTACCCAAAATGCGCAAGTCGCCCAGCAGTATTATGATAACTACTTGGTGCAAATCTTTTGGCAAACCCTGCTATTAATTGCTTTCTTTGCTGCACTGCTGCTGTTTGTTGCACGAGTCATGCTGCGCCAAACTCAGTACCTGAATGATGCGATTAAGTTAATGGCACAGCGTAATTTATCGCAACCGATCAATATGGACTGTAAAGATGAATACGGTGATGTGGCGCGTGAGCTAGAAAAAACGCGTCATCAACTGCAAGAGTTGATCCGCACGCAGATTAACGCTTCACAGGAATTAACTTCATTGACTGAAGTGATGACCATGAGCATGTCGGAAACCAAAGATTCGGCGCTGGAAGAGTTCAATGAAATTGATCAACTGGCGACAGCGATGAGTGAAATGTCATCGACCGTCCAAACTGTGGCGGAACATGCGCAAAATGCCTCATCCCTGACAGAAAGTACCTCACTGCAAGCCGATACCGGCCAGCAGTTTGTGAAAAGCACCATCAGTAAAATGAGTGAATTGTCGAAAGACATCAGCGCTTCTGCTCACGCGGTCAATCAGGTTGAAGAGCGAGTGGTCGCGATCAGCAGTGTGGTGGGTACCATTCGTGGCATTTCAGAACAAACCAATTTATTGGCGCTCAATGCGGCGATTGAAGCGGCGCGTGCCGGTGAAGCTGGACGTGGCTTTGCGGTGGTGGCTGATGAAGTGCGTAATCTGGCGCAGCGTACCCAAAATGCGACGGTGGAAATTCAAGAGATGATCACTCAGTTGCAACAGAGTGCCAACAGCGCGGTCGATTTAATGGAAAAAAGCGTCGTGCAAGCAGCGGATGGGGTTGAGCTGATCACCAATGCTGGCACTGAGCTGGATGGGATTGTCAGCCAAGTGCAGCAGTTAAATGATATGAACTTCCAAATTGCTTCTGCCGCCGGCCAGCAAAGCAGTGTGGCGGAAGAGATGAACAAAAATCTCAATAATGTCCGAGAATTGGTTGAAGGCTCAGTCACCGTGATGAGCGAACTGTTAGAAACATCAGAAATAATGCAAACTAACGCCGAAGAGTTGGATAGTAAAATCACCACCTTTCGGGTGTAACGCCGTTTGAATGGTTGCACTCAATAAAAAGATCAAGATAACGCTCACACTCTGCGGTGGGCGTTTTTTTTCAACCCCAGTTTGCGATATAACTCATCACTGATAACGAATCACGAATCAGCATAATCACCACTGAGCTTAACCGATCAAGACAAGGATGCCGCATGCCACTGCCTAGTGCTCTTTTACCCATCGCCGAACAACATTATCAGCAACTGTTGGCATTGCAGCCAGAGATTGCCCAATGGCCGGCCGATTATCAAACCGAGCTGCATCGAGTGCTTGGGCTGAGTGAGTTTATTGCCGAAACTTTAAAGCGGGATCGCCAGTTGTGCCAGCAATTGCCGAACTGGCTTGCCCAAGCGTCACGTTGGCAGAGCTATCGACACCAATTAGCACAACATTTGGTGGATTGTCATGATGAAGCCGCAGGGCAAGCGATACTGCGAAAATTTCGTCATCAAGAGATGGTCTACATCGCATGGCGTGATTTTTGTGGTAGCTGGACGATTGAGCAGAGCCTCACGCATCTTTCACAATTGGCGGAAGCGTTAATTTTTGAAAGTTACCAATGGTTATATCAGCGCTGTTGTCTGGAAATGGGTACGCCATGTAATACACAAGGCCAGCCGCAACCAATGCTGATCATTGGGATGGGCAAACTGGGTGGTGGCGAGCTTAATTTCTCCTCTGATATCGATCTGATTTTCACTTATCCGGAAAATGGTGAAACCCAAGGTGCGCGCCGAGCAATCGCCAATGCTCAGTTTTTTACCCGGCTTGGCCAACGCTTGATCAAATTGTTGGATCAGCCGACACCGGAGGGCTTCTGTTATCGAGTCGATATGCGTTTGCGCCCATTTGGTGATAGTGGTCCACTGGCAATGAGCTATGCGGCGTTAGAAGATTATTATCAAGAGCAGGGGCGTGATTGGGAACGCTACGCGATGATCAAAGCGCGGGTGATTGGGCGCGAAATGTATCCCCAATACCAAGAGCTGCGCCAAATGTTGCGGCCTTTCGTCTTTCGGCGTTACATCGATTTCAGTGCCATTCAGTCGCTGCGTCGCATGAAATCGATGATCAGTAGCGAAGTGCGCCGCCGTGGTTTAAGTAACAATATTAAACTCGGCGCGGGCGGGATCCGCGAAATCGAATTTATCGCCCAAGTGTTTCAATTGATCCGAGGTGGCCGCGAGCCAAGCTTACGTAAACGCGGCCTATTGGAAACGCTGGATGCGATTGCTGAGTTAGCCCTGTTGCCACTCGCGCAAGTGCAAGATCTGCGGGATGCTTATCGCTTTTTGCGCCGAGTAGAAAATTTGCTGCAAGCGATCGCCGATAAACAGACGCAGACCTTGCCAGATAAAGAGCAAGATCAATGGCGGCTTGCGGTGGCAATGGGAGTGAGCGATTGGTCAAGTTTGCAACAACAAGTGAACCAGCATATGCAGCAGGTGCATCAGGTCTTTGCGAGCTTGATTGGTGAGGATGAGGAAGAAGATCAAACGGTGGAGCGCCATTTTCATGAGCTGTGGGATATGGCCCATAAGCCGGAAGTGATCGAGCACATTATTCAGCACGATCTTGGCCTCGCCGCTGGCGAGCAGCCGATTCGCATCATTACCCAATTTAAAGAGGATCTCGCTAAGCGTACCATCGGCCCCCGTGGGCGCGAGGTACTCAATCGCTTGATGCCGAAACTGTACCAAGCGGTGTTTGCTCATCCTGAGGCCGAATTTGGTTTAGCCCGCGTGCTCAACCTGCTGCACAATATTGCAACTCGCACCACTTACCTTGAATTGTTGGATGAGCATCCGGCGGCGTTAGTGCAACTGGTACGGCTGTGTACCGCCAGTCCAATGATTTCAGAGCAGTTAGCGCGTTATCCGATTTTGCTCGATGAACTGATCGATCCGCAGCATCTATATCACCCGATCCCACTAGAGTCTTATCAAAGCGAGCTGCGCGATTTTCTGGCGCGAATTCCAGAGGAAGATATGGAGCAGCAGATGGAAGCGCTGCGCCAATTTAAGCAGATCTCGATTTTACGCATTGCGGCGGCAGACATTGCGGGCGCGCTACCGATCATGAAAGTGAGTGATCACTTAACCTATTTGGCCGAAGCGATTGTCGAAGCAGTGATCCGTCAAGCCTGGCTGCAAGTGAGCAGTAAATATGGCGAGCCGACCCATCTTAAACAGCGTGATGGCAAAGGCTTTGGCGTGGTGGGCTATGGCAAAGTCGGCGGTTGGGAGCTTGGCTACAACTCAGATTTAGATATCGTGTTTATGCACGATTGCCCAGCCGATATTTACACCGACGGCGAGAAAGTGATTGATGGTCGCCAGTTTTATTTACGCTTAGCCCAGCGCGTGATGCACATTTTTTCCACCCGTACCGCATCGGGAATTCTGTATGAGGTAGATACCCGCCTGCGCCCCTCCGGCGTTTCCGGATTACTGGTTTGCCCAACCCAAGCGTTTGATGAGTACCAACGCCAAGAGGCGTGGACATGGGAGCATCAAGCCTTGGTTCGAGCGCGGATGATTTACGGTGATGCACCGCTGCAACAAGCGTTTGCCACTACGCGGCATGAGATCCTTTGCTTGCCACGCGAGCCAGAGCAGTTGAAACAAGAGGTGGTTGCCATGCGCTTGAAAATGCGCGATCACCTTGGTGGCAAAAAAGCCGGTCGTTTTATGCTCAAGCAAGATCAAGGCGGGATCACCGATATTGAATTTTTAGCGCAATATTTGGTGTTATGTTTTAGCCATCAACAGCCTAAGCTGACCCGCTGGTCGGATAATGTGCGTATTTTTGAGTCGTTGATGCAGCATCAAGTGATGGATGAAACACAAGCGCTGACTCTGACTCAGGCTTACACCAGCATGCGGGATCAAATCCATCGCCGTAATTTGCTCAACCAATCGGCCGATGTGCGCGATACGCAATTTGTCGTGGAACGTCAACAAGTGATACAAGCTTGGCAGCAGTGGCTCGCTTGATGACTTCTGCCCTTTCAGTGGCTGTGATAGACTTGGCCGCAATCGGATTATTGGAGATTAAGCATGAAACCAGTCCTACCTGACTACAGCAAAGCAGGGGTATTAATTGTCGGTGATGTGATGCTAGACCGTTACTGGTATGGCCCAACTGGCCGTATCTCACCGGAAGCCCCGGTGCCTGTGGTCAAAGTAGAGCAGAGTGAGGAGCGGCCAGGCGGAGCGGCTAACGTGGCGATGAACATTGCGTCATTAGGCGGTCAGGCGCACATTATTGGCCTGATTGGGCAAGATGAACCGGCGCGTGTGCTGACCGACAAATTGACTTCACTGAAGGTAGATTGTGATTTTGTGGCGTTGGCTAATTATCCAACCATCACTAAATTGCGCGTTTTGAGCCGCGGCCAGCAGTTGATCCGTCTCGATTTTGAAGACAAATTTGAAAATACCGATGCGAATTTGATCTTATCGCGTATGCAAAATGCGCTACCTAAGGTGCGTGCGGTGATCCTGTCTGACTATGCCAAAGGTGCGCTAGAGCATGTGCAGCAGTTTATTCAACAAGCTAAGCAGGCTGGGGTTCCGGTGTTTATTGACCCGAAAGGCAGTGATTTTGAACCGTACCGTGGTGCATCACTGCTAACGCCGAATATGTCTGAGTTTGAAGCGGTGGTCGGTAAAGTGACATCGGAGCAAGATCTGGTCGACAAAGGCTTCGCACTGATTGAGCAGTTCGATTTAGAAGCGTTATTGGTGACGCGTAGTGAACATGGTATGACCCTGTTACGCCGTGGAATGACACCATTCCATTTGCCAACCCAAGCGCGCGAAGTGTATGACGTGACCGGTGCCGGCGATACGGTGATTTCAGTGTTGGCCGCTTCAGTTGCGGCAGGTAAAGATTTGGATGAAGCGTGTGCGCTGGCCAATGCCGCTGCTGGGGTAGTGGTAGGTAAACTGGGCACCTCAACCGTTTCGACCATTGAATTGGCGGAGGCGGTACACGGCAGCCAAGATACCGATTTTGGCGTGATCAGCGAACAAGCCCTGATTGAAGCAGTGAAAAAAGCCAAGGCGCGCGGTGAAAAAGTGGTGATGACTAATGGCTGCTTTGATATTTTGCACGCTGGCCATGTTTCCTATCTTAACCATGCGGCCGAGCTTGGCGATCGACTGATTGTAGCGGTCAATACTGATGAGTCAGTCAAACGCTTGAAAGGCCCAGCGCGTCCAGTCAACAGCACTGAGCGTCGCATGGCAGTATTAGCTGGACTCGGCGCGGTGGATTGGGTGGTGCCATTTAGTGAAGATACGCCACAGCGTTTAATCGCGGCCGTATTGCCTAATTTGTTAGTCAAAGGTGGTGATTACCAACCGCATGAGATCGCGGGTGGGCAAGAGGTGATGGCGGCCGGTGGTGAAGTGAAAGTGTTGAACTTTGAAGATGGATGTTCAACTTCAGAAATTATCGCGGCAATTAAAGGCGGGCGTGGTTAATTCCCCCCCCCAGCCAGTGCGCGACAGTGATTAACTGGATTGCTGAAGCGTTCGCTGATGTTATCAATAAGCAAAGGGGCCAAATGAATAGGCCCCTTTATTTTTGGTATCAATCGATAGTGGCGAATTATTTTTTCGCGACTCGCAAGCCCGCATTGACATCAATAATGTCTTGCTCGCTTAGCGTACCAATTGCTTGGCGCAGTTGTAGTACATTCAAAATGTAGTCGTAACGTGCATTAGACAAGTTTTTGTTGGCATCATACAGACGGCGTGTTGAATCAAGCACATCGACAATCGTACGCGTACCCACATCAAAACCTGCTTCAGTCGCTTCAAGGGCTGATTTGGCCGAAATTACCGCTTGCTCGTAAGCACGCAGGGCACCGATTGAGGCATTAATGTTGTTGTTGTAAGCACGTACATCTTTCACCACCGAACGATAAGTCGCTTCAAGATCTTGGCTGGCAGCCACGTAAGCAAATTCAGCCTGCTTGGTTAGTGAGGTAGTGTTACCACC
This sequence comes from Vibrio chanodichtyis, assembly GCF_028863985.1. Lineage (NCBI taxonomy): Bacteria > Pseudomonadati > Pseudomonadota > Gammaproteobacteria > Vibrionales > Vibrionaceae > Vibrio > Vibrio chanodichtyis. Next base: position 126,371 of record NZ_JARBFT010000007.1, on the reverse strand, counting down.
GGTGTAAAGTGGTACCGACAAATTCACCCCGATTTTGAAATCGTTGTAATCGGACGGGTTGGATGCATTGTTGTCGTTGCGAATATTACCATAGTTGTAACCGCCATCCAGTGTCAGTGATGGCAGATGGCCAGAGCTGGCTAGCGAGATATTATCGCGCGCCACATCTTGGCTAATGCGCGCACTCAGCAGCGATAAGTTTTTCTGCTGAGCTTGCTCAATCAGCGCTTCGCTTGACTCTGTGGTACGGCTTGCCGCAAAACGTTTGGTGTCTAATACCGCCAGTTTTGAATATCCTTGGCCAGTGATTTCACGCAACGTCTCATAGCTATTGATCAGATTGTTTTCGGCGAGCACTTCATCGGCTAACACGCTATCGTATTGTGCTTGTGCATCGTGTACGTCAGTAATCGCCGACAAGCCAACTTCAAAGCGTTGTTTGGTTTGCTCTAATTGACGACCGACCGCCGCTTTTTCGGCTTGCACGAATTCAAGGGTATCTTGAGCGAGCAGCACTTCAAAATAGGCTTGCGCGACACGCAGGATCAAACCTTGCTGAGCTGCTGCGTATTGTGAATCCGCTTGGCGCGCTTTTTTCTCTGCGGTATCTAAATTTATCCAGCTTGAACGTTGATACAGCTCTTGTGAGAACGCAATGCCCGCCGAGAGCAGATCACTTTCCCGTGAATCTTGATCACTACGGCTGATATTGTAACCAGCAGTCAGGTTAATCTGTGGTAATAGGCTGCTGCGGCTGGAGTTTATCGCTTCAAATGCCGCTTCACGTTGCGCGGCGACACTGAGTAATTGAGGGTCATGTTCTTTTGCTTGGTTATAAATCTCTGCCAGGTTTTCTGCCCACACAGCAGAACTTAGTGTGCCTAGCGCAGCACTAACAAATAATGGAATCAGTTTTTTCATCGGTCCTATTCCTGACGTGATGTGAAAGGATTTATTCCTCAAGAGTTTAACCCAAATTGGTGGTAATTCACTCGAAACTTTGCACTTTTTTACACTTAACTATCCACTTGTGCAATAAAAATTTTGAGCCACTTAAAATTTAAAATAAAATTTACATAAAAAGTTGAGCACTTGTTGGAAGTCGGCAAATTCCGCGAGTAAACTGTAAAATCGACCGCGAGGAGATCACTATGCAAGATGCCAAGCCACAACCGCTCTGTTTTAATCAGCAACAGGTCGAGATCCTTAACAAACAGACCTTGTTTCAAGGTTATTTTCGGATGGTGAAATATCGCTTTAAACACCAGCGTTTTGCTGGGGGATGGAGTGAGCCGATCGAGCGTGAAATGTTTGAGCGTGGCCATGCGGCAGCGCTATTACCGTACGATCCGATCCGCGACCAAGTGGTGATCATTGAACAGATCCGAGTCGGTGCACTCGAGTGCGCGCAGCCTTGGCAATTGGAAATTGTCGCTGGGGTGATCGATAGCCAAGAGAGCTCAGAACAAGTGGTGCGTCGCGAAGCGATCGAAGAAGCCGGATTAACGGTTGCAAGAGTGGAAAAAATCCTCTCTTATTACCCCTCTTCGGGTGGCTGCTCTGAAAAGTTGGATGTGTTTGTTGGCGAAGTTGACTGCTCACTGGCGGGCGGCATTCATGGTTTAGACTGTGAAGGTGAAGATATTCAGGTGCATGTGCTGAGTCGAGCCGAGGCGTATCAGCTGGTCGAACAAGGCAAAATTGAGAATGGCGCGTCGATTATTGCCCTGCAATGGTTAGCATTGAATTATCAGCGCTTACAGCAACAGTGGCAGCATACAGAGTGATAATGGGCTGTGAATAGTCAATTGAGAGCAAGAAAGCCTTATCATGTTGATCTTAGAGAGCTGATGCGCGTCTATGAGACCAACTACGCTAAATTGAATGCGCTGTTGCCTGCCCAACCAGAAGTGGGAGAGCAGCGCTGTTACCAAGCGGCACAGATGGCCTATCAACTGGAAGTGCGAGAAGTCACAAAATACACAACTTTGCTGGAAATTTGTCAAAGTGATGACTGGTCGGCGTTTCCATTGCCGACTATGTCTGTCAGGCTATACCACGATGTTCGGGTGGCCGAAGTGTGCTCTACGCTGCCGCGAGAGCGAGTGTTACCGTGTTATGATTATCCCAATCAAAACATGGTGCAACCTGATGAAAAAGCGCAATTAAACCGCTTTTTAGGTGATTGGCTGACCTTCTGCCTAAAATATGGCATTAGCCGCAGCCCGATCACTCTATCACCATAAATAACAGAGGTAGGTTTACCGATTTTGAAAGTGTCATCTCAATCAGAACCGTCAGCAATCAAGCTTATTCAGATCACGGATACCCATTTATTCGCGGCAGAAGATGGTAGCTTGCTGAGTGTGAATACTGCGGATAGTTTTTCAGCGGTGGTGGCGGCCATTGTAGAAGAGCAGGTCGAGTTTGATGCGCTGGTTGCGACAGGGGATATTTCGCAAGATCATACGCCGGAATCTTATCAGCGTTTCGTGCGCACTGTTGCGCCGCTACAAACCACCCAAGCGCAACCCAAAGTTTGCTACTGGTTGCCTGGCAACCACGATTATCCGCCCAGTATGCACAGTGTGTTGCCCAGCGAGCAGATTCAAGCTATTGAGCATGTTTTGCTCGGTGAACATTGGCAGATGGTGCTGCTCGATTCACAAGTCAGTGGCGCTCCGCATGGTTGCCTAAGTCCTGCACAACTGCAATTGCTTGATGACCAATTGAGCCAGCATCCTCAGCGCCACAGTTTAGTTTTACTTCATCATCATCCGTTATTGGTCGGCAGTGCGTGGTTGGATCAACATGCGCTGAAACAGAGTGAAGATCTCTGGGCGGTGGTGGCAAAACATCGTAATGTCCGCGCGTTGTTGTGTGGCCATGTGCATCAGGAGATGGATCGGATGCATTTAGGTGCGCGGGTGATGGCAACCCCATCGACCTGTGTGCAGTTTAAACCCAATTCACAAAATTTTGCCTTGGACAACTGTTCTCCCGGTTGGCGTGAGCTGACCTTGCACGCGGATGGGCAGATCAGTAGTCAAGTTAACCGTTTGAAGCACGGTCGTTTCTTACCTGACTTTACTTCCAATGGATACTAATATGGCTGCGCGTCCCTCACTGCTGGTTTACATCCATGGCTTTAACAGCTCACCGTTGTCACACAAAGCGCAGGTGATGCAGCAGTATTGCCTGCAACATCGGCCAGATATCACGGTCTTGGTCCCCAAGTTGCCGAGTTTTCCTGCCCAAGCCGCGCAGCATTTGTTCGCACTGATCGAGCCGTATCGTGAGCAATACCGAATTGGTTTGGTCGGCAGTTCACTGGGCGGCTATTTAGCCACTTGGCTAAATGCTCAATGGGGTTTGCCCGCGGTAGTGATTAACCCGGCGGTCAAGCCTTATGAGCTGTTAGCGGATTTTCTCGGTGAGCAGCTTAACCCTTACACACATGAGCGTTACGTGCTTGATGCGGGTCATATTGATGAGCTCAAAGCGTTAGACGTCGCGCAGCTCAAGCAGCCGAGTGATTTTTGGTTATTGCAGCAGATGGGGGATGAAGTGCTCGATTATCGCCAAGCAGCTGAAAAATACCATGCCGCCAAGCTGACACTCGAAGCGGGTGGCGATCACAGCTTTGTCGATTTTGAACGCTACCCAGCGCAGATCATTCAATTCCTAGCCCTTTGATTGGTGATTCGCTTTGCGCTTTTGGTGCGGTTGGCCGATTTTGCTGCGCAAAGCGTCATAAATTTAATCAATCCTTGCGCTCTGTCCTTGACATCAATCGGCAGCTTCCAGACTATGTTGCCCTTAGACTTTGGCGTCTAGTACACGCCTAATCATTCAGCAAATAAAGCATTCCGATTATGACTGAACAATATAATGCTGGCGCTATTGAGGTTCTCAATGGCTTAGAACCAGTCCGTCGCAGACCGGGAATGTATACCGATACCACGCGGCCTAACCATCTTGGCCAAGAAGTGATCGACAACTCTGTCGATGAAGCGTTGGCCGGATACGCCTCCAAAATTCAGGTTATTCTGCATGCCGATCAATCATTAGAAGTGATTGATGACGGGCGAGGAATGCCAGTGGATATTCACCCAGAAGAGAAAATCTCTGGGGTTGAACTGATTTTATGCAAACTGCATGCAGGCGGTAAGTTTTCCAATAAAAACTACCAATTCTCCGGCGGTTTGCACGGGGTTGGTATTTCGGTGGTCAACGCCCTGTCGAAACGGGTGGAAGTGACGGTACGCCGTGATGGTCAAGTGTATGACATTGCTTTTGAACATGGCGAGAAAGTCACCGAGTTGAGCGTGACAGGCACCTGTGGTCGACGCAATACCGGCACGAGCGTACATTTCTGGCCGGACAGCAAATATTTTGATTTCGCCAACTTTTCCGCATCCCGCCTGATTAATAATTTGCGTGCTAAAGCGGTGCTGTGCCCCGGTTTAGAGATCATCTTTACCGATAAAGTTAATAATCATGAGCACCGTTGGCTGTATCAAGACGGTTTGAAAGATTATCTGGCCGAAGGGGTGAAAGGTTACACCTTATTGCCTGAAGAGCCGTTTACCGGTGAGTTTAGCGCGCAAACTGAAGCGGCGACTTGGGCGGTGATTTGGCTGCCGGAAGGCGGCGATCTGATCAGCGAAAGCTACGTTAACCTGATCCCAACCGCGCAGGGGGGGACTCACGTTAACGGTTTGCGCCAAGGTTTACTCGATGCAATGCGTGAATTCTGCGAGTTTCGCAACCTGCTACCACGCGGGGTTAAGCTGACCGGAGAAGATATTTTTGAACGCTGTGCCTATGTGCTGTCGATCAAGATGCAAGATCCGCAATTTGCTGGCCAAACCAAAGAGCGTCTCTCTTCCCGCCAATCGGCAGCCTTTGTCTCTGGAGTGGTGAAAGATGCCTTCAGCTTGTGGTTGAATGAAAAACCGCAATTAGCTGAACAGTTGGCAGAAGTATGTATTACCAACGCCCATCAGCGCATGCGCGCTAGCAAAAAAGTGGTGCGTAAGAAAATTGCTTCTGGCCCTGCATTACCCGGCAAATTAACCGACTGTACCGTGCAAGATCTTAACCGTACCGAACTATTTTTGGTGGAAGGGGATTCGGCAGGCGGCTCGGCTAAACAAGCACGCGATCGCGAATTCCAAGCGATCATGCCGCTGCGTGGCAAAATTCTCAACACTTGGGAAGTCTCCGCCGATCAAGTGCTTGCTTCACAAGAAGTGCACAATATTTCGATTGCGTTGGGGATTGATCCTGATAGTGATGATTTGGAAACTCTGCGTTATGGCAAAGTGTGTATCCTCGCCGATGCGGACTCCGATGGTCTACACATTGCCACCTTGTTGTGCGCGCTGTTTACCCGCCATTTCCGTGCGTTAGTCAAAGCTGGCCATGTGTATGTGGCGATGCCTCCGCTCTATCGTATCGACTGTGGCAAAGAGGTGTACTACGCCTTGGATGATCAGGAAAAAGAGGGCGTGTTAGAGCGCCTGAGCCAGAAAAAAGCCAAAATTAATGTGCAACGCTTTAAAGGTTTGGGTGAGATGAACCCACTGCAACTGCGTGAAACCACGATGGATCCGAATACTCGCCGCTTGGTGCAACTGACGATTGATGATTCAGAAGCCACCGACGAAATGATGGATATGCTGCTGGGCAAAAAACGTGCGGATGACCGCCGTGCTTGGCTGCAAAGCAACGGCGACATAGCAGAGGTGTAACCCATGTCTACAGAAATCAGCTTTGATGGCGTTGAGCAGTTGCCGCTGCGCAAGTTTACCGAAGACGCTTATCTTAATTATTCCATGTACGTGATCATGGATCGCGCGTTGCCATATATTGGCGACGGCTTAAAACCGGTGCAACGCCGTATCATTTACGCGATGTCCGAGCTTGGGCTTTCCGCCTCGTCCAAATACAAAAAATCGGCACGTACCGTGGGCGATGTGTTAGGTAAATACCATCCACACGGTGATTCAGCCTGTTACGAAGCCATGGTATTGATGGCTCAGCCATTTTCTTACCGTTATCCCTTGGTTGATGGTCAAGGTAACTGGGGTGCGCCCGATGACCCGAAATCGTTTGCTGCGATGCGTTATACCGAAGCCAAATTGTCTAAATTTGCCGAAGTGTTATTGGGTGAATTAGGTCAAGGCACGGTTGAGTGGCAACCGAACTTTGATGGCACCATGCAAGAGCCAAAAATGTTGCCAGCGCGACTGCCGCATATTTTACTCAATGGGGTCACCGGCATTGCGGTTGGGATGGCGACAGATATTCCACCGCACAACGTGCGTGAAGTTGCTGAAGCGACCATGCATTTGCTGGATCATCCACAGGCGTCACTGACCGACTTAATGCAGTATGTCCAAGGCCCAGATTTTCCAACCGAAGCGGAGATCATCACCCCAACCGCTGAGCTTGAAAAAATGTACCGTTCAGGGCGCGGCAGCGTCAAAATGCGAGCGGTATGGAGCAAAGACGGTAACGATATTGTGATCACCGCGCTGCCCCATCAAGTGTCAGGTGCCAAACTGCTTGAGCAGATCGCTGCGCAAATGCGCGCGAAGAAACTGCCGATGGTGGAGGATCTGCGTGATGAATCGGATCATGAAAATCCGACCCGCATTGTGATTGTGCCGCGATCCAATCGCGTGGATTGCGATCTGCTGATGAACCACTTATTCGCTTCAACCGATTTGGAAAAAAGCTTTCGGGTGAATCTGAATATGATCGGGCTGGATAATCGTCCACAGGTCAAAGGGTTAGTGCAAATCCTCAACGAGTGGATCACTTTCCGTCGTGAAACGGTACGCTCACGTTTGCAATACCGCCTAGATAAGGTACTGGCGCGCTTACATATTTTGCAAGGTTTGCTGATCGCTTATCTCAATCTTGATGAAGTGATCGAAATCATCCGCACCGAAGAGGACCCGAAAGCGGTGCTGATGGCGCGCTTTGACCTGAGTGAGATTCAAGCCGATGCGATCTTAGATACCAAATTGCGCCACTTGGCGAAATTGGAAGAGATGAAGATCCGCGGTGAGCAGGATGAACTAGAAAAAGAGCGCAAAAAACTCGAAGAGTTACTCGGCTCGGAACGTCGTCTCAATAGCCTGCTCAAAAAAGAGATCAAAGCTGATGCGGATAAATTTGGCGATGCTCGCCGTTCTCCATTAGTTGAACGCGAAGAAGCTAAAGCGCTGACCGAGCGTGATCTGATGCCAAGTGAAATGATCACTGTGGTGGTTTCCGAAAAAGGTTGGATCCGCCATGCCAAAGGGCATGAAGTGGATTGCCACAGTTTAAGCTATAAAGCGGGTGATAATTATCTGACTCACGCCTGTGGTAAGAGTAACCAGCAAGCGGTACTGCTAGGCAGTGATGGGCGCTGTTACTCATTAGAGTCGCACACTCTGCCTTCTGCGCGTGGCCAAGGTGAGCCGATTACTGGCCGACTCAATATGGCGGAAGGCACCTCGATTCGTCAGGTGGTGATGGGCGATGAAGAGCAGTTGTGGCTGATCGGATCGGATGCCGGTTATGGCTTTGTGTGTAAAGGTGACGATTTATTATCGAAAAACCGCACTGGTAAGGCGCTGATCAATTTGCCTGATCAATCAGAAGTGATGACGCCGCAAGTGATTGCTGATTTGGATCGCGATGAGATTTTAGCTATCACCAACCAAGGCCGAATGTTGCTGTTCCCGATCAAGGATCTGCCGCAACTGAACAAGGGCAAAGGCAATAAGATCATCAACATTCCTGCCGCCAAAGCCAAAACACGTGAGGAAGTGTTATCGAACTTGATGGTGCTGCCACAAGGTGCCTCGATTACCCTGTATGCTGGTAAGCGCAAATTGGGCTTGAAAGCCAGCGATCTGGATAACTTCCGTGGTGAGCGTGGCCGCCGTGGGGCACTGTTGCCGCGTGGTTTACAGCGGGTGACCGCGATTGAGATTGAAACCTCAGCCGAGCCGCCAGTCTCTGATCATACTGAAGCATAAGAATAACAACGAGGAGCCAGTGGCTCCTCGTTGTTTATGACTGGCTTTTATTACGGGTTATGACTCACCAGCCGATTGAGTGCGGATGATTTTACCGCCATCGATTATTAATACGGATCTTCTGACCAACCATCGCTGTCGGACATATCTGGCGCGCCAGCAATCGCGTTCTCTTCATCGGCCCATTCACCAAAATCAATCATTTGGCATTGCTTGCTGCAAAATGGGCGGTGTGGGCTCTGCTCACTCCATGGCACATCAGCGTGACATTGTGGGCATTTGACGATGGTGATTTTTGGGGTCATAACACGGTCCTGTTGAATAAGCCACAGCGGCCTATTCCTAATTGAAGCGAATTTATTACGATTGTCAGTGACAACGGAGGAAGTTTAACAGCACACCGCTAAATCAAAGCCAATATCTTGGCTGCTGGCTTGTCCGCTGTAGAAGTCGAGAAACTTGATCGCAAAGCGATTTTTGTGTCCGGAAATCATCGGGTAGACGCCATATTCGAGCGGGATCGCAAGACGTAGGATATTGGCATCCTCGGCATCACTTTGGTAGAAGCCATTATTGGCCATCCGTGAACGGTAAGTTCCGGTTTCACGGGTCAGTTTTAGCCACAGTTTAAGGGCATTGGACAGTGGGGTTAGGGTTTGCATCCACTGCTTGGCATCGCGCGTTTTACGCTCCAGTGGCAGATGCAGCCAATAATGCAGCGCAGGCAGATCAAAGCAGCAAGCACCACCGGGCAAATTAAAACGCTGCCGAATGGCACTCAGGAAACGATCTTCTTTGAGCGATTGACCAAACCGCTCAGCGCTCATTAAATCGCGATGCACCGCATCCAGTTCGCTAAGTAGCGTTTTCAGCATCGCCTGATCGACACCTTCCACATTGAGCCAACTACGATAGGTTAGGCGCTGCTTTTCCATATCTTTCGCCAGCTCACTTTTCAGTTGGATCTGTTCAAAAATATCCAGCATATCGAACAGAGAACGGAAAAATAGCGGATACTGAATGCCATCACTGAAGTCTGATGTTTGCTCCATCTGGTTGAGCAGCGCTTCAACTCGCAGGTAGATGCGCGTCTTTTCATTGAGAGGATGTTCAAACAGGTGTGTGGTCATTGAGCTAGCCTTGGATTCTTTGCGCTTATTCTCACAAATTTTGCCTGCTCATGGCTAGATACTTTTGGTGCAATAGTGTGATTTGTGGCAAAAGTTTCTGGTTTTCTGCATCATTTTTGAGCACATCGTTGGCGATCGCCAGCCGTTCAGCGCGTGAAGCTTGTGCGGCGAGAATCGCTTGTGCTTGTTGGCGTGCAACCCCATCGCGCGCCATAGTGCGCTCAAGCTGTACTTTTTCATCCACATCCACCACCAGCACCCAATCCGCCATACTTTGCAGTTGGTTTTCAACCAAGAGCGGCACAATTAATAATGCATAAGGGGAGCGGGTTTGCTTGAGTGCTGCTCGCATCCGCTCACGGATCAGCGGATGCAGCAGTTGATCCAGCCAGGCTTTCTCATCCAGATCGGTAAAGATGCGCTCACGCAGGGCGGCGCGGTTGAGTGAGCCATCGGCCTGGATCACGGAGGATCCAAAATGGGCAGCAATCGCTTGTAGCCCTTGCGTGTTGGGAGCCACCACCTCACGAGCGATTACATCGGCATCGACCAAATCGATGCCAAACTGCTCATGAAACAGATTAGCAACCGTGGTTTTGCCGCTGGCGATACCGCCAGTCAGTGCAACGACTAAGCTCATAATGGCCCAACCCAAGTGGAGAAGTACCACGCGATGATCGACTCACCGTACAGCAGAGCCAAGCCACCCGCGATTGCTAAATAAGGCCCAAATGGGAAAGCTTTATCAATCCCTTGCCGTTGTAGGCGCAGTTGGATTAATCCAAATACGATGCCAACCAGTGAAGAAAGCAGCACAATTACTGGCAACTGCTGCCAGCCAAGCCAAGCGCCGAGTGCGGCGAGCAATTTGAAATCGCCATAGCCCATGCCTTCTTTGCCGGTCAGTAATTTAAACAGCCAGTAAATTGACCATAGGCAGAGATAGCCTGCCATAGCGCCGATCACCGCATCACCAAGTGATAGCGGAGAAAACCCAAGCAGCGCCAGCGCAATGCCCGCCCACAGTAACGGGAGGGTCAGTTGATCGGGCAGCAGCATGGTATCGAGGTCGATAAACGTTGCTGCAATCAGCACATAGCTGAAAAACAGTAGCGCCACGGCATAGATACCAAACGGAAATTGGCTGGCGATCAGGCCACTGATCCCTGCGCTCAGCAGCTCAATCAATGGATAACGCGCACTAATTGCCGCTTGGCAGTGCGAGCACTTACCGCGTAGCCAAAGCCAACTGAGCAGTGGGATGTTATCGATCACTCGAATCGGGGTATTGCAGTGTGGGCAAGTGGAGCGCGGCACACTGAGCGTGAGCACACCGTCTGGCGGGCTAATCGCGTATTCAGGAAAACTTGCCGCACACTCAGTGCGCCATTCGCGTTCCATTATTTTCGGTAAGCGGTAAATCACCACATTCAGAAAGCTACCGATGATCAAGCCAAATAAGCTAGCCAATAGCGGAAATAGCCACGGGTAGTAATCAAACAGTTCCATTTTTTATGCTCTAAGCTAATTGTCCCAGCGTCGAAGTGCGTGGGATTGCCATACTAACCTAAGACACTCATCAAGTTAAAGATTGGCAAGTACATCGCCACCACTAAGCCACCCACTACCGTGCCAAGAAACACAATGATCAGCGGCTCAAGAATTTTGCCTAAATTATCCACGGTATTATCGACTTCAAATTCGTAGATGCTGGCGACCTTATTCAACATATCATCCAACTGGCCTGACTCTTCGCCAATCATCACCATTTGCAGCACCATTTCCGGAAACGCTTCGGTATTGCGCAGCGCAATATACATCGGTACCCCGGCCGCCGTATCGCGGTATACTTGATTGATGGCGTGTTCAAAGTGGATGTTACCTGCGGTTTTGGCAGTGGTTTTTAAACTGGCGAGGATGGGAATACCCGCGGCAAAGCTGGTGGCGAGAGTGCGGCTGAATTTGGCGATCGAGGCTTTGGCCAGTACTGAGCCGATCACCGGTATTTTCAGGCTGAGGCGACTGGTGGCTAAACGCACTGCCAATGATTTTTGGCGTAGCGTTTTGAGTCCGAAGAGTGCCGAGCCAATCGCCAGTAATGCCCATCCACTATAGGCTTGTACCCAGTGTGATAGTTTGAGCACTTGCTGAGTAAACCAAGGTAGTTCCGCCCCAAAACCGCTAAACATTGCTTCAAATTCGGGGATCACCATAGTCAGCATTAGGTAAGAAACGCCAAGCGCGACTAACACCACCATGCTGGGGTAAATCAGCGCTTTGATCACTTTAGCGCGCAGTTGTTCACTTTTTTCCCGATAAGTCGCCAAGCGTTCAAACACATCCGGCAAATTGCCGGACATTTCACCGGTTTCCACCAAATCAACATACAAGCTGTCAAAATGCGCGCTGGCGGTACGCATCGATTTTGAGAGTGGCGTACCGGCTTCAACCCCTTTGGTGATTTGTGCCAGGATCGATTTCATCTCCGCTTTGCGATGGTTATCGCCCACCAACTTGAGCGCCTGCACAATCGGTACGCCAGTGGTGAGCATGGTGGCCAGTTGGCGGGTTAATAGGGTGATGTCTTTACCTTTGACCCGATGAGTGAGGCGAGACAGCAAGGAGACGCTGCCTTTTTTGAGTTTTTTGATCTGAATGTGCTGCTCTTTGAGTTTGTCGCGCACTTCTAATTCGCTGAGTGCCAGTAACTGGCCGTGGACTTTTTTGCCGTTACTGTTAATGCCTTTCCAGCGGTAGTGTTTTAAGGCTACAGATTTGCTCGCTTGCATAGAAAAACTCGTTATTTGGTCGATCGTGCTTGGTTTAGAAATAGAGTACCCGTTGTAGCTCGGTAAAACTGGTGATGCCTTGGCGCAGTTTTTCTAAGCCGGACTGTTGCAGGGTTTGCATGCCATTTGCGCTGGCTAGTTGTTCAATTTGTTGAATGGTGGCGCGCTGCATAATCGCTTCTGCCAGCTCTGGATTAAACGCCATCACCTCATAAATGCCGACCCGACCAGAATAGCCACCGGTACATTCGTTGCAGCCAGCCGGATTGGCTTGATACAAAACTTCTTGTGCTTGAAAGGCAAACTGGTTTTGCAAAATGGCCGATGGCGCATGAGCCACTTTGCACTGTTTGCATAAGCGACGCGCCAGCCGCTGAGCAATAATTAAACTCAGCGATGAGGCGAGGTTAAATGGCTCCACCCCCATATTAGCTAAGCGGATCACGGTTTCTGCCGCGGAATTGGTGTGTAAAGTGGAGAGCACTAAGTGACCAGTTTGCGCCGCTTTGACCGCGATTTCTGCGGTTTCCAGATCGCGGATTTCGCCTACCATCACCACATCGGGATCTTGGCGCAGAAACGAGCGCAGCGCTTCGGCAAAGCCAAAACCAATTTTCGGTTGCACTTGTACTTGGTTAATACCCGTTAGGTTTATTTCGACCGGATCTTCCGCGGTGGAGATATTGATTTGCGCGGTATTAAGAATGCGCAGCCCAGTGTACAGCGATACGGTTTTGCCGCTGCCAGTTGGGCCAGTCATTAAAATCATCCCTTGTGGCCGTTTTAGTGCGGTTAAATAGAGCTGTTTTTGCTGCGGGTTGTAGCCGAGCTTATCAATATCCAAATTGGCCGCGCTGCTGTCGAGCAGACGTAGAACAATTTTTTCGCCCCATAACGTGGGCAAGGTTGAGACGCGCAGATCAATCGCAGTATCGGCATTGAGGCGCAGTTTGATCCGCCCATCTTGCGGTAGGCGGCGTTCGGCAATATCCAGTTTGGCGAGGATTTTTAGCCGCGCGGCTAAGCGGCGGCTGAGTTGGCTAGCGGGTTGTTGAGTTTCCACCAAAATCCCATCGCAGCGTAGCCGAATGCGAAATTGGTTTTCATAAGGTTCAAAATGGATGTCAGAGGCGCCTTTACGCACTGCATCAAGCAGCACTTGGTTGATAAAGCGGCTGACCGGCGAGTCATCTTGGCTTAAATCTTCAATCGATTGCAGCTCATCGGCACCGACTTGCACCAGATCGGCCAGCTCATCTTGGCTGATCTCTTTACCTTGATTAGCCGCGCCTTGAATTGAGCGGCCATACAAACGGCGGATTGCCGCTTGCAAGGCGCGATGATCGGCCAGTGCCAATTCAACTTGTAGCCCTGAGGCGAAGCGAAACTCTTCTTCTGCTTGTAGTAAGGTCGGATCGGACACCGCCAGCAGTAGCACATGGCCTTGTTTGGCCAGCGGCAGCGCTTGATAGCGGGTGATCAGCTCACGCAAGCCGAGCTGTTGGCACAGCTCGGCATAGTCGTAGCGGCTAAGATCGCTTTCCGGCAAGCCAAAAATATGGCTCAGTTGCTCGGTTAACTGCTGGGGATGGAAAATCTTGAGCTCCAGCAGCGCTTCCGGCACCGAAGTGTCGCAAGCGCTAACGTGTTCGAGCACCGCTTGCTGTTGCGCCGCGCTAATTAACTCCGCTTGGCGCAAGATGGCGATTAGATTGGTGAGCATGTTGCTAAATGTTATTCATTATCTTTAACACAACCCTTGGGTCTATAATTTTCATCAATGTTTGACGAGCATCCCCACGATCCCTCTACATCACGTTGTAAGTTGATTTTTTTATTTACAACGCTAGGACTTGCCCCACTGGTTGCGAATGTAAAGACGATAGTTCCTGAACCGGTCCCTGCAGCCCCAGATGTTGCTGTTCCATAAGTTATTTTTCCAGAGGTTGTTGATGGAACTGGTAAATTTGTTTCGCTTGGAAAAGCCCCATTTTCCACCACGTACATTTCCACATTGGTTCTATGAGCGGTAATTGAAGCCAGTGCTGCTGCCGCTTCACTTTTGGCAACGTATTTCTGATATTGCGGTACGGCAATTGCGGCCAGCACGCCAATAATCGCTACCACAATCATTAATTCAATTAGGGTAAAGCCCTGTTGCAGTTTGTTATACGCTTTCATCACTCTCTCCATTGTTATTGACGTATATCGTGGGGTGAGGATAAGCAGTGTGATGCACAGGAGAAATGGGCTTGATAGTAGGCTGCGAGCCACGCACAGATTTACCTGCCTTGCTTGCAGCGGCGGCGCAAAAGATTACGAGTCAGTTAAAAAAACGCAGGCCACCTTATCGGTGGCCTGCACAGGATGATGACGGGCTGCGGTGTTAATTGGGCTTGGGATCGGCGCTAAAGCGCATCGAGAGATCGAGCGCGCGCACATGCTTGGTCAGCGCGCCGACCGAAATATAATCCACGCCAGTTTCAGCACACTGTTTGAGGTTGTCTAAGGTGATATTGCCGGAGTTTTCCAGCGCCGCGCGTCCAGCGTTAATGTTTACCGCTTCACGCATCATCTCAAGACTAAAGTTATCCAGCATAATGATGTCGGCTCCGGCACGGATCGCCTCTTCCAATTCGGCCAAACTTTCGGTTTCCACTTCAACCGGTTTACCGGGGTTAAGCTGCTTAGCGCGAGTCACCGCCTGTGTGATCCCGCCACAGGCGATAATGTGGTTCTCTTTGATCAGGTAAGCATCAAATACCCCAACCCGGTGATTATGGCCTCCGCCGCAGGTGACCGCATATTTTAGGGCGCTGCGTAGGCCGGGAATGGTTTTGCGGGTATCGAGCAAGCGGCACTGGGTGCCTTGCAGCTCACGCACATAGCGCGCAGTGAGCGTGGCGCAGCCGGATAAGGTTTGGATAAAGTTCATCGCGCTGCGCTCACCGGTGAGCAAAATCCGCGCTGGCCCGGTTAAGGTACACAAGGTTTGGTTGGGCGTAAGCGTATCACCGTCTTGCACATGCCACTCAATATGGACTTGGCCACCGAGCTGTTCAAATACCTGCTGCGCCCATTGTTGGCCGCAAAATACCCCCGCTTCACGAGTGATAATGGTCGCGCTGCTGATCCGATCGGCAGGGATCAGGCTTGCGGTAATATCGGCCGCGGGATTGAGTGTGCCACCTAAATCTTCTTTGAGCGCGTCGCTGACGCTGCGGGTAATATCGGCCGGCAATTGTTGGGTTAAGTATGCTAGGCGATCTTGGCTGTTGTGAGTCGATTTCATCGCAAGTCGAGGGTCCGTGTTAATGGCTAACTAGGCCATGATACTGACTGTCGGCGAGAAATTCAGCCTTTAATCTCGCATTTCACTGGCCGCACGCTAGAATGGGCACCCTCTGCCAGCGACTTGGCGTTGGTCGTCAGCGGCAAATTTATCCCCAGTCGCGAACAAAGCTAAGTCGTCAATAAAGCTAAGCAATGAACAAACCCAAATAGCGAACAGATCTAAGCAACCCATCAAGGAGCGAGCATGATCGATGCACAAGGCTGGTACCGTCTGGCGAGAAAAGTCCCCTCGCCACACTGTGATGCGCGCGGTGATAGTGAAGATATTTCTTTGTTGGTGATCCACAACATCAGCTTGCCGCCCGGTCAATTTGGTGGTCCGTATATTGAGCAGTTTTTTCTCGGCCAATTGGATGCCGAACAGCATCCGTTTTTTAAAGTGATCGCGCCAATGCGCGTGTCGGCGCATTGTGTGATCCGCCGTGATGGTGAAGTGGTGCAGTTGGTGCCGTTTGGTTTGCGCGCGTGGCATGCTGGGGTGTCATCGTTTGCTGGGCGCGCGAAATGCAATGACTATTCGATTGGCATTGAATTAGAAGGCACCGATTTTGTGCCGTACACCGCAGCGCAATATCAGGCGTTGATCACCCTGACTCAAGCGCTGATGGCGCGTTATCCGCACATCACCGTGCCGCGGATTACCGGGCATCAATATATTGCGCCGCTACGCAAAACCGATCCCGGTTTAGTATTTGATTGGCCACGCTTGCGCGCGGGATTACAGGCTAAAGCGCTTTAATCGTTGGTGGCATGGTTTTACTTAGCAGCCTGGCTTTGCGGCATAGATTTGGCCTAGGCTTAAAGCGCAGCGTGGTATTCGCTCAGCACCTGTTCCACCCAAGTGGCGATGCGCTGATCGCTCAATTCATATTGTGAATCTTCATCCAGCGCTAGGCCGACAAAATGACTGCCATCTTCGGTCAAGGCTTTGGAAGCTTCAAACTGGTAGCCCTGATTGGGCCAGTAGCCAAGCAGCTTAGCTCCGCTCTGTTGGATCTGGCTGTGCAGCAGCCCCATCGCATCCAGATACCACTCGCCATAGCCTTCTTGATCGCCTAAGCCGAATAACGCGACGTACTTGTTTTTTAGCGACACGCCAGCGATGTGATCCCATACCGCCCCCCAGTCTTGTTGAATTTCACCGAAATCCCAAGTTGAAATGCCCAGCAACAGCAGATCATAATCATTCATCAAGCTGAGCGGAGCATGTTTGACATTGTGGATATCCACCAGCTCTTCACCAATTATGGCGCGAATTTTCTCGGCTGCCATTTCGGTGTAGCAGGTGCTAGAACCATAAAATAGACCAATCTTCATCAGTTGTTTGTATCGGTTGGGGTAGCAATGGCAAATTCTAACCATAAATATGGGCGCAATGCAGCCAATATCCTGCATCGTGGGCTTTTTTATGTTATACCCGTGCTACTTGCCGCCTAACGGCAACGCCAAGTCGGGCGGGAATTGTTGAGTTAAGAATAAAAACACGCTGTAACGAGACAGCTAAAGCTGAGGACTGTGTGAGCGAAGCCTTATCTATCGATCCCTTATCTGCTGAACCTTTATCGACAGATCTGGGGATGGTTGAACGATTTTTAGATGCGATGTGGTTGGAGCGCGGGTTAGCGGAAAATACCGTCGCTTCTTATCGCAATGATTTGATTAAATTATTAGATTGGATGGCCGAACAGGGCTATCGATTAGATTTCATTAGCTTTGCTGGCCTGCTGGAGTATCAAAGCTGGTTAAGCGAGCAAAATTACCAAGCGACCTCCAAAGCGCGCATGCTATCGGCCATCCGGCGGCTGTTTCAGTATTTGCACCGTGAGCAAGTGCGAGCCGATGATCCGAGTGCACTGTTGATCAGCCCCAAATTACCGGTGCGTCTGCCCAAAGATTTGAGTGAGGCGCAAGTGGAGGCGCTGCTGAATGCACCTGATCCGCAAGCGCCAATTGAGCTACGCGATAAAGCGATGCTCGAATTGTTGTACGCCACCGGTTTGCGGGTCACTGAATTAGTCTCGCTGACCATGGAAAATATGAGCTTGCGCCAAGGGGTGGTGCGCGTGACCGGTAAAGGTGGCAAAGAGCGTTTGGTGCCGATGGGCGAAAATGCCGTGGAATGGATTGAAACTTTTTTACAGCACGGACGGTCTTTACTGTTAGGTGAACGGACTTCAGATATTGTGTTTCCGAGCAGCCGTGGTCAACAAATGACCCGGCAAACCTTCTGGCATCGCATCAAACACTATGCGCTGATTGCGCAGATTGAACTCGATCAACTCTCGCCGCACGTATTGCGGCATGCGTTTGCGACTCATCTGCTCAATTATGGCGCGGATTTGCGTGTGGTGCAGATGCTGCTTGGGCATAGTGATTTATCCACCACACAAATTTATACGCATGTCGCGACTGAGCGGCTTAAACAACTCCACAACGAGCACCATCCAAGGGCTTGAAAATAAGGTGATATTGATGAGCATACTGCGCCGACTAACATGGCTGGCCTTTCCTTTATTGAGCATGGCTGCGGGCGTGCAAGCCAGCACTGCGCCATCAAATACTGCGCAACTTGAACAGCGCTTTGCCAAACTCGGCCTGCAAGTGGTGCAGGTCAAACCGGCGGATATTGCCGGTTTACTCGAAGTGCAAACTTCTGGTGGGGTACTGTTTGCTTCTGAGGATGGTCAGCATTTTATTGCGGGCACGCTGTACGCGCTGGATGCTAACGGCGGCTATGTTGATGTGTTGGCGCAGCGTCAAGCTCCGCTGAATGCGCAAAAATTGGCAGCACTGCAACCGAGCATGCTGGAATTTAAAGCGGCCAATGAGCAATACGCGATCAGTGTGTTTACCGACATCTCTTGTGGTTACTGCGTGCGCTTGCACAGTCAAATCCAAGAGTACAACGATTTAGGTATTACCGTGCGCTACTTGGCTTATCCTCGCCAAGGGCCGACTGGACAAGTGGCTGAGCAAATGGCCGCGATTTGGTGCGCCAGCGATCCGAAAGCGGCGCTGCATGAGGCGAAAGTTAATCGTAAAACCATTAGCACTGATTCACTGGCCAAAGGTCAATCGCTCGCCCAGTGCCAACAAACCATTGCCCAGCATTACCGACTTGGCCAAGAGTTAGGTATTAGCGGCACACCAGCGATTTTCTTGCCTAATGGTGAGATGGTTGGCGGTTATCTGCCTGCGCCACAGTTGTTGCAACGTCTACAAGCCACTCAATAATCTGCTGTCATCCTTATTGACCATTAATTAAAGGATCAGGCCGAAGGTAACTTTGGCCTGTCATCACATGATAGAAATTCAACGTCGACCTGCGCCTGATCTTGCGCTGTTACCTGATCACATCGACCCACTGTTACGGCGGCTTTACCTGAGCCGTGGTGTAAGCGATGTAGCACAACTGGAAAAAGCCGCCAAAGCGCTGCACTCATTTAAACAACTGCACGGCATTGAGCGTGCGGTGGAGTTGCTGTTTGCCGCGATTGTCGAGCAAAAACGCATCATAGTGGTGGGCGATTTTGATGCCGATGGTGCGACCAGCTCGGCGTTGTCGGTGTTGGCGCTGCGGATGCTTGGCAGTCGTAATGTTGATTACTTAGTACCAAACCGCTTTGACGATGGCTACGGCTTAAGCCCAGAAGTGGTGGATCAAGCGCTGCAGCGTGGCGCACAGATGATCATGACGGTCGATAATGGGGTCTCTTCGCTAGAAGGGGTGAGTTACGCCAAACAGCAAGGCTTGCAAGTGTTGGTCACCGACCATCATTTACCGGGGCAACAGTTACCGCCGGTGGATGCAATGGTGAACCCTAATTTGCAGCAGTGTGCTTTTCCCTCTAAGGCATTAGCCGGAGTTGGGGTTGCGTTCTATTTGATGATGGCGCTGTGCGTGCATATGCGTCAGCAAGGTTGGTTTGCCGCACAAGGCATGGCTGAGCCTAAATTAATGGAATTGATTGATCTCGTCGCGCTCGGCACGGTAGCTGATGTGGTGCCACTGGATGACAATAACCGCATTTTGGTTCATCAAGGTTTGCAACGCATTCGCGCTGGGCTTGCGCGTCCGGGGATCCAAGCATTGATTGAAATCGCGAAACGTGATGCATCGCGTTTGGTGGCGGCTGATTTTGGTTTTGCGCTCGGGCCTCGGATCAACGCCGCTGGCCGTTTGGATGATATGTCGTTTGGGGTTGAGTTGCTGCTGTGTAACGATATCCACGCCGCAAGGCGCATGGCCAGTGAACTGGATAGCCTTAATCAAACTCGCAAAGATATTGAAGAGGGCATGAAGCAAGAGGCGGTGGCGTTTTGTGAGCGTTTGCAACTGAGTGACGATCGCGAGCTGCCTTACGGTTTAGTGCTGTTTCAGCGTGATTGGCACCAAGGGGTGATCGGCATTCTCGCTTCACGCATCAAAGAGAAATATCACCGTCCAGTGATTGCTTTTGCGCAAGGCAGTGATGGCAAACTGAAAGGCTCTTGCCGCTCAATTGCTGGGCTGCATATGCGCGATGCACTGGATAAAATTGACACCCAGCATCCCGGTATCATCGTTAAATTTGGTGGCCATGCGATGGCGGCGGGTTTAACCATTGAGCCGCAAAACTTTGAGCGTTTTTGTCAGCTGTTTGATCAACTGGTACGCCAAGAGCTGGATGATGCCGCTTTGAAAGGCATTATTCTCAGTGATGGTGAGCTGACACCGGAACAGTTTTCGCTACACACCGCTGAAATACTGCGCGCGGGCGGGCCGTGGGGGCAAGCGTTCCCTGAGCCACTGTTTGATGGCGAGTTTAAAGTGTTGCACCAAAAATTGGTTGGCGAGAAGCATCTCAAATTGATGTTAGAGCCACTGTATAAAGGCTTTGCCAGCAATGTGATGATCGATGGGATTGCGTTTAATGTTGATCTGCGCCGCTGGCCGGATGCCTCGGTCAAAACCGTTCGCTTAGCGTACAAACTCGATATCAATCAATTTCGTGGTAATCAGTCACTGCAATTGATGATCGATCATATCGAAGCCAAATAGATTCATCCGTTTGTGACTTGAAGCATCAGCGGCCTGTTGCCGCTGATCCACAACGCCAAATCATTGAGTTGCGGATACTCCCATTTTGCCATTTCTTTTTATGCCGTGGGCACTGACTGTCCACGCATTTTGCGCCGAGCAATATCCCCAAATCGCACTCTTGCGAGCAACAAATCCGCTGGTGTTGTCGTTTTCTAGCCCATTAATGCCCCGCTCGTGTGTTTTTTGTAACCGACTCGCTTAATTGTTTTACAGTCTCAATTAAATCTTGTTAGCAAAATGTTTTCTAGGTGGCATTTCCATGATTTGGGTCAACTTTTGGCTGGACAGTGATATTTTAATTATGTTAATTTCTGCAGCAACTTGAAATTGGTATGACCAATTGCCAGCAACAAGAATAAAAGTAGAAGAACAATAAATTATGGCCTATCAAAGGATTCGTCAGCCAAAACTCTCTGATGCGATTGAACAAGAATTGGAGAGATTGATAGTGGAAGGATCACTCTCGCCCGGTCAGCAACTGCCCCCGGAACGTGAGCTGGCCAAGCAGTTTGATGTGTCTCGTCCCTCAATCAGAGAAGCGATACAACGCCTAGAAGCCAAAGGTTTGCTCACCCGCCGCCAAGGTGGTGGTACGTTCGTTAGTGATCGTATGTGGCAAAGCTTTACCGACCCTTTGCTCAATTTATTGTCTAGCCACTCCGAAACGCAGTTAGATCTGTTGGAAGCGCGCCATGCGCTGGAAGGCATCTGCGCTTATTTTGCGGCATTGCGTGGTACCGAACAAGATTTTGCTCAGATCCAACACTGTGCGACTAAGATTGCCGAAACTCAACACGGCAACGATGTTGATCAACACAATGTCGATCAAGAAGCGGAATGTGTTATGGCATTTTTAATTGCCATTACTGAAGCGGCGCACAACGTGGTGCTATTACACATTGTGCGCAGTTTAAGCCCGCTGCTTGAGCAGAATATTCGTCAAAACTTTACATTATTACATCACCGCCCAGCAGCGGTAGAGAAAGTAACTAAGCACCGAGCTAACATTGTGAATGCGATTGTTTCTGGTCAGCCGGAAAAGGCGCGTGAAATGTCCCATTCTCATTTAGCTTATATTGAAGAAACGTTGTTGGACTTGACCCGAGAGCAGACTCGTCGAGAGCGATCTCTGCGTCGAATTCAGCAAGGTAATGCGCCGCAATAAGCGGCCATTGCGATTCAACTTAATCCAACCAACAGAAGGATAGATCGCCATGTCTGACATGAAGCATGACGTAGATGCACTGGAAACTCAGGAGTGGCTTGCTGCCCTTGAATCCGTTGTCCGTGAAGAAGGCGTAGAGCGTGCCCAATACCTGCTTGAGCAAGTATTAGAAAAAGCGCGTTTAGATGGGGTTGATATGCCAACCGGCGTGACCACCAACTACATCAACACCATTCCAGCGGCGCAAGAGCCTGCTTACCCAGGTGATACCACGCTCGAAGGTCGTATTCGTTCGATCATTCGCTGGAACGCGATCATGATCGTGCTGCGCGCCTCGAAAAAGGATTTGGAACTGGGGGGCCACATGGCTTCTTTCCAATCTTCCGCGGCGTTCTACGAGACCTGTTTCAACCACTTCTTCCGTGCGCCTAATGAGCAAGACGGTGGTGACTTGGTTTACTATCAAGGTCATATTTCTCCGGGGATCTATGCTCGCGCTTTCGTTGAAGGCCGCTTGAGCGAAGAGCAACTGGATAACTTCCGTCAGGAAGTGGATGGCAAAGGCATTCCTTCTTACCCACACCCGAAATTGATGCCTGAATTCTGGCAATTCCCAACCGTATCTATGGGTTTGGGACCAATTTCTGCGATTTATCAAGCGCGCTTCCTGAAGTATCTCAATGGCCGTGGCCTAAAAGACACCACCGCACAGCGTGTCTACGCTTTCCTTGGCGATGGTGAAATGGATGAGCCAGAATCACGCGGTGCGATCTCTTTCGCGGCCCGTGA
This sequence comes from Vibrio chanodichtyis, assembly GCF_028863985.1. Lineage (NCBI taxonomy): Bacteria > Pseudomonadati > Pseudomonadota > Gammaproteobacteria > Vibrionales > Vibrionaceae > Vibrio > Vibrio chanodichtyis. Next base: position 104,019 of record NZ_JARBFT010000007.1, on the reverse strand, counting down.
GAAGCTGGATAACCTGTGTTTCCTGATCAACTGTAACCTGCAACGTCTGGATGGCCCAGTGACGGGTAACGGTAAGATCATCCAAGAGTTGGAAGGTCTGTTCCGTGGCGCAGGCTGGAACGTGGTTAAAGTGATCTGGGGTAACGGCTGGGACAAACTGCTGGCCAAAGACACCAGCGGTAAACTGCTGCAACTGATGAACGAAACGGTTGATGGCGATTACCAAACGCTCAAATCGAAAAATGGCGCGTACGTGCGTGAGCACTTCTTTGGTAAATACCCAGAGACAGCTGCGCTAGTGGCCGATATGACTGACGATGAGATCTTCGCACTGAAACGCGGTGGTCATGAAACATCGAAAGTGTACGCGGCGTACAAAAATGCCCAAGAGACCAAAGGTCGTCCAACGGTGATCCTAGCCAAAACGGTCAAAGGTTATGGCATGGGTGAAGCGGCGGAAGGTAAGAACATTGCCCACCAAGTGAAGAAGATGGATATGACCCATGTTCTGGCGATGCGCAACCGTCTTGGCTTGCAAGATCTGATTTCCGATGAAGAGATCAAAAACCTGCCTTACCTGAAGCTAGATGAAGGCTCAAAAGAGTACGAGTACCTGCACGCGCGTCGTAAAGCGCTGCATGGTTATACCCCTGCACGTCTGCCTAACTTCACTGGCGAATTCGTGGTGCCAGCGCTGGAAGAGTTTAAGCCGCTGCTCGAAGAGCAGAGCCGTGAAATTTCTTCAACTATGGCCTATGTCCGTTCGCTGAATATCCTGCTCAAAGATAAGAACATTGGTCAGAATATTGTGCCGATCATCGCTGATGAAGCGCGTACTTTTGGTATGGAAGGTCTGTTCCGTCAAATCGGTATCTACAACCCACACGGTCAGAACTACACCCCACAAGATCGCGATATTGTTTCTTACTATAAAGAAGCGACGTCAGGTCAGGTACTGCAAGAAGGTATCAATGAGCTGGGTGCGATGTCCTCTTGGGTTGCGGCGGCAACCTCATACAGCACCAACAACTTGCCGATGATCCCGTTCTACATCTACTACTCGATGTTCGGTTTCCAACGCGTTGGCGACATGGCATGGATGGCGGGCGACCAACAAGCGCGTGGCTTCCTATTGGGTGCGACAGCCGGCCGTACCACACTGAATGGTGAAGGTCTGCAGCATGAAGATGGTCATTCGCACATTCTGGCGGGTACCGTTCCTAACTGTATCTCTTACGATCCAACCTTCGCTTATGAAGTGGCGGTTATCCTACAAGACGGTATTCGCCGCATGTATGGTGAGCAAGAGAACGTGTTCTACTACCTGACGGTGATGAACGAAAGCTACGCTCATCCTGCGATGCCAGTGGGTGCTGAAGAGGGGATCCGTAAGGGGATCTATAAGCTGGAAAGCTATTCGTCTCAAGGAAAGGCGGGTGACAAAGCCAAAGTGCAACTGATGAGCTCAGGCACGATCATGAATGAAGTGCGTAAAGCCGCGCAAATTCTGAGTGCAGAGTACGGTGTTGCATCGGATGTTTACTCCGTGACCTCATTCAACGAATTGGCACGTGATGGCCAAGCGTGTGAGCGTTTCAACATGCTGCACCCTACCGCGGATGCGCAAGTGCCTTACATCGCACAAGTGATGGGTAGTGAACCTGCGATCGCAGCGACCGACTACATGAAGAACTACGCGGATCAAGTACGCGCATTCATTCCAGCTGAGTCTTACAAAGTGCTGGGAACCGATGGTTTCGGCCGCTCAGACAGCCGTGAAAATCTGCGTCGTCATTTCGAAGTGAATGCTGGCTACGTGGTTGTCGCAGCGCTGAATGAATTGGCTAAACGTGGTGACGTGGAGAAGTCTGTGGTTGCAGATGCCATCAAGAAATTCGACATCGACCCTGAAAAAACCAACCCGCAGTACGCTTAATTGAAGGAAGGAAACGTAATGACAATCGAAATTTATGTACCTGACATCGGTGCGGATGAGGTTGAAGTCACTGAGATTCTGGTCAAAGTTGGCGACCAAGTGGCGGAAGAACAATCGCTGATCACAGTGGAAGGCGACAAAGCATCGATGGAAGTGCCTGCTTCTCAAGCGGGCACCGTGAAAGAGATCAAAGTCGTGGCGGGTGACAAAGTGTCTACTGGCTCGCTGATCATGGTTTTTGAAGCAGAAGGTGCAGCAGCGGCTGCACCAACTCCTGCGCCTCAAGCAGAGGCCCCCGTGGCAGCCGCTCCAGCCGCCGCGGCACGCAAGGAAGTACAAGTACCAGACATTGGCGGTGATGAAGTTGAAGTGACTGAAATCATGGTCAAAGTGGGCGATGTGGTGGCCGAAGAGCAATCACTGATCACCGTTGAAGGTGATAAAGCGTCAATGGAAGTACCCGCGCCTTTTGCTGGCACTGTCACCGAGATCAAAATTGCCGCTGGCGACAAAGTCTCAACTGGCTCGCTGATCATGGTATTTGAAGTGGCGGGCGCAGCACCCGTCGCGGCTCCAGTAACGGCAGCTGCGACCCCAGTTGCTACTCCGGCCCCGGCTACTTCAGCACCAGCAGTAGCGCCAGTCGCTGCAGCAGCTCCGGCTGCCAGTGGTGAGTTTAAAGAAAACCATCAGTACTTACATGCCTCACCTGTAGTGCGTCGTTTAGCACGTGAGTTTGGGGTTAATCTTGAGCAAGTAAAAGGCTCTGGACGTAAGAACCGCATCTTAAAAGAAGATGTACAGCTTTACGTGAAAGAAGCGCTGAAACGTTTGGAATCTGGCGCGCAAGCGGCGGGTAAAGGTGACGGCTCGGCGCTCGGCTTACTGCCTTGGCCAAAAGTGGATTTCAGCAAGTTTGGTGATACCGAAGTGCAACCACTGTCGCGCATCAAGAAAATCTCTGGTGCTAACTTGCATCGTAACTGGGTGATGATCCCGCACGTAACCCAATGGGACAACGTGGATATCACCGAGTTAGAGAAATTCCGTCAAGAGCAAAATGCGATGGAAGCCAAGCGTGATACCGGAATGAAAATCACGCCATTAGTGTTCATCATGAAAGCAGCGGCGAAAGCGTTAGAAGCTTTCCCAGCGTTCAATGCTTCTTTGTCTGACGATGGCGAAAGCTTGATCCTGAAGAAATATGTCAATATCGGCATTGCGGTCGATACTCCGAATGGTTTGGTGGTTCCTGTGTTTAAAGATGTCAATAAGAAAGGCATCTACGAGCTATCGAAAGAGCTGGCGGAAGTTTCGAAGAAAGCGCGCGCTGGTAAACTGACGGCGGCGGATATGCAAGGTGGCTGCTTTACTATCTCTAGCCTCGGTGGCATTGGTGGTACTGCGTTTACGCCGATCGTTAACGCACCAGAAGTAGCGATCCTTGGCGTGTCTAAGTCGGAGATGAAGCCGGTGTGGAATGGCAAAGAGTTTGTGCCACGTCTGCAATTGCCACTGTCGCTGTCTTATGATCACCGCGTGATCGACGGTGCGGAAGGCGCTCGCTTTATCACTTACTTGAATGAGAGCCTGAGCGATATTCGTCGTTTGGTACTGTAAGCGAGTTTTCGGGTGGTGTAAGCCACCCGATCTATTGGTTCTCTCGCAATTTGACGCTGCAAGCTTGCTAGGTTGAATTGTTGTTTCGCTCACAGGCTACATGGATTGACTTTGCACACCATTAACATCTCGTTAAACTGTTACGGTCTGCAAGTCAGCGTGTTAGATGATTGGTTTGCCATTCTCGTTGCGGTAGGTTAAATCACACCACGAGAGATAACGCCCATCAGCCTGTTAGGGATATTGACTACAAGAGGTCGCAATGAGCAAAGAAATTAAAACCCAAGTTGTGGTGCTAGGTGCCGGTCCTGCCGGATATTCCGCCGCATTTCGTAGTGCAGATCTAGGTCTGGATACCATCATCATCGAACGTTACAACACGCTAGGTGGTGTGTGTCTTAACGTTGGTTGTATTCCTTCTAAAGCACTGCTGCACGTAGCCAAAGTGATTGAAGAAGCCAAAGCGTTGGCTGAGCACGGTATCGTATTTGGTGAGCCCAAAACAGACATTGATAAAGTTCGTCTGTGGAAAGAGAAGGTGATCACTCAGCTGACCGGCGGTCTGGCTGGAATGGCGAAAATGCGTAAAGTGAATGTCGTCAATGGTTACGGTAAATTCACTGGCCCGAACACCATTGAAGTGCAAGGCGAAGACGGCACCACTGTGGTGACTTTCGAGCACGCGATTGTGGCTGCAGGTTCTCGTCCTATCAAATTGCCATTCATTCCGCATGAAGATCCACGCATTTGGGATTCAACTGATGCGCTGGAATTGAAGCAAGTGCCGGGCAAACTGCTGATCATGGGCGGTGGTATCATCGGCCTAGAAATGGCAACCGTTTACCACTCACTCGGTTCTAAAATTGATGTGGTTGAGATGTTTGACCAACTTATCCCAGCGGCGGATAAGGATATGGTTAAAGTCTATACCAAACGCATCAAAGACAAATTCAACCTGATGTTAGAAACCAAAGTCACCGCGGTAGAAGCGAAAGAAGATGGGATCTACGTGTCAATGGAAGGTAAGAGTGCGCCAGCTCAGCCTGAGCGTTACGATGCAGTTCTGGTTGCGATTGGTCGTGTGCCAAACGGTAAACTGCTGGATGCTGAGAAAGCAGGTCTGGAAGTGGATGAGCGCGGCTTTATCCATGTGGATAAGCAAATGCGTACCAACGTTGCGCACATTTTCGCGATTGGTGACATCGTAGGTCAGCCTATGCTCGCCCACAAAGGGGTGCATGAAGGTCACGTTGCAGCCGAAGTGATCTCAGGGAAGAAGCACTACTTCGATCCTAAAGTGATCCCATCGATTGCTTATACTGAGCCAGAAGTGGCTTGGGTCGGTAAAACCGAAAAAGAAGCGAAAGCGGAAGGGATTAACTACGAAGTGGCGACTTTCCCGTGGGCTGCTTCTGGCCGTGCGATCGCTTCTGACTGTGCGGACGGCATGACTAAACTGATTTTCGATAAAGAGACTCACCGTGTGATCGGTGGTGCTATCGTCGGTACTAACGGTGGTGAGCTGCTGGGCGAAATCGGTCTAGCGATCGAAATGGGCTGTGATGCAGAAGATATTGCACTGACCATTCACGCCCACCCAACGCTGCATGAGTCAGTTGGTCTGGCAGCGGAAGTGTTTGAAGGTACGATTACTGACCTGCCAAACGCCAAAGCGAAAAAGAAAAAGTAATGTCTGATCTACGCGGTTAACTTTCCGCGTTTGATTGAAGAAACCGCTGCTGGCAGCGGTTTTTTTTCGTCTCCGCTTCCTGATTGGCGGCAAAGTAAGCAGTTAAAGCGAGATTTGAGCTGCTGACCGATTGTTTCTGGACTCTGTTCACACTTCCCGCTACAATCCGCCGCGGAGTTGACTGGGTAGTCGCTGCCTTATTGACGTCCCTTGGCCTTGTGTCAGGGAGACTGATAAGGGGGAGGAAAGTCCGGGCTCCAGAGAGCAGGGTGCCAGGTAACGCCTGGGGGGCGCAAGCCTACGACAAGTGCAACAGAGAGCAAACCGCCGATGGCCTCTCCTTCGGGATAGGATCAGGTAAGGGTGAAAGGGTGCGGTAAGAGCGCACCGTGCGACTGGCAACAGTTCGTAGCAGGGTAAACTCCACCCGGAGCAAGACCAAATAGGCCTCCACATAGCGTTGCTCGCGTTAGGAGGCGGGTAGGTTGCTTGAGCCAGTGAGTGATTGCTGGCCTAGAGGAATGGCTACTACCGCGCAAGCGGAACAGAACCCGGCTTATACGTCGACTCCACCTATTGCAGACCCATCATAGCCTTGTGTTATGGTGGGTTTTTTGCTTTTTGCTGACTCAGGTAACAGCAAAACCATTAAACTTAGCGCAAAGTCACGTCCTGTAACGCTTATAGTTAGCGGTAGTGTCTGAAATCAGTACACTATATGGCGGGTATGCCCAGCACAACGAGAAAATCATGACTGCATCTTTCCAACACATCTCTGTACTCCTTAACGAATCGATTGAAGGATTGGCGATCAAGCCGGATGGGATCTACATCGACGGTACCTTTGGCCGTGGTGGTCACAGCCGCAGCATTCTCGCCCAGTTAGGCCCACAAGGCCGTTTGTACAGTATCGACCGTGATCCACAAGCGATTGCCGAAGCGCAGAAAATCGATGATCCGCGTTTTACCATCGTCCATGGTCCTTTTTCTGGGATTGCAAAATACGCACAGCGTTATGATTTAGTTGGAAAAGTTGACGGCGTGCTGTTTGATTTAGGCGTGTCTTCGCCACAGTTGGATGATGCCGAGCGCGGTTTTAGCTTTATGAAAGATGGCCCGCTGGATATGCGTATGGATCCGACCAGTGGTATGCCGGTTTCTGCTTGGCTGGCACAAGCGGATCTGGATGATATTACTTGGGTGATCCGCGAGTTTGGCGAAGATAAACATGCGCGCAGAATTGCCAAAGCGATTGTCGAATACCGCCAAAATGAGCTTAATGAGCCGTTAACCCGCACCGGTCAATTAGCCAAGCTGATCTCCGAAGCGGCACCAAAAAGTTTTAAAGAGAAAAAACATCCGGCCACCCGCGCTTTTCAAGCTTTTCGGATCTACATCAACAGTGAATTAGAAGAGATTGATACCGCGCTGCGTGGTGCGAGTGAAATTCTGGCTCCGCAAGGGCGTTTGTCCGTGATCAGTTTCCATTCGTTGGAAGATCGCATGGTGAAGCGCTTTATGCGTAAAGAGAGCCAAGGTCCAGTAGTACCCCATGGTTTGCCACTGACTCAAGTGCAGATCCAGGCCCTCGGTAGCGCCAAGATGAAAACCGTCGGTAAAGCGCTCAAACCAACCGATCAAGAAGTTGAACTTAACCCGCGTTCACGCAGTTCTGTGCTGCGCGTGGCGGAAAAGCTGTAGCAGGTTGCTATGCCTCGTCAGTCACCGCCGAATTTGGCTAAATTAATTGCCCTCGACCTACTCACCGTAGGTCGGCTGCCTTTATTGTTGCTGCTGCTGATTTTTAGCTGCGCGATGGCGGTGGTATTTATGACTCATCAGGCCAGACAAGCGATCAGCGCTAAAGACCAAGCGTTTATGGAGCGTGAACGGCTTGATAATGAGTGGCGCAATTTGATTTTGGAAGAAACTGCTCTATCGGAACATAGCCGAGTGCAACAATTGGCGAGACAAGATCTGCAGATGCAGCGTCCAGACTCAGAAACCGAAGTCGTGATCAATCTTAAATGAACAACAAAACTGCCCGAGCCAAATCAGCCAAAGTCTCGCCTAAAGTGAGCTCTACTCAGCCTGAGCCAGTTTTTATCCGCTGGCGCTTTTATCTGCTACTGTTTTTTGTGTTGATCGCTTTCTGTGCCTTGGTGGCACGGGTGGCGTATATCCAGATCATTGAGCCTGATAATCTGATCCGCGAAGGGGATTTACGCTCAATTCGCGCCAAAACCTTACCTTCCGCGCGCGGTATTATTTCCGATCGTAATGGCGAAGCATTAGCGGTGAGCGTGCCAGTGGAAGCGGTATGGGCCGATCCGGTCGACATCTATAAAAAAGGTGGCTTGGTCGATAAAAAACCGTGGCATGCCTTGGCTGATGTGCTCGGATTAGATCGACAAGAGATGATCAAAAAAATTGAGGATAACCGCACGCGACGTTTTATTTATTTGCAGCGCCAAGTCAGCCCCGCGATGGCTAACTATATTCGTGAACTGAAATTGACCGGAATTGGCCTTAAAGAAGAGTCTCGGCGTTATTATCCAGCCGGTGAAGTGAGTGCTCATCTAGTTGGAGTGACAGGGATTGATGGTGCCGGGCTTGAGGGGATCGAGCGCAGCTACAACAACACTTTGACCGGCGAGTCAGGCAAGAGCGTGATCCGCAAAGATAAAGATGGTCGGGTGGTAGAAAATATTGCGCTAGAAGAGCGCGAGCAGGGCAAGCCGTTACAATTGACCATCGATCAGCGCTTACAAGCGATCGCTTTTCGTGCCGTCAAGCAGGCGATGGTTGATTATCGTGCCACCTCGGCATCGGCGGTGATGTTGGATGTCAAAACTGGCGCGGTATTGGCGATGGTTAATGCACCATCTTATAACCCCAATAATCGTAATGACTGGCAAAGTTTTAAAATGCGTAATCGGGTGATCACCGATGCCTTTGAACCTGGCTCGACGGTTAAGCCTTTTGTGGTGCTGGCGGCGTTGGCCAATGGCATCGCCGATAAAAATACCGTGATTGATACCGGTGATGGCACCATGCAAATTGGTGGCAGTCGAGTGCGTGATACTTCTAAAGTGGGGAAAGCTGACTTAACCCTAATTTTGAAAAAATCGAGCAATATCGGCGTGGCGAAATTAGCCTTAGAGATGCCGCTGGAAGCTTTGCTTGGTATGTACAGTTCGGTCGGACTAGGCGAAATGTCTAGCTTGAATTTGGTTGGTGAAACGGCGGGGATTTTCCCCAATCGCCGCCGCTGGTCTCCGTTTGAAATTGCCACCTTATCGTTTGGTTATGGACTGGCGATCACTCCAATCCAACTTGCCCACGCCTATGCCACGTTGGGTAATCATGGCAAATATCAGCCAATCCACATTATTAAAGGCGATCAGCCTGCTCCTGCGCTCCAAGTGGTGGAGCCTAAATACGTCAAGCAAGTGCTAGAAATGTTGGAAACCGTTACCCAACCGGGAGGCACTGCTACTCGCGCTGCCGTACCGGGTTATCGGATTGCAGCCAAATCGGGCACTTCGCGTAAAGCGATTGCGGGCGGATATAGTGATGAATATTTTGCCTATACCGCTGGTGTCGCTCCGGTGAGTAATCCCAGAATTTCGTTGGTGGTGATGGTTAATGAGCCGCAGGGCGATTCTTATTATGGCGGTGCGGTGGCGGGGCCGGTTTTTTCCGAAATTATGAAAGGTGCGTTACAGATCCTCAATGTCGCGCCGGATGAAAACCGCTTCCAAGCCAGATAGTTTGATTATCTTTTGGCTAGATTCCTAAAGCAGAAACACCTCAAATTGGCCGCGTTGTGTCGAGCTCGCGGTCCGAATAAAGCATAGTGTGAGAGGGAACATGAACACGCATAAAGCGCTCTTTGAACTGCTCGCTCCTTGGTTAGAGCTGAGCGACGTACATTTGGCGGCACAGCCCATCACTCATTTAGAGCTGGATAGCCGCCAGATCAAAGCGGGTGATACGTTTGTCGCGATTCAAGGCCATGCCGTTGATGGTCGGCATTATATTCAGCAAGCTATCGCGCAAGGTGCCGCGTTGGTATTGGCTGAGGCGGATGCCAAGCATGCCCACGGTCAGATTGAATATTGCCAGCAAGTGGCCGTGATCTACTTGGCTGAGCTTGGTTTGCACTTATCTGAGTTGGCTGGGCGTTTGTATGGCGGTCATCACAATCAATTGATTGCGGTGACGGGTACCAATGGCAAAACCACCATTAGCCAATTGATTGCGCAGTGGCTTGAGTTATTAGGCCATCAAGCGGCGGTGATGGGCACCACCGGCAATGGTTTTTTAAATGCACTTGAACCAGCGGCGAATACCACGGGTAATGCATTACAAATTCAAGCCAGTCTGCGCGATTTCGCCGAGCGCGGCGCGCAGTACACCGTACTGGAAACCTCTTCGCACGGCTTAGTGCAAGGGCGAGTCAAACAGCTTAATTTTGTTGCCGGGGTATTTTCTAATCTCACTCGTGACCATCTTGATTACCACGGCACTATGGAGGCTTACGCGCAAGCGAAATTCTCTCTATTTAGTGAGCATGCTTGCCAACGTTCTATCATCAATGTCGATGATGCAGTGGGTGCGCAATGGGTCAAACAGTTACCCGATGCGATTGGGGTTTCGTTGCTAGCACAACCAAGCACCGCGCAAGGGATTTGGGCGCGCCAAGTGCAATACACCGAAAGCGGTATCACGCTCAATTTTGAGAGTAGTTGGGGCGAGGGCGAATTGCACGCTCCGCTCATCGGTGAGTTTAATGCGTGTAATGTCTTGCTCGCTCTGGCGACCTTGCTCAGCTTAGGTTTTGACAAAAGTGCTTTGCTGGCAAGCGCGCCACAGCTGCGCCCCGTCTTAGGCCGCATGGAACTGTTTCAACGTGCGCAGCGCGCTAAAATCGTGGTCGATTATGCCCATACACCGGATGCATTAGAAAAAGCGCTACGTGCTTTGCGCGTGCATTGTGCCGGACAATTGTGGGTGATTGTTGGCTGTGGCGGCGATCGCGACCGTGGTAAACGGCCATTGATGGCGGCGATGGCTGAGCAGTTTGCCGATCGAGTGATCCTCACCGATGACAATCCACGCAGTGAAGCACCACAAGCGATTGTGGCCGATATGCTGGCTGGACTTGCTCACCCTGAACTCGCTCATATTGAACATCACCGTTTTCAAGCGGCGAGTTATGCGCTGCAACAGGCCAGTGCGCAAGACATAATTCTGCTCGCGGGCAAAGGCCATGAAGATTATCAGGTGCTGGCTCAGCAAACGATCCACTATTCAGATCGGGAAACCGCGCAACAGTTATTGGAGTTACCATTATGATCCGCGTGATGCTTTCACAGCTCTGCACTCTCCTTAATGCGCGCCTAGTTGGCGAAGATCGCGCGATCAGCGCGGTCTCGACCGATAGCCGCAACATTCCAGCTCAAGCGCTATTTGTCGCTTTGGTTGGCGAGCGTTTTGATGCGCACGATTTTGCCGCTCAAGCGGTGACCGGCGGCGCGGTTGCCTTACTGGTTGAGCGTGAGCTAGCGAGTGAGTGCTCGCAACTGGTAGTTGCGGATACCAAACAAGCGTTAGGTCAACTGGCGGCTTGGGTACATGCACAATGTCATACCCCCACCGTGGCGATCACTGGTAGTTGCGGCAAAACCACGGTTAAAGAGATGGTCGCGAGCATTTTAAGTGCCAAAGGCCAAGTGCTGTATACCCAAGGTAATTTTAATAATGATATTGGTGTGCCGCTCACTTTGCTGCGCTCAACCGAAGCGGATGATTATGCGGTGATTGAGCTGGGAGCCAATCATGTGGGGGAAATTGCTTACACTACTAGATTGGTTAAGCCGGATGTGGCATTGGTCAATAATGTCGCGGCGGCACACCTGCAAGGTTTTGGCTCTATTGATGGGGTTAAACGTGCCAAAGGTGAAATTTATCAAGGTTTAGCCGCCGGTGGGGTCGCGATTGTCAATCGAGATAGCCAAGGTGGCGAGTACTGGAACGATGTATTAGCCGATAAACAAGTGACAACTTTTTCTATGGTCGATCACAGCGCTGACTTTTATCCACGTGATGTGCGGTTAAATGCGCACGGAGTGGCTAGTTTTAGTTTAGTGACGCCACAAGGCGCGGTTGATGTCGAGCTTGGCATTATTGGTCAACACAATGTGGCTAATGCACTGGCCGCCGCTGCGTTAGCACAACAGATGGGCGCGAGCTTGACCGAAATTGCTCAAGGCTTAGCGGAGCTTGCCCAAGTCAAAGGTCGGGTTGATCTCACACAACTGCGCGGCGATATTCGCTTGATTGATGACAGCTACAACGCCAGTGTGCCGGCGATGCAAGCGGCGATTAATCTGCTCGCTAGCTTTTCGGCAGTGCGCTGGTTAATTTTGGGCAATATGGCGGAGTTAGGTGACGAAAGCCTTGCACTTCACCAACAAGTCGGTGAACATGCTGCACCCTTTGGTTTTGAGTTTGTCCTGACTTATGGTCAGGATGCAAAAGTGATCAGTGATCGGTGCCAAGGCCATCACTTTGCTACCCATCAAGACCTACTAGCATTTATTGAGCAACATATAGAACAACAACAGGGCCGCGCTCAAGTGCTGTTGGTTAAAGGTGCCAACAGTGCCGGAATGAGTAAGATTGCGGCTGCTCTTAAGGAGAAATTTGCATGATTATTTGGCTTGCTGAACTGCTCCAGCCATATTTTTCTTTTTTTCGTCTATTTGAATATCTGTCATTTCGCGCGATTGTCAGCATTTTAACCTCATTGGCGATTTCCTTGTGGATGGGACCGCGTCTGATTAAGCGTTTGCAGTTGCTGCAAATTGGTCAAGTGGTTCGCAGTGAAGGACCAGAATCGCATTTTAGTAAACGCGGTACCCCAACCATGGGCGGCGTCATGATCCTTGCTGCGATTGTGATCACCGTGTTGCTGTGGGCCGATCTCTCCAATCCTTATGTCTGGGCGGTACTCACGGTATTGCTCGGTTACGGTGCGGTCGGTTTTGTGGATGATTACCGTAAAGTGGTGCGCAAGAATACTGATGGCTTAGTTGCTCGCTGGAAATATTTCTGGCAATCAACCATTGCGTTAGTGGTGGCGTTTGCGCTGTATGTACATGGCCAAGATACTGCGGCCACTCAACTGGTGGTGCCTTTCTTTAAAGAGGTGATGCCCCAGCTCGGTTTAATGTACATCGTGCTGACCTATTTTGTGATTGTTGGCACCAGTAATGCGGTGAACTTGACCGATGGTTTGGATGGTTTAGCGATCATGCCAACCGTATTAGTGGCGGCTGGATTTGCGGTGATTGCTTGGGCGACTGGTAATGTCAATTTTGCTAATTATCTACACATCCCTTACATCCCGCACAGTTCGGAATTGGTGGTAGTGTGTACCGCGATGGTCGGTGCTGGGCTAGGCTTTTTATGGTTTAACACCTATCCGGCGCAAGTGTTTATGGGCGATGTCGGCGCATTAGCATTAGGCGGTGCATTAGGCACGATCGCGGTATTGGTGCGTCAAGAATTTGTGCTGGTGATCATGGGCGGCGTGTTTGTTATGGAAACCCTCTCGGTGATTTTACAGGTTGGTTCGTACAAACTGCGCGGGCAGCGTATCTTTCGCATGGCGCCTATCCACCATCACTACGAATTAAAAGGCTGGCCTGAGCCGCGCGTGATCGTGCGTTTTTGGATTATTTCGATTGTGTTGGTATTGATTGGCTTAGCGACCCTCAAGGTTCGCTAAACTGGCTTAAGGATGTAAATTTCCATGGATCGTTGGCAAAACATACAGCATGTGGTGGTAGTTGGGCTCGGTATTACTGGGCTATCGGTCGTCAACTATCTGCGCAAATACCATCCGTCAGTGACTGTGCAGGTGATCGATACTCGCGCAACACCACCGGGGCAAGAGCAACTTTCGTCTGACGTTGCACTGCATCGTGGCGGTTGGCATCTTGAGTGGTTACTCAATGCCGATTTAGTGGTCACCAACCCTGGTATCGCGCTGGCGACAGCTGAAATCCAACAAGTACTGGCCGCTGGAATTCCTGTGGTCGGTGATATAGAACTGTTCGCCTGGCATGTGGATAAACCAGTGATTGCGATTACTGGCTCGAACGGCAAAAGCACTGTGACCGATTTAAGCGGTGTGCTGGCCAATGCCGCTGGTGTAAAAACAGCGATTGGCGGTAATATTGGTGTTCCGGCGTTGGATCTGCTCGCCCCTGAGGTGGAGCTGTATGTGCTTGAGCTATCAAGCTTCCAATTAGAAACTACCTCTAGCCTAAAACTGAAAGCGGCCGCGTTTCTCAATCTTTCTGAAGATCATATGGATCGCTATCAAGGCATGGCCGATTACCGCCAAGCCAAACTGCGCATATTTGATCATGCTGAAACTGCAGTGGTGAATGCCGATGATCCACAAACTTTACCTGATCAGACCGATCACCTTAAGTTGGTCACTTTTGCGGTTGAGCAGCCAGCACAATTTAGTGTGGCGAAGCGGCAAGATCGTGAATATCTGGTGGCCGGTGATCACGCGCTATTGGCGACTGATGAGCTGAGTTTGGTCGGGCGACATAATGTGGCGAATGTACTGACCGCACTCGCTTTGCTTGATGCCGCTGGAGTGGATTACCGTTTGGCTTTGCCTGCGCTTAAATCTTACACCGGTTTGAGCCATCGCTGCCAAGTGGTGGCCGACAAACATGGGATCCGCTGGGTTAACGATTCAAAAGCGACCAATGTAGCCAGTACCTTAGCGGCGTTGTCTGGGCTACACATCCAAGGTCAATTATATCTCTTGGTCGGTGGTGTCGGTAAAGGTGCGGATTTCACACCGTTAGCGCCAGTGCTCGCTACTTTGCCAGTGCATTTGTGCTGTTTTGGCGTTGATGGTCAGCAATTTATGTCACTGCATCCCACTGCGCGTTTTTATGACTCGCTGGAAAGCATCATCGATACCCTGCGCCCACAGTTAAAAAGTGGCGATATGGTGCTGCTGTCACCGGCGTGTGCCAGTTTTGATCAGTTCAAAAACTTTATGGCGCGGGGAGATCGCTTTGCTCAACTCGCTCAGCAATACGCATAACGATAGGTAACTTAGCTTGTCTCTAGCCCAAACTGTCACCACACTGCGCACTTGGTTGAGTTCTCGTTCACCCAAGGCGCTGTTTGATCGTCAATTGGTGTGGATTACCTTTGGTCTGATGTTGATCGGTTTGGTAATGGTGACTTCGGCTTCGTTTCCGATCAGCTCGCGGCTGACCGATCAGCCATTTCATTTTATGCTGCGCCATGCACTGTTCTTACTGCTGGCGCTGCTCACCTCCAGTGTGGTGCTGCAAATCCCGTTAGAGCGCTGGATGAAATACAGCTCGCTGCTGCTCGGCTTTTCGTTCTTTTTACTGATCGTGGTGTTAGCTGCGGGTAAATCAGTCAACGGTGCATCGCGCTGGATCCCACTGGGTATCTTTAATTTACAGCCCGCTGAAGTGGCTAAACTATCGCTGTTTATTTTTATGTCTGGTTATCTGGTGCGCAAGCACGATGAAGTGCGGCAGACTTTCTTTGGCGGCTTTTTAAAACCGATCATGGTGTTTGGTGCTTTGGCGGTATTACTGCTCTTTCAGCCTGACTTAGGTACCGTGATCGTGATGCTAGTGACCCTGTTTGGCATGCTATTTATTGCTGGGGCTAAGTTGTCGCAATTTTTGGCGCTAATGGTAGCCGGAGTGCTAGCCGTAGTCGCGCTGATTGCTATCGAGCCTTATCGAGTGCGGCGAGTGACTGCGTTTTTAGATCCGTGGGAAGATCCGTTTGGCAGTGGTTATCAGTTGACGCAATCGTTGATGGCGTTTGGCCGTGGCGAATGGTTTGGGCAAGGTTTGGGCAATTCGATCCAAAAACTAGAATACCTACCAGAAGCACATACCGACTTTGTCTTCGCGGTGTTAGCCGAAGAGCTAGGTTTTGTCGGTGTGGTGTTGGTGCTGATGTTGATTTTCAGTCTGATCTTAAAAGCGATGTTGATTGGTAAAAAAGCCTTTCAGTACGATCAGCAATTTGGTGGTTATCTGGCGTTTGGGATTGGGATTTGGTTTGCGTTTCAAACCTTGGTTAACGTTGGTGCAGCCGCGGGTATGGTACCAACCAAAGGTTTGACCTTACCGCTGATCAGTTACGGCGGTTCCAGTTTAATTATTATGTCCGTGGCGGTATCGATTTTACTGCGCATCGATTATGAATGCCGTTTAGTCGAGCGCCACACAGCAGAAGAAAGCACAGTCGATGAACAGTAAAAAATTGATGGTGATGGCCGGTGGTACTGGTGGTCATGTATTTCCGGGTTTAGCAGTGGCAAAGCAGTTGCAGCAACAAGGTTGGCAGATCCGCTGGTTAGGCACTGCGGATCGCATGGAAGCGGATTTGGTCCCCAAACACGGTATCGATATTGATTTTATTCAGGTCAAAGGGTTGCGCGGCCAAGGATGGGTTAGCTTGCTGAAAGCTCCCGTGCAAATCGTTAACGCAATTTTACAAGCGCGTCGTCATTTGCAGGCTTATCAGCCCGATGCAGTGCTTGGCATGGGCGGCTATGTCAGTGGTCCGGGCGGGATTGCTGCTTGGCTACTCGGTATTCCGCTGGTGTTGCATGAGCAAAATGCAGTGGCAGGCCTGACTAATCAGTGGCTAGCGAAAATCGCTCGCCGTGTTTTTCAAGCTTTTCCTGGTGCATTTCGCGATGCGCCGGTGGTCGGTAATCCGGTGCGCCAAGATGTGGTCCAGCTTGCGAGGCCGGAACAACGTTTTGCCGAGCGCAGTGGCGCGCTGCGAATTTTGGTGATGGGCGGCAGTCAAGGTGCGCGCATTTTGAATCAAACCATGCCTGCGGTGATGGCCGCGCTTGGTGAGGGTTACCAAATTCGCCATCAAGCGGGTAAACACAATCAGCCAGCGGTGGTCGATGCTTATGCACAAGCGGGGATCGCTGACGCGCAAGTGACCGAATTTATCGATGATGTCGCCGAAGCTTATGGCTGGGCCGATCTGGTGATTTGCCGCTCTGGAGCGCTGACCGTTTCGGAAGTCTCGGCCGCAGGGCTAGCGGCGATTTTTATTCCCTTTATGCATAAAGATCGCCAGCAAGCGCTGAACGCTGATCATTTGGTGGCTTGTGGTGCCGCGCAAATGATTGAGCAGCCCGATCTGAGTGTGGAAAAACTGGCTCAGGCGGTGCGAGATTTGGATCGCGCTCGGTTATTATCCATGGCCCACAAAGCTCGTCACGCGGCGAAATTAGATGCAGATAAGGTGGTGGCTGAGGCAATCATCGCCATCACCCAATAATGAGAACAGAATTATGACGATTAAACATACCCAAGACCTCGCGCAAATTCGCGCTATGGTGCCAGAGATGCGCCGCGTGAAAGCGATTCACTTTATCGGTATTGGCGGGGCTGGGATGAGCGGGATTGCAGAGGTGTTGCTTAATGAAGGCTACCAAATCTCTGGCTCTGATTTAGCGGCCAATCCTGTCACAGAACGTTTAGCGCAAAAAGGCGCGACCATTTTTATTGGTCATGCAGAGCAAAATGTGGCGCATGCCAGCGTGGTGGTGGTTTCAACCGCGATCAATGAACAGAACCCAGAAATTCAAGCCGCCCGTGAAAAACGCATTCCGATTGTGCGCCGGGCTGAAATGTTGGCCGAGCTGATGCGTTTTCGCCACGGGATAGCGGTGGCTGGTACTCATGGTAAAACTACCACCACCGCGCTGGTCACGCAGATTTATTCTGAAGCCGGATTAGATCCTACCTTTGTCAATGGTGGTTTGGTAAAAAGTGCTGGTACCAATGCTCGCTTGGGTTCTAGCCGAATTTTGATTGCCGAAGCCGATGAAAGCGATGCTTCCTTCCTACATCTGCAACCGATGGTGACTATTGTCACCAATATTGAAGCGGATCACATGGACACTTACGGCGGTGATTTTGACAACCTGAAACAGACCTTTATCGATTTTCTGCATAACCTGCCGTTTTATGGTCAAGCGATTGTTTGCATTGATGACCCAGTGATTTGCGAGATTATTCCGCGTATTAGCCGCCAAGTGATCACCTATGGTTTTGCGCAAGATGCCGATGTACGCATCGAAAATTATCGTCAGCTTGGTCAGCAAGGTCAATTTACGGTGGTGCGTAAGGGCAAAGCCAATTTGGATATCACCCTGAATATTCCAGGTCGACACAATGCACTCAATGCCGCGGCCGCGATTGCGGTGGCGAGTGAAGATAACATTAGTGATGAGGCGATTTTACGCGCGATGGCCAATACCCAAGGTACTGGCCGCCGCTTTGATCACCTCGGTGAATTTGCTACCGGTAATGGGGTTGCGATGCTGGTGGATGATTACGGTCACCATCCGACCGAAGTGGATGTCACCATCAAAGCCGCTCGCAATGGTTGGGCTGATAAACGCTTAGTGATGATTTTCCAACCGCACCGTTATACACGTACTCGCGATCTGTATGATGATTTTGCGAACGTACTGGAACAGGTGGACGTCCTGATCATGCTGGATGTGTACTCGGCAGGCGAAAAACCGATTGCAGGTGCGGATGGTCGCTCGTTATGTCGTACCATTCGTAGTCGTGGCAAAATTGACCCGATTTTTGTTGCCGATAGTCACACCTTGCCTTCGGTGCTGGCTAACATCTTGCAAGATGGTGACTTGGTACTGACGCAAGGTGCGGGCGATGTTGGGAAAGTAGCCAAACATTTAGCCGCGTTAGAGCTCAATATTGCGCGTATGCAAGCAATATAAGTAACCTTATGGGTGTCTCATTGGTGAATTACTTGGTATCAAACCCAGATTTCTGATGTTGGGTATTTGCTACTTTTGACCACCTCAGTATAATCCGTGGGTTAAAGTTATTGCTTTATACTGTAATGATGCAGCGAAATGGAGCATCCAATTGCCAGTGGTTAAAACAGGAACATCAGGCTTTGATCAAGCAAGTACTTTTAGAAGGCCGTAGAATTACCCGCTCACCACATGTTCAGCAACATGCCTGTGGGGCGAGTTTTTTTTTGGTGGTACTGCTGCTGCTCGTGAGTCTGCTGTATACCACGATCAGTTGGATGTGGGATGAGCAACGCCTACCGCTGTCGAAATTGGTTTTACAGGGTGACTTACAATATGTTTCCGCGCTCGATGTGCAACGGGTATTAGCGCGCTTGAATCATATTGGAACTTTTATGTCACAAGATATTAATGTTCTGCAACAGAGCGTGCAGTCGATCCCATGGGTAGCTCAGGCATCGATTCGTAAACAGTGGCCAGATACGATTAAAGTTTATTTAACCGAATATCAGGTTGAAGCGTTGTGGAATGCCAATGCGTTATTAGATAAACATGGCCGAGTTTTTTATGGCGATATTGGCCAAGTTAAAGGCGAATACGTTAAATTATATGGCCCTGAGGGCAGCGCGTCACAAGTATTAAGCGCGTGGCGAGATTTCAACCCGAAATTTGCCCAGCTAGGTTTAAATATCTCCTCATTAGTTTTAAATGAGCGCAGAGCTTGGCAAATTATTCTCGACAATGGCATTCGTCTAGAATTAGGTAAAGAGTCATTAGAAGAGCGAGTGGCGCGTTTCTTTTTGCTCTATAAACAATTAGGTAATAAAGCTGAACAAGTCAGCTATATCGACCTCAGGTATGATACTGGAGCCGCCGTGGGTTGGTTCCCTGAACAAGAGTTAACACAAGAGAAAAACGATGACTAAGACTGTCGATGACAACATTATTGTTGGTCTGGACATAGGCACTGCCACCGTCTCCGCTCTCGTGGGTGAAATACTCCCTGATGGTCAAATTAATATTATTGGCGCGGGAAGTAGCCCATCGCGCGGAATGGATAAAGGTGGGGTCAACGACCTTGAATCGGTCGTTAAATCGGTTCAGCGAGCGATCGATCAAGCAGAAATGATGGCTGAATGTAAAATTAGCCAGGTATTTCTGTCTATCTCCGGGCGGCATATTGCCAGTCGGATTGAGAAAGGCATGGGGACGATTTCTGATGAAGAAGTCTGCCAAGAGGATATGGATCGCGCCATCCATACCGCTAAATCGATCAAAATTGGTGAAGAACAACGCATTCTGCATGTGATTCCGCAAGAGTTCACCATCGATTATCAAGAAGGAATTAAGAACCCACTGGGTTTATCAGGGGTTCGCATGGAAGTTAGCGTGCACTTGATCACATGCCATAATGATATGGCGAGAAACATTATCAAAGCGGTCGAACGCTGTGGGCTAAAAGTTGAACAATTAGTCTATTCTGGTTTAGCTGCCAGCAATGCGGTGATCACCGAAGATGAGCGTGAACTGGGTGTGTGCGTGGTTGATATCGGCGCAGGCACCATGGACATCGCGATTTGGACCGGCGGCGCACTGCGTCATACCGAAGTGTTTTCCTATGCGGGCAATGCGGTCACCAGTGATATTGCGTTTGCTTTTGGTACCCCAGTCAGTGACGCCGAAGAGATCAAAGTAAAATATGGCTGCGCACTGAGTGAATTGGTCAGCAAAGACGATACCGTGAATGTCCCCAGCGTTGGTGGGCGTCCTTCACGCAGTTTGCAACGGCAAACCTTGTCGGAAGTGATTGAGCCTCGCTACACTGAGCTGATCGGAATGGTTAATCAAACCGTGGATACCGTTCAAGAATCACTACGTAAAGAAGGCATTAAACACCAATTAGCCGCTGGGATTGTATTGACCGGTGGCGCAGCACAAATTGAAGGTTTAGTGGCATGCGCCGAGCGCGTATTCCGCAATCAAGTTAGGGTTGGTAAACCACTCGAAGTGAGCGGCCTTACTGACTATGTAAAAGAGCCGTATCATGCTACGGCCGTTGGATTACTTCACTACGCAAGAGATAGCCAAATCAATGATGAGGCTGAATATCAAGAGCCGAAACGACCGTCAATGACCGGTTGGATAAGCCGCTTGCGCAATTGGATACAAAAAGAGTTTTAACCTGAGAGACAGGAAAAACGGAGATAACACATGTTTGAACCGATGATGGAAATGTCTGACGACGCGGTAATTAAGGTCGTTGGAGTAGGTGGTGGCGGCGGTAACGCGGTTGAACACATGGTGCGTGAATCCATCGAAGGTGTGGAATTCATGAGCATCAATACCGATGCACAAGCGTTACGTAAAACCAGTGTGAGTACGGTGATTCAAATTGGTGGTAATATCACCAAAGGTCTTGGCGCTGGTGCCAATCCACAAGTGGGACGTGATGCCGCTCTGGAAGATAAAGAGCGGATTAAAGAATTTCTCACCGGTGCCGATATGGTGTTTATCGCAGCGGGTATGGGTGGTGGTACTGGTACAGGTGCCGCTCCCGTGATTGCTGAAGTGGCTAAAGAGTTGGGGATTTTAACCGTTGCGGTGGTCACCAAGCCTTTTAGCTTTGAAGGTAAAAAACGTTTGGCCTTTGCTGAACAAGGGATTGAAGAGCTGTCTAAGCACGTTGATTCTTTGATCACGATTCCTAATGAAAAGCTACTCAAAGTCTTGGGTCGCGGTATTACGTTACTGGAAGCTTTTGCTAGCGCAAATAACGTATTGAAAAATGCCGTGCAAGGTATTGCGGAATTGATTACTCGCCCAGGCATGATTAACGTCGACTTTGCCGACGTACGCACTGTGATGTCGGAAATGGGTCATGCGATGATGGGCAGCGGTGTTGCGCGCGGTGATGATCGCGCCGAAGAAGCGGCTGAAATGGCAATTTCTAGCCCGCTGCTAGAAGATATCGATCTGGCTGGCGCTCGAGGTGTGTTAGTTAACATTACTGCAGGCTTAGATATGCGATTGGATGAGTTTGAAACGGTTGGTAATACCGTGAAAGCTTTTGCATCGGACAATGCCACTGTGGTGATCGGTACTTCGTTAGATCCAGATATGCAAGACGAAATCCGCGTTACCGTAGTTGCAACTGGTATTGGTAATGAGAAAAAACCAGACATTACCTTAGTCGCTGGTGGTAAAGCGAAAGTGGCTGCGGTATCAGCTCCGGTTACTGCCCGTGTTGAAGAAAAAGCGGTTGCTTCTGTGCATGAACGAGTGGAAATCAAAGCTCAATCAGTCGCAGTGCCATCTCACGCTTCAGCCAGTCAAAGTGTGGCGCCAAAGCAGGAAAAAGAGAGTGGATATCTTGATATTCCTGCATTCCTAAGACGCCAGGCTGACTAAAATAGCAGCATAATTTGACAGTGTTCAAAATTCTGGTAGGATGACGGTCGGTGTTGTGCCGGCCGTGCATTATGGCTAATAAATTCGAGGCAACGAGATGATCAGACAACGTACTCTCAAAGAAATAGTGAAAACAACTGGGGTGGGCTTACACTCTGGTCGTAAAGTTACGCTAACTCTTCGCCCAGCTGCTGCCAATACCGGAATCGTTTATCGCCGTACTGATCTCAACCCACCGGTTGATTTTCCTGCTGATCCAGCTTCAGTGCGCGATACCATGCTGTGTACCGCTCTGGTCAATGACCATGGTGTACGCATCTCTACGGTTGAGCACCTGAATGCTGCACTGGCTGGCATGGGCATCGATAACGCGATTATCGAAGTCGATGCACCTGAAATTCCTATTATGGATGGCAGTGCTAGCCCATTTGTTTATCTGCTGCAACAAGCCGGTATTGAAACACTGAATGCCGCTAAACGCTTTATTCGCATTAAGAAACCTGTACGTATTGAAGACGGTGATAAGTGGGCGGAATTTTTGCCTTTCAATGGCTTCCGTATGGATTTCGAAATTGAATTCAATCACCCTGCGATTGATGGTGATGATCAACGCCTTGTGTTTGATTTCTCTTCGCAAGGTTTTGTGAAAGAAATTTCCCGTGCGCGGACGTTCGGTTTCATGCGTGATATCGAGTACCTACAATCACAAAATCTCTGTTTAGGCGGTAGTTTTGATTGTGCGATCGTGTTGGATGATTACCGGATCCTGAACGATGAAGGCTTACGTTTCGACAATGAGTTTGTCACGCATAAAGTGCTGGATGCGATTGGCGATCTGTACATGGCAGGTCATGCGATTGTCGGCGAATTCCGTGCTTATAAATCAGGTCACGGTTTGAACAACCAACTGCTACGTGCTGTATTAGCTGATCAAGAAGCTTGGGAATGGGCAACGTTCGAAGAGCAAGCGGGTTCTCCGGTTGCGTTTGCAGAGCCCAATATGGTTATTGCCTAAGCGCTTCATCAAGCACTACGTCACAATAAAAGCGTCGTAATAGAATTGCTAATAAAGCCAGACTTCAAGTCTGGCTTTATTGTTTCTCGGCAAAGCAAAGTGTGGAGCGGTGAAAGATCGCGCTTTACTGGTGTTTTGTCTGTGCCAACTGCGCTAAGCTCTGCAGGCGTTTCTTTACCTTATCAGAAGCGTGATCCGCAATCGCCAGCAGCACGTGCGCTGTATGCTCGGATAATTGTCGCCGAGGCTTGGCTATTGGGGCGGAATCGGTATTGGCTAAGGTTTGCCGATATAGATCTGGGTTGACTCGTATTTCAATTGTGATCAAATGACCAAATCCGTTTTGCCTAAGCTGCGAAAGTAAATGCAAACGCTCGTAATCCACTTTCATCTTAATCGCGGCACTCGCGGCTTCTAATACTAGATTACCGCCGCGCACATTGGCGGCGCGCACTTGGCTTTTTAAGCCTTTTGGTAGGATTTCTTGTAATTGGCGATTAATTAGCAAAATAGCTTTCGCATGATCTTGGATTTGTTTGAGTTTGGATGCCTGAATCAACTCATCGGTAGCGGTAGGGCGATGATCACGCATCGGACTCTCCTTTGATTGGGGTAGTGGCTATTCTAGCGCGCTTCTTGACGTACCGAAACGTACATCTTTGCTGGCACTGTCCTGAGTAAAATCGCCTCGTAACCTTATCAACATTGGGCTTAGTGCACAAAACCGCAAGCTGCTATTCAACAAATCATCGAGAAACTTGGTTGTTAAGACAAAAATTCCTTACACTAGGCAGCACTTAATTAACCGCGTGCCTTGAAAATAAACGCCGTCATCACAATATCTCATAGTAATGATTTATCTCAGTATCCTTAGTTGAAAATAGGTAGAGACTAAACCCATTCCAAGGTCGATAGACAGCGATTTAGCACAGAGAGATCCATAACAAATGATAACTAAGCTACTGACAAAGGTGATTGGCAGTCGCAATGACCGCACACTGCGCCGTTTACGCAAGATTGTAAAACAGATTAATAACTTCGAGCCTGCCTTTGAAGCGCTCTCCGATGAAGAGCTCAAAGCCAAAACGGTGGAATTTCGTCAACGTCTTGAACAGGGTGAAAATCTAGACCAACTGTTACCAGAGGCCTTTGCCACCGTACGTGAAGCATCCAAGCGGGTATTTGGTATGCGCCATTTCGATGTGCAGTTGATTGGCGGTATGGTACTTGATGGTGGTCAAATCGCTGAAATGCGTACTGGTGAAGGGAAAACTTTGACCGCCACTTTAGCGGCCTATCTCAATGCGCTACCAGGCAAGGGCGTACACATTGTTACCGTGAATGACTACTTAGCGAAACGTGATGCGGAAACTAACCGCGCACTGTTTGAATTTTTAGGTATGACGGTTGGCATCAACATTCCGAATATGCCGCAGCCAGCCAAAAAAGAAGCTTATCAAGCGGATATTCTGTACGGCACCAACAATGAATTTGGTTTTGACTATCTGCGCGATAACATGGCGTTCCGCCCAGAAGATCGCGTGCAACGCGCTCGTTTCTTCGCCGTGGTCGATGAAGTGGACTCGATCTTAATCGACGAAGCGCGTACACCGTTGATCATTTCCGGCCCTGCAGAAGACAGCTCGGATCTGTATATCCGTATCAATAAGCTGATCCCACTGCTACAAAAACAAGATCAAGAAGATTCTGAAGAGTACCGTGGTGACGGTCACTTTACGGTGGATGAAAAATCTAAGCAGGTACATCTAACCGAAACGGGCCAAGAGTTTGTCGAAGAGCTGTTGGTGAAAAACGGTATGATGCTTGAGGGCGATACGCTCTATTCACCAGCCAACATTAGTTTGCTGCATCATGTTAACGCCGCGCTGCGTGCCCATGTTCTGTTTGAAAAGAACGTCGATTACATCGTAACCCCGGATGGTGAAGTGGTGATCGTCGATGAGCACACCGGTCGTACTATGCCAGGGCGTCGTTGGTCCGATGGCTTGCACCAAGCGGTGGAAGCGAAAGAAGCGGTGAAAATCCAGAACGAAAACCAAACCTTGGCTTCGATCACTTTCCAAAACTACTTCCGTCTGTACGAAAAACTCTCTGGTATGACCGGAACCGCCGATACCGAAGCGTTTGAATTCCAACAAATCTATGGTTTGGAAACTGTGGTGATCCCCACCAACAAACCTATGGTGCGTAATGATATGCCGGATGTGGTGTACCGCTCGGAAGCCGAGAAGTTTGCCGCGATCATTGAAGATATCAAACTGCGGGTCAAACAAGGCCAACCGGTACTGGTCGGTACCGTTTCGATTGAAAAGTCGGAGCTGCTGTCTAACGCACTGCAAAAAGCCAGCATTAAGCACAATGTACTCAACGCTAAGTTCCATGAAAAAGAAGCGGAAATTGTTGCTCAAGCTGGTATGCCTGGAGCAGTAACCATCGCTACCAACATGGCTGGTCGGGGTACCGATATTGTATTGGGTGGTAGCTGGCAAGCGAAAGTGGAAAAACTGGACAACCCAAGCCAAGAGCAGATCCAGCAGATCAAAGCGGATTGGAAACCGATACATGATCAAGTTCTGCAAGCGGGCGGTTTGCACATCATTGGTACCGAGCGTCATGAGTCGCGTCGGATCGATAACCAGTTACGTGGTCGTTCTGGCCGTCAAGGTGATGCGGGCTCTTCGCGTTTCTATCTCTCAATGGAAGATACTTTACTGCGTATTTTCACCTCTGACCGTATGGCAGCATTGATCCAAAGCGGTATGGATGAAGGCGAAGCGATTGAGTCGAAAATGCTGTCGCGTTCGATTGAAAAAGCGCAACGTAAAGTGGAAGGTCGTAACTTCGATATTCGTAAGCAATTGCTGGAATACGATGATGTGGCGAACGATCAGCGTAAAGTGGTTTATGAGCTGCGTGATGAGCTGATGAGCGCTGATGATATCAGCGATATGATTGCGCAAAACCGTGAAGATGTACTCAACACAGTGATCGATGAATACATTCCGCCACAATCTCTGGAAGATATGTGGGACATCGATGGCTTGCAAGAGCGGCTGAAAAATGACTTCGATCTGCAACTGCCAATCCAATCTTGGTTGGATGCCGACAACAAACTGTATGAAGAAGCGTTGCGTGAACGCATCATCGAGCAGGCGGTTGAAGTGTATCAAGCCAAAGAGCAAGCGGTGAGTCCGGCGGTGATGCGTAACTTTGAAAAATCGGTGATGCTGCAAACGCTCGATACTTTGTGGAAAGAGCATTTGGCGGCGATGGATCATTTGCGTCAAGGTATTCATTTACGTGGTTATGCACAGAAAAACCCGAAACAAGAGTACAAACGTGAGTCGTTTGAGCTGTTTGAAGAGTTGCTTGAATCTCTGAAATCGGATGTGATCACGGTGCTGTCAAAAGTGCGCGTGCAGCAGCAAGAAGAAGTTGAGCGCATGGAAGCTCAACGCCAAGCTCAAGCGGCAGAAGCGGCGCGTCATGCGCAAGCTCAGCATGCTAATCCTGAAGGTGAACCACAAGAGCAGGGTTCGAACCAACCTATGGTGCGTGATGAGCGCAAAGTTGGTCGCAACGAAGCGTGTCCATGTGGCAGTGGCAAAAAATACAAACAGTGCCACGGGCAAATTAATTAAACCGATTGTTGGTTAGTAAAAATAAAAGAGTCGCTGTGGCGGCTCTTTTTGCAACTGAGTTTTAGCGCTCAAGCGTGTTGACCTGTGAATGATGCTTAGCACAGAATGTGATTGACCAGTGAGGCGGCTTGACCTCGATTATTTTCAGTTTGCTAGATTAAACCGGAGCTATAGTTTGAAACGTGTCCACATCGTTGCAGGGATCATTTTTAACCCAGAGCAGAACCAAATTTATATTACCAAACGTCCTGATCATCTGCATAAAGGCGGATATTGGGAGTTCCCTGGTGGTAAAGTTGAAGCCGGTGAGAGTGTCGAGCAAGCTATGGTGCGCGAGCTAGCAGAGGAGATTGGGATTGTGGTTACCGAGCAGCGCCCTTTTCAGCATTTTGATTATGACTACCCAGACAAAGCACTGTGCTTTGATTTTATGTTAGTCAGCGCTTTTGCACAGCAACCTTACGGACGTGAAGGTCAACAAGGGCGTTGGGTCAAGGTAGCGGATTTAGTGGACTATGAGTTTCCCGAAGCCAATCAACCGATTGTTGAGCGGGTAATGGTAGAGTTTGCTTAAATTGATGTTTGCTTGTTTGAGTTTCGCCGCAGACTAGTCACCGGCGACGATAGTTGGTAGTTTAGCGCAACAAATTGCAACTGCGCAGGCAGTGGAGAATGGAGACAGCAAGATGGTTAGAATTGCGATAGCGGGTGCCGCAGGGCGTATGGGACGTAATCTGGTAAAAGCAACTCACCAGAATCCGCTGTGTGAATTGGGCACTGGCTCAGAGCGTCCTGAGTCCTCATTGGTTGGTGTCGATATTGGTGAACTGTGTGGGATTGGTAAACAAAGCATAGTGCTGGTTGATAACCTTGAGCAAGCAGTTGAACAGTTTGATGTGATTATTGATTTCACGGCTCCAGCCAGCACCTTAGCGAATTTAGCGTTGTGTGAGCAGTATGGTAAAAAGCTGGTGATTGGTACGACTGGTTTTTCTGATTTACAGCGCGCGACCATTGCTCAAGCGGCCAAACAGATCCCAATTGTGATGGCACCTAATTACAGTGTTGGGGTTAACTTGGTGTTCAAGCTATTGGAGAAAGCCGCGCAAGTGATGGGTGATTATTGCGATATTGAGATCATTGAAGCGCATCATCGTCATAAAGTGGATGCTCCTTCGGGCACCGCGATCGGCATGGGTGAGGCGATTGCGCATGCGATGGGCAACCAATTGAGTGATGTTGCGGTGTATGCGCGTGAAGGGATCACTGGTGAGCGTTCACGCCATGAAATCGGCTTTGCAACCATTCGGGCTGGCGACATTATTGGTGAGCACACCGCGATGTTTGCTGATATTGGTGAGCGAGTCGAGATCAGCCATAAAGCGACCGATCGGATGACTTTTGCCAATGGTGCGGTCAAAGCCGCTATTTGGCTGGCGCAGCAACCGGCTGGGTTGTATGCGATGACTGATGTGCTAGGTTTGAATGAATTGTAAATACATAATTATGCGCCAGCGATTTGCTGGCGTTTTTTTATCATCCAAAATCGCAACAAACTATTCTTGGCCATGTAATGGTGTTTACAAGTGACTTTGATGGTATTTTTGCTGGTTTCGCTTGGTTTTCTTGCTTTGGTGGCGTTTTTTGTTCATAAAACTTGGTGGTGAACGTTTGCTTTGTGGTTGGTTGTTTTTTTGTCAATAATTTCAAATTGGAAAATCTTGATTCAGGTCGATGGGGAGATTGGTAAGGTTAATTGACTGGGTAAATGTGTATTTTTGATGCTTTTGAACTGCAATTGAATCTAACTGCTGTAAAAATAAGTTAAGTTTTTAGGGTTATATTGACAGGTTAGATTTAGATCTCTAGAATATCGCCAATTTGCCTATGGCACCCTAATGCATAGTTTAGTGGCTGGTATGAGGGTGGGTTTGAAAAATAATTTATTTTTTATGCATTTTTATTCTGGAGGTTGTCTTGAGTAAATCAGCACTATTAGTCCTAGAAGATGGGACGGTGTTCCACGGAGTCTCCATCGGAGCAGATGGTATTTCCGTTGGTGAAGTTGTTTTTAATACCTCGATGACGGGGTACCAAGAAATCCTCACTGATCCTTCCTATTCTCAGCAAATTGTTACTCTTACTTATCCTCACATTGGCAATACCGGAACCAACTCCGAAGACGAAGAATCGACCGCGATTCATGCCCAAGGCCTTGTGATCCGTGACCTTCCTCTTATTGCTTCTAACTTCCGTAGTGAACAATCACTCTCTGACTATCTAAAATCGCAAAATATTGTCGGTATTGCAGATATTGATACTCGTAAGCTAACCCGCATTTTACGTGAGAAAGGTGCACAAAATGGCTGCATCATGGCGGGCGATAATCTGGATCAAGCATTAGCGCTTGCCAAAGCTAAAGAGTTCCCGGGTCTTAAAGGTATGGATCTGGCTAAAGTGGTTTCGACTAAAGAAGCCTACTCATGGCAACAAGGATCATGGACGCTAAAAGGCGGCCTGCCAGAAGCGAAAGCTGACAGCGAATTGCCTTACCATGTCGTGGCATATGATTTTGGTGCCAAGCGCAATATTCTACGTATGTTGGTCGACCGTGGTTGTCGTTTAACTGTGGTACCCGCCGAAACCTCTGCAGAAGAAGTGTTAGCCCTCAATCCAGATGGTGTCTTCCTATCTAATGGCCCTGGCGACCCTGCGCCATGTACTTATGCGATTGAAGCGACTCAGGTTTTCCTTGAGAAAAATATCCCAGTGTTTGGTATCTGCCTAGGCCATCAAATTTTGGCCCTCGCTTCGGGTGCGCAAACGGTAAAAATGAAGTTCGGTCATCACGGTGCTAACCACCCAGTAAAAGATTTGGATCGTGGCGTGGTGATGATCACTTCGCAAAACCACGGTTTTGCTGCTGATGAAGCGACACTACCCGCTAACTTGCGTGCCACTCACAAATCGCTGTTTGATGGTTCATTACAAGGTATTCATCGTACTGACAAGCCAGCTTTTAGCTTCCAAGGTCACCCAGAAGCAAGCCCTGGCCCGCACGATGCCGCACCGCTGTTCGACCATTTTATTGAACTGATTAAACAATACCGCGCTTAATTTGGAGTAGTAGATAATGCCAAAACGTACTGACATTCAGAGCATCCTTATCCTTGGTGCGGGTCCAATTGTTATCGGTCAAGCTTGTGAGTTTGACTACTCAGGTGCCCAAGCGTGTAAAGCGCTACGTGAAGAGGGCTACCGCGTTATTCTGGTTAACTCAAACCCAGCAACCATCATGACTGACCCAGAAATGGCTGATGCAACTTACATCGAGCCAATCCAGTGGGAAGTGGTGCGTAACATCATCGAAAAAGAGCGTCCAGATGCCATTTTGCCAACCATGGGCGGCCAGACGGCACTCAACTGTGCATTGGCGCTGGAAAAGCATGGTGTACTGGCTGAGTTTGGTGTGGAAATGATCGGCGCGACGGCCGATGCGATTGATAAAGCAGAAGATCGTTCACGCTTTGATAAGGCGATGAAATCGATCGGTCTTGAGTGCCCACGTGCTGATACCGCGAAAAGCATGGAAGAAGCGTATAAAGTCCTCGATATGGTTGGCTTCCCATGTATTATCCGCCCTTCCTTTACTATGGGTGGTAGTGGTGGCGGTATCGCATACAACCGCGAAGAGTTTGAAGAGATCTGTGAACGTGGTCTGGATCTTTCTCCGACCAATGAGCTGCTGATCGACGAATCGCTGATCGGTTGGAAAGAGTACGAGATGGAAGTGGTGCGTGATAAAAACGACAACTGCATCATCGTTTGTGCGATTGAAAACTTTGACCCAATGGGTATCCATACCGGTGACTCGATCACGGTTGCGCCAGCACAAACTCTGACCGATAAAGAGTACCAACTGATGCGTAACGCATCGCTGGCGGTACTGCGTGAAATCGGCGTAGAAACCGGTGGTTCTAACGTTCAGTTCGGTATCAATCCGAAAGATGGTCGTATGGTGATCATCGAGATGAACCCACGGGTATCTCGCTCATCAGCACTGGCTTCTAAAGCCACCGGCTTCCCGATTGCGAAAGTAGCCGCCAAATTGGCAGTGGGCTTTACGCTAGATGAATTGATGAACGACATCACTGGCGGTGCAACTCCAGCCTCGTTCGAGCCGACCATCGACTACGTGGTGACTAAGATCCCTCGTTTCAACTTCGAAAAATTCGCCGGTGCCAATGACCGCCTGACTACGCAAATGAAGTCGGTTGGTGAAGTGATGGCGATTGGTCGTAACCAACAAGAATCGCTGCAAAAAGCACTGCGTGGCTTAGAAGTGGGCGCAGCAGGTCTGGATGAAAAAGTGGATCTGGACGCGCCAGATGCGCTGACCAAAATCCGCTATGAACTGAAAGAAGCTGGTGCTGAGCGTATTTGGTATATCGCCGATGCCTTCCGTGCTGGTATGTCAGTTGACGGTGTGTTTAACCTGACCAATATTGACCGCTGGTTCTTGGTGCAAATCGAAGAGCTGGTCAATATCGAAGCGCAAGTTAAAGCCGGTGGTTTTGCAGGTTTGAATCAAGACATTCTGCGTAAGGTGAAACGTAAAGGCTTCTCCGATGCGCGTTTGTCAAAACTGCTCGGGGTGGGTGAAGGCGAAATCCGTCGTCTGCGTGACCAATATAATATCCACCCAGTGTACAAGCGTGTGGATACCTGTGCGGCAGAATTTAAGTCCGATACCGCTTACATGTACTCAACTTATGATGAAGAGTGTGAAGCGAATCCAACCGATAAAGATAAGATCATGGTGATCGGCGGTGGCCCAAACCGTATCGGCCAAGGCATCGAATTTGACTACTGTTGTGTACACGCAGCACTGGCGCTACGTGAAGATGGTTATGAAACCATCATGGTTAACTGTAACCCAGAAACCGTATCAACCGACTATGACACTTCAGATCGTCTCTACTTTGAGCCAATCACTTTGGAAGATGTACTTGCTATCGTGCGAGTTGAGAAGCCAAAAGGGGTGATCGTACAGTACGGTGGTCAAACGCCGCTCAAGTTAGCCCGTGCGCTAGAAGCTGCCGGTGTACCGGTGATTGGTACTAGCCCTGATGCGATTGACCGCGCGGAAGACCGTGAACGCTTCCAGCAAGCGGTACAACGTTTAGGTCTTAAACAGCCTGAGAACGCCACCGTGACAGCGATTGAGCAAGCGATTGAAAAATCGCGTGAAATCGGTTTCCCACTCGTGGTTCGTCCATCTTATGTATTGGGCGGCCGTGCGATGGAAATTGTCTACGATGAGCAAGATCTGCGTCGTTACTTTAATGAAGCGGTCAGCGTATCGAATGAATCGCCAGTGTTGTTAGATCGCTTTTTGGATGATGCTACCGAAGTCGATGTCGATGCAATTTGTGATGGTGAACGCGTTGTGATTGGCGGTATCATGGAACATATTGAGCAAGCCGGTGTTCACTCTGGTGACTCTGCCTGTTCACTGCCCGCTTATACGCTGAGCCAAGAAATCCAAGACAAGATGCGTGAGCAAGTTGAGAAACTGGCATTTGAATTGGGCGTACGTGGCCTGATGAACATTCAGTTTGCGGTCAAAGACAACGAAGTTTACCTGATTGAAGTCAACCCACGCGCTGCGCGTACCGTACCGTTTGTGTCAAAAGCGACTGGCGCACCATTGGCGAAAATCGCTGCGCGAGTCATGGTTGGACAAACTCTGGAGCAACAAGGCTTCACTAAAGAGATCATTCCACCTTACTACTCAGTCAAAGAAGTGGTTCTGCCATTCAACAAGTTCCCTGGCGTAGATCCACTGCTTGGCCCTGAAATGCGCTCAACCGGTGAAGTCATGGGTGTCGGTGCAACGTTTGCTGAAGCGTATGCCAAAGCAGAATTGGGCAGTGGCTCGGTGTATCCAGAAGGTGGTCGTGCACTACTGTCGGTACGTGAAGGCGACAAACAGCGTGCCGTTGATCTGGCTTCTAAGTTGGTGAAATTGGGTTATCAGTTGGATGCGACTCACGGCACTGCAGTGATACTTGGCGAAGCTGGGATTAACCCACGTCTGGTTAACAAGGTGCATGAAGGTCGTCCACACATTCTGGATCGGATCAAGAACCACGAGTACACCTACATCGTCAACACTGCTTCTGGTCGTCAAGCGATTGAAGACTCAAAAGTTCTGCGCCGAGGCGCGTTGGCACACAAAGTCAACTACACCACGACGTTAAACGCAGCGTTTGCTACTTGTATGGCGCATACCGCGGATGCCAAAGCCTCGGTCACCTCAGTACAAGAGCTGCATGCACGTGTAAAAGCTAACCAAGCTTAATTGGTATTACAACAAGAGAGGCTTTAAGCCTCTCTGACAACCTCTTTGCCCGCTCGTCAGCGGGCTTTTTTACGCGCATCAGCAAGTGCAAGCGAGGTCATCTGTTTTTTTGAACATGAACCAGACTTTTAGCTTTAGGTCTTTTCACGATATGATTGGCTGGTGGTCGTTTAGCGTAGCTTGGTGGTGATGAGTAATAGTCCCCGTAATTTTAGTCGCCGTGATCTTTTTCGTGGTTTAGTTGCCAGAGGTAAGGCGGCTTATTATGAGGTTGATGATCAACCGCGACGTACCGTACCTCGTCCGCCTGGGGCATTGGTAGAGGCGCAGTTTAGGCAGTTATGTGATGGCTGCGGTTCGTGTGTTAAAGCCTGCCCGAGTTCAGTGATCCAATTAACAGGGCAATGGCCAGAGCTATGTCTAGATTACAATCATTGTCAATTATGCACTCAGTGCGCCCAAGCTTGCCCGACAGGTGCGCTGCTACCTGCTACTAAAACTGAGCTATTACCGACCTTTGCTTATCAGTGCCATAACCGTTTATTAGGGTATTGTGAGTTATGTACTGAGCAGTGTCCAACTCAGGCTATTGATTGTGAGCCTAAACAACAGCCGGTGGTTGATGAGAATTTATGTAATGGGTGTGGCGAATGTCGTCCAATTTGTCCAGCCAATGCGATTGCGTGGCAATTTCGTGAATCAACAAAAGATTAATGATAATTATTATTGTTAAGTTTTGGTGATAAGTGTTTAAGAAATGCAATGTTTAATGATATTTTTATTGATAGTGATCATAGGGTGACTGATGCAAGGTTTGGATAATAGACCAATACATTGGAGGGTCTACTATGTCCACATCAATAATCAAAAAATTATTCACGCGCCGTGAGTTTATTCAAAACTCCGCGGTTGCTTCTGGCGCAACCTTGGCCGCCAGTTCGATCAGCTTGCCATTCAATGCGTTAGCAGCACCAACGCCATCCTCCTCATCGAGTTCAGAACAGATCCGTTATAGCGCTTGTCTAGTAAACTGTGGCAGCCGTTGCCCATTTAAAGTTCATGTACGCGATGGTGTAGCGGTCAAGATTTCTCCTGAAGATGGAGTCAATGAAGCGATTTTTGGTCAGCATCAAATCCGTCCTTGCTTACGAGGTCGCTCGGCTCGTTTCCGAACCTATAACCCTGATCGTTTAAAGTACCCGATGCTACGGGTTGGCGCACGTGGTGAAGGTAAATTCAAGCGTATCAGTTGGGATGAAGCTACCACTATCGTTGCCGATCAGCTACAGCGGGTGATCAATACGTATGGCAATGAAGCGATTTACTATCAATACGGTAGTGGAACAACAGGAGCGAATTTACAAGGCCGCAATACGTGTAAGCGCCTGCTTAATTTAGCCGGCGGCTTCTTAGATATGCACAATAGCTATTCGGAAGCTCAACTTAACCGTATTCAACCGTTTATTTTTGGGCAAGCGGGAAATATTTACGGTACAGAGCAACAAACGCTTTTTGCTGAGATTAAAAATTCGGATTTAGTGGTGATGTTTGGCCAAAACTTGGCAGAAACGCGCATGTCAGGTGGTGGGCAAATTGCTGAAATTTATCATGCTCTTGAACAAAGCGGCGCTAAGGTTATTTTGATTGATCCTCGTCGTACCGATAGCGTAACCGCATTTAATGCTGAATGGTTACCGATTCGTCCAGGTACCGATGCGGCGTTAGTTGCGGCAATCGGGCATACCTTGATCAAAGAAAATCTGCTCGATGAGGCCATGCTGAACCAATATACGGTTGGTTGGAGTGAAGATACCTTGCCTGCTAGTGCGCCAGCGAACTCATCGTATAAGGCTTATATTCTTGGTCTCGGACAAGACCAAATCGAAAAAACGCCAGAATGGGCGGAGGCATTGACCGAAATTCCAGCGCAACGTATTCGTCAATTGGCTCGTGAAATTGCTGGCGCTAAAGCGGCGTGGATTTCTCAAGGCTGGGGAGTTCAACGTACACAAAACGGTGAGCATGCTGCACGTGCGATCATGATGCTACCTATCATGACGGGTCAGTTTGGGCGTCCAGGAACCAATATTGGTACTTGGGGAGGCAGTGTCAATTATCCGCTAGCAGGTTTGGCGATACCGAACCCAATCAAAGTCTCGATTCCCTGTTTTAGCTGGGTTGATGCGATCACTCGCGGCACAGAGATGACACCAGAAAAAGACTACATCAAAGGTCGGGATCGTTTAACGACCAATGTGAAATTCTTATGGAATTACGCGTCGAATATCACCGCAAATCAGCATTCAGATCTTAACCAAGTGGATAAAGTGCTGCGTGATGAGTCGTTGTGTGAGTTTATTCTGGTGTGGGATAACCATATGACGGCGAGCGCTAAATACGCGGATTTATTACTGCCGGATGTCTCAACCCTAGAATCTGATGAATTGATTAATAATTCTTATCAATCAGGGTCTTATCATTATTTGGTTCGTTTGCAAAAAGCGATTGAACCCATGTGGGAAAACCGGCCGACCTATGATGTCTTGGCGGAAATCGCGGCTAAGATGGGGCTGAAAGAGGCGTTTACCGAAGGTCGAAGCTATCAAGAGTGGATCGAACATGCTTACAACCAAGTTCGTAAACAAGAACCGCATTTGCCTACATTTGAGCAAACCGATGGCATGGGGGTGATTGATCGCCGGATTGCCGATAGCAGCCAGCATATTGCGTTAAAAGATTTTCGTGATGATCCTGCGCAGCACCCGTTGAAAACGCCATCAGGCAAAATTGAGATCTATTCAGAGCAGTTAGCAGAACTGGCGACTCAGTGGCAATTACTGCCTGGGGATAAAATTTCAGCGATCCCAGAATACTGGCCAGCAGTCGAAGGCATCGAAGATAAAGCAATGCTTGAGAAATATCCGTTGCAATTGACAGGCTTTCATCCCAAAGGTCATTGTCACTCAACCTATTCATCGGTAGCTCAATTGAAAGAAGTTGCACCTGATGTTCTGTGGATTAACCCTATCGATGCACAAGTGAGAGGCATCCACAATGATGATTTTGTCGAAGTATTTAATGACAGAGGAAGAGTGCGAATTAAAGCCAAGGTATCACCACGTATCATGCCCGGTGTAACGGCGATGCCAGAAGGCGCATGGGCGCAGACCAATAAACAAGGTGTTGATATTGGTGGTTGTATCAACCGACTTACCTCGCAACGGCCAACGGCTTTAGCGAAAGGTAACCCACAACACACCAATTTGGTCGACGTTAAGCGCATCTGAGGAGATTTTTAAATGAAACAATATGGCTTTTTTGTCGACTCATCTAAATGTACTGGTTGTAAAACGTGCCAAATCAGTTGTAAAGATGAAAAGGCGCAAGAGGTAGGTCCGAAGTATCGCCGAGTATACGAGTATGGTGGTGGTGAGTGGAAGAAAGTAGGCAATGCTTGGCAGCAAAATACCTTCAACTATTACTTATCCATCTCCTGCAATCACTGTGCTGAGCCAACCTGCGTTCAAGGTTGTCCGACAGGGGCGATGCATAAGCGAAAACAAGATGGTTTAGTTGTGGTTGATCAAGAAAAATGCATTGGTTGTCGCTATTGTGAAATGCGCTGCCCTTATGGTGCGCCGCAGTTTGATCAACAAAAGAAGGTCATGTCGAAGTGCGATGGCTGCTATGAACGAGTGGCTCAAGGTTTAAAACCTGTGTGTGTCGAGTCTTGTCCACAACGTGCGCTTGATTTTGATGAGATAGCCACATTACGCGCCAAATACGGTGATACCAATGCGGTTGCACCATTACCCGATCCGCAGTTGACCAAGCCAAGTTTAGTCATTAAAGCGCATGCGGATGCCCGTATGACGGGTGATAAAACCGGTGCTGTTCAAAACCCTTCAGAGGTATAAACGATGCATGAATTACCTTTAGTCTTTTTTACGGTTTTAGGCCAAACCGCGGTTGGTATGATGGTATTGGCTTTTATCGCCGGTCTTCTTGGGCAAATTACTCACGCTCAGCGTCATAAAATCAATCTCGTTGCCATGATTTTATTGGCAGTAGGAATGGTGCTGGGTGGCTTACATATGGGGCAGCCTCTGCGTGCGTTTAACTTACTATTTGGTTTATTCCGCTCACCAATGAGTAATGAAATTGTGTTAAGCGGCCTCTATTTTGGTGGCGTTTGTTTAACCGTGGCTCTTAGTGCTACTCGCCTACGTGCAACCCTGCAAGCCAAGCTTAACGTTACGGTTACTGATACATTGCACCAATGGTTAAATGGAATCACGGCGCTATTGGGTCTTGCTTTTGCTTGGTCGATTACACAAGTTTACCAATTGGCCACCGTTCCAGCTTGGAATAGCCATTATACGTCGCTGCATTTGTGGTTGACCGTGGCTATCTCTGGTGGCATGTGTGCTTTAGGGCTTGGTGTTAAGCGACTCGCTAGTTTAGTGGTGATCATCGGAGCGGTGGTTTCCTTGGCTACTCGTACGGGATATATGGCATTTTTAACCGAGCAGGTACCAGATTTAGTGAGTGCACAAATGGTGTACTGGTACACTTATTGGTTCTCCATCGCCATTGCCCTTGCACTTGCGGTGTGGGTCTTACTCAAAAAACAAGCCGTTAAACCTTTACTTTTCAGTGGTGCGCTAATCATGATTATTGGCGAGTTAGCTTCACGTATTGCATTTTATAATCTGTGGTGGATAACGATGTAGTGATGGCTGTTGGGAGGATACTTTGACGGTATTCTTCTTTTCAACCGAGTTTAACTTTCAGCCTGTGAGATCAGATACCATAAGCAAGTATGCTTGGGTACTTGGATCGCAGGCTGAGTACGTTTTAGAACAAAGGAAAGTTAATGTTAGCAATTGTTCCCAGAATCCTGGGTAGCTTATTTTATTATGCACCGCAAAGTGAACCTGCGCAGTATGCGTTATACGATCTTCCACAATTAGCCAATTATTTCTCTTGGAGCGATCCTGATGCGATTGCGGCAGTGTGCCATCACCTACCATCACCGCAACCTGAACACTTTAGTCAACTATTCGAAGGGCTAGGGTATATGTTTGCTCCACCTTGGGGATCGGTGTACTTAGATCCTGAGAATATCGTGATGGGTGAAAGTACCTTAGCTTATCGTCAATTTCTCCAACGTCATGGCGTAGCGGTGCAACTTGATTGCCACGAGCCAGAAGATCAATTTGGATTGATGCTATTGGCCTTTGCTCACTTTCTTGAACAAGATCAAGAATCCGCAGCAATTGAACTATTAAACAAGCATCTTTTTCCGTGGGCGACGCTCTATTTACAACGCTTAAAGTCTGCCTGTGATGAAGGGGAATTTTATTATTGTTTAGCCATATTAGCGGAATATTTTTTGGCTGAATTACGTAACAAAACCTAGTTTGATCGAAATGATGCAGTAAATGAAATAGGTTGTTGTCTTGTGTTTCGCTGTTTTGAGCAGCGCTACTGTTAGAGTTTATCTTTGAATCGCTTGGGGAAAAATGGAACTTTCACTGGAAATATTAGGGCTGTTATGGATGGTGGCTTGCGTCGCCGGGTTTATTGATGCCATGGCGGGTGGCGGCGGTTTGCTGACCTTACCCGCTTTGCTGGCGGCAGGAGTACCACCGACTCAAGCGTTAGCGACCAACAAGCTACAAAGTTCGTTTGGTAGTTTTTCGGCTACGCTGTATTTTGTGCGCCAAGGTATCGTGAATTTAAAAACGATGCGACTGGCGATTGGCTGTACCTTTGTCGGTGCGGCGCTTGGCGCGGAGGCGGTGCAGTATATTGATGCCTCTTTATTGACCAGCCTGATCCCGGGGCTGTTGATCGCTATCTCACTCTATTTCTTACTCGCCCCCGCGACCAAAGTCGACCAAGGCCCAGCCCCCTTATCCGAGAGTGCTTTTGCGTTTACGGTCGGATTTGGGGTCGGTTTTTACGATGGTTTTTTTGGCCCTGGAACTGGAGCGATTTTTACCGTGTGTTTTGTCGCATTAGGCCATCTTGGCTTAGTCGAAGCCACTGCACGCACTAAGGTGCTCAATTTTACTTCCAATATCGCCGCGCTAACCTTTTTCATTATCGCAGGCTTACCGATTTGGCCGATCGGCCTAACCATGGCGGTGGGCGGATTTATTGGTGCGCGCTTGGGCGCGAAAGTGGTGATCAGCAAAGGTCAGCGTTGGATCCGACCACTGGTGATCACCATGTCGATGCTGATGGCGCTTCGGCTACTTTGGCAGCAGCACGCCAGCGCGCTGCAATCCATGATTGGCTTTTAGCTCGAGGCAAGCTCACTTATTTTGATAGGGCAAAAGTGGGGAGCGATAGATGCCAGCGAATTGCACCAAGCCGGATCAGTAACGTGGTAAAGATCCCAGAGAGCAGCGCGGTTGAGCTGCTGCAACCGATGCTCAGTGCGCTGGTATGGACTATGCCACCGATAATACAGGCGGTGGCGTATACCTCACTGCGCAGCACCATCGGAATTTCTCGCGCCAAGACATCACGAATAATGCCACCGCCACAGCCAGTGATCACCCCCATGATCACCGCAATCAGCGCTGAACTTT
This sequence comes from Vibrio chanodichtyis, assembly GCF_028863985.1. Lineage (NCBI taxonomy): Bacteria > Pseudomonadati > Pseudomonadota > Gammaproteobacteria > Vibrionales > Vibrionaceae > Vibrio > Vibrio chanodichtyis. Next base: position 64,806 of record NZ_JARBFT010000007.1, on the reverse strand, counting down.
GGTAGCTCAGCGCTTTTTCCACGCCAATTCCAACAAACACCGCTAAGCCAATCGCATCACACACCGGCAGGATCCACCACGCGACTCTTTTCGGGCGGCGTACCAACAGCATGGTCAGCGCACAAGTGATCAGGATCACCCATAAATAGAGGGTATCTTTGATCCAAAAGACTGGCGTTGCACCAAGCGCCATATCGCGGATGGTACCACCCCCAATCGCGGTGACGCTGGCAAGTACCACTACGCCAAATGGGTCCATTTTCAAGCGTCCAGCCAGCAGCACACCAGAAACCGCAAATATCGCGGTACCAAACATATCAATCAAGTAAAGCAGAGAGGTATCCAAGGCTGTCTCACTATGTATATCGTATTGGGTAGAGAAATCGCGGCGGATTTTACGAAATTTTATCGGCTACCGTTACTGATTTTGTGCAATTTTGAGGTACTCACACACTTGTTGCACCGCATCTAAGCTTCTTGGGGTAGGGCGATTTAACCAGTCGGTGGTGAGAGGCCAAACTTGCTGGTTTTTTACCGCACTCAATTGGTTACGCCAAGCTTGCCACATGTGGCCATCACTCAGCGCATGGGGCGAGGTAAAAATCACGTCAGGTTGTTTGACCAATACCTGCTCGATGCTGACTTGTGGATAGGGGACGCTGCTATCGGCAAAGATATTTTCGCCGCCGCAGACGCTAAACACTTCACTTGGCCAGTGCCCCTGCGCGAGGGTGATGATCGGTTTTTCACTGAGCTGATAAAAATAGCGCATCGGCCGGTTAGTCGCATATTGCTCGCGCAGCGCCTGTAAACGCTGGCGAAATTGCTGTGCTGCTTGTTGGCCCAATTGTGGGTTGGCGGAATATTGGCTCAGCGCTTCAATATTATTGGCAATCTCAGCGAGCGTTTTGGTTTGCGAGTCATAAATCGTCAGGCCGAGTTGGCGCAGTTTGGCCAATTCCCGTGGTGGGTTGCCAGCCGGCCAAGCGATGATCAAATCGGGTTGCAGAGTAAGGATTTTTTCAATATTGATGCTTTGATGATTAGCGACACGATCCAGTTTTAGCGCCGCAGGTGGGTAGTCACTGTATTCACTGACGGCAACCAATTGATCGCCTAGCCCTGCTGCGTAAGCAATTTCCGTGGCATGTGGGGCTAGGCTAATCACGCGCTGCGCCACAAATGGCGCGGCGAATGCGCTGGTTGTAATAAACCATAACGCGCCGATGAACAGTTGGATAACAGGCATTTATACTCCGCGATAGATGAACAGTAACAGCAGGCTTTCTAATGCGATCCAGACTAAGATGCGCCAAGCGATCAAGTGGTGTATTTGTGCTAGATGGATCGCCGCAGGGGCAATTCGCCCACCAATTTTCGCGCGGACACTTTTTTTATCACCATACATCGCAGGCCCACCGAGTGAGAGCTGCAATTTATTGCTGACTGCACACAAGAGCCAAGCTGGGCCGGGTAGTGGCCAACTGCGGCTTTGTTCCAGCACCGCTTGGTAGACCGATCCCGCTTGTTTACCGAACATGATCAATAAGCTAAACAGCCGCAGTGGTAGCCAATCGAGCACGACTAAAATCCGCACCGCAGAGAGGCCAAAAGGTTGGTATGCGCTGCGCGAGGGTGACCATGCTCGCGCCAGTTCAGCCATCAAGCGATACAGTAGTGCGCCACTGCCGCCAAGTAGGCCATACCAAAACAGCACACACACCACGTTGCGTCCAAAGCCCATGATCAAGGTTTCCGCCCCTGCTTTACCAAGTCCAAGCGCTGAAAGTGGCGCGGTTTGTCGATTGAGCAACGGTTGTAACAGCTCGCGTGCTTGCGGTTTATTGTCTATAGCTAACGCTTGCGCCAGTTGATTGGCAAGTGTTTGCTGGCGTCGCCAATCTAACGCAATCAGCAGCAGAGCTAAATCAAACAACTGCGGTTGCCAGACCAGTGGTTTAAGCGCCCATAACAGTGCGATTGTGGGGATGATCATTAACCCCCAAGCTAAAGTGCCGGCCAGCAAAGTTTGCCGATAGCTGCTCGGAGTATTCACTTTGCTGGCCAGTAACTGAGCAAACTTGTGCCACAAAGTCAGCGGGTGCGCGGCATGAGGGATCGGTAGTAACCAGTGAAACAGCAGTGCGCCCCACATGACGAGCAGCGCACCATTGGCATACAGATGGGAAAATCCGTTATCCATCTATTGGCTCACTTATTTGAGCAATTCAATCATTTTGCACACCATCGCCGAAGAGCTTTGCGCAGCTAAGGGAAGAAATTCATCAAATGACATTGGCGATTGTTTATCGGCGACATCAGAGATAGCACGCACCACCACAAAAGGCACCTTGAATTGATGGCAGGTTTGCGCGATGGCGGATGCTTCCATTTCTACTGCGACAACCTGTGGGAAGTGTTGACGGATCACGCTTTGTTGCTCGGCACTGCATACAAACGCATCACCGGTACAGATCAAGCCGCGTACTGCATGAGTGGCAGGTAAGCTGGCTAGCGCTTGCTCGGCGAGGGCGATTAATGCTTGATCAGCGATAAAAGCCGCTGGTTGGCCTGCCATTTGGCCCATCTCATAACCAAAAGCGGTCACATCCGCATCGTGATGACGCACTTCGCTTGAGATCACCACATCACCCACATTTAGGCTGGCATCAAAGCCGCCAGCAGAGCCGGTGTTGAACACCACATCGGGTGCGTATTGGCTGAGCAGTAAAGTGGTGCCTAACGCCGCCGCAACTTTACCGATCCCAGATTGCAGCAGCACGACTTCGACACCTTGGATTCGACCGCTGTAAAACGTGCAACCAGCTTGCTCTACTTGCTGCACATCTTCAATAAGATCTTTTAGGATGGCGACTTCTTGTTGCATTGCGCCGATGATGCCGATTTTCATGGAAGCTCTCTTTTATCTATCAATAGGAAAACGAGTCGCAGTGTAGCACGAGCACGGTTAATCGATCGAGCTGCAGCGGGATCATCGAGTGTGGCGATTTTACGCCCAAAGAGGTCTCTTGAACGTGGCTCTGAAGTGAACTGAACTGGGTTTTATAAAAAGGTTGGATAAAAAAGGCCAAGCCCGAGGGCTGGCCGAAATCAAACAAGATGGAAGGAAAGGTTTCACTCACAAGGCGCAAGCGAGGATGTATCGCTCGCGCCTGTGCTTTGCTTAAGCCGAAAGCATCAGTGAATCGGCTTTGGCTTCAAGGTGAGTATTGCCCATCAAGAAGGTGTCAATTGCGCGTGCGCATTCACGGCCTTCGTTGATGCAGCGCACCACCAGTGATTGGCCGGTACGCATATCGCCAGCGGCGAATACGCCTTTTTGGTTGGTGGCAAAATCTTGTGTGGCCACATTACCACGCTCATCCAGCTTGATACCGAGCTGAGCGATCACCCCGTGTGGTTCTGGATGCAGGAAGCCCATCGCTAAAAATGCCATATCGCAAGGGATCACCCGCTCACTGCCCGCCACTTCATTAAAGCTTGGCCGTTCACCGGGGGCGGTATCTTGCCACACGATGTCAGCAATGCGTAGACCCGTCACTTCACCTTGTTCATTACCAATGAACTCTTTGGTGAGAATATTCCAATGGCGCTGACACCCTTCTTCATGAGAAGTTGACGTGCGCAGAATCATTGGATACTGCGGCCAAGGCATATTGGCTGGGCGCATTTTTGATGGAACTGGCATGATCTCCACCTGAGTAATGCTCGCGGCGCCATGACGGTTCGAGGTACCGACACAATCTGAGCCAGTATCGCCACCACCAATCACCACCACGTGCTTGCCTTGAGCATGGATTTCCGCACTTTTGAGATCCATGTTATTGGCGCGGCGGTTGTTTTGTGCAAGGAACTGCATCGCGAAATACACGCCTTGCAGATCGCGTCCTGGAATCGCCAGATCGCGGGGTACGGTTGAACCACCGGTCAGCAATACGGCATCAAACTCTTGGCGCAATTGCTGAGCATTGATCTCTACTCCGATATGGGCATTGACCACGAACTTAACGCCCGCTTGCTCCATCACATTGATTTTGCGATCAATAACATCCATTCCCAGTTTGAAATCTGGAATACCGAAGCGCAGCAAACCACCGACTTTTTCATCACGCTCAAACACGGTCACGCTATGGCCTGCTGCATTAAGCTGCTCTGCGGCGGCAAGTCCGGCTGGTCCTGAACCGATAATCGCCACCGTTTTACCGGTGCGTGAACGTGGGGTTCTTGGTTTGGCATAACCCGCTTGATAAGCGCGTTCAGCAATGGTTTTTTCAATGTTGCAGATGGTAATTGGATCTTGGTTAATCCCGAGCACACAGGCGCTTTCACAAGGCGCTGGGCAAACTCGGCCAGTAAACTCTGGGAAATTATTGGTTGAGCTCAGAATATTCCAAGCTTCTTCCCAACTGTCGCGATACACCGCATCGTTAAACTCGGGAATAATGTTGCCAATCGGGCAGCCGTTATGACAAAACGGCACACCACAATCCATACAACGTGAAGCTTGCTGATTGATCTTGTTACCAAATTCTTGGTTAAGAACAAACTCGCGGTTGTTTTTGATCCGCTCTGCCGGGTCGATTTTTTTCGGCAGCTCACGACCAAATTCTAAAAATCCGGTTGCTTTACCCATTTATACCGCCTCCGCTGCTAATGTGGCCTGTTGCTCCTGCTCAGCACGTTTGTGCAATACCGCTTTGTAATCACGCGGCATGACCTTGACCATAGTGGCTAGACTTGCATCAAAGTTGGCGAGGAAAGCTTTGGCCACTTCACTACCTGTGAATTGAACATGCTTAGTTAACATCTCTTTGAGTAGGGCTTGGTCTTGCGCTTCGATAGGATCGAGATCGACCAGCTCGGCATTGAGCTTAGCTTTGAAGTCGCCCGATTTATCCCAAACGTAAGCCACACCGCCACTCATACCCGCGGCGAAGTTACGGCCGGTTGAGCCGAGGATCACCGCGACACCGCCGGTCATGTATTCACAGCCGTGATCACCGATACCTTCAACAACCACTTTCGCGCCTGAGTTACGTACACAGAAACGCTCACCCGCTAGGCCGCGAATGTAAGATTCGCCAGAGGTCGCACCGTAGAAACAGACGTTACCGACCACAATATTCTCTTCCGGTACAATCGATGAATTACGGTTCGGGTACAGCACCAATGTGCCACCAGAAAGCCCTTTGCCCCAGTAGTCATTGGCATCACCTTCGACTTCAAAGTAAACGCCTTTGGTGAGGAATGCGCCGAATGATTGTCCGGCACTGCCGTTGAATTTCACCTGCATTGGTTGTGGCAGACCTTGGTCTTGGTAAACCTTACAGATTTCGTTGGACAGCATAGTACCAGTACTACGATCGGTGTTGATGATCGGCAGTTCCGCTGTCACTGCACTACCGTGCTCAAGCGCTGGCTTGGCCAGTTGGATCAAAGTGCGATCCAGTACGCTATCAAGCTGGTGATTTTGCTCGGTCTGACAATAAATGCCATCTTCATAGCGCGGTGGTTCAATAAACAGGATCGGTGAGAGATCGAGATTCTGGTATTTCCAGTGGCCGATATCATCGCGCACGGTCAGTTTGTGCGCTTGGCCGACCATTTCACTAATGGTTCTGTAACCCAGCTCGGCCATGATTTCACGCAGACCTTGCGCCATGTATTGGAAGAAGGTCACCACATCATCAGCACGTCCCTCGAAACGCTCACGCAGTGTTTTATTTTGCGTTGCAATGCCGACTGGGCAGGTGTTCTTGTGACACTTACGCATCATGATACAACCTTCTACCACCAGCGCTGCGGTCGCGACGCCCCACTCTTCCGCGCCGAGTAGTACCGCAATTGCGATATCACGCGGGGTTTTCATTTGACCATCGGCTTGCACCACGATGCGGTTACGCAGTCCGTTTTTGAGCAGAGTCTGATGGGTTTCCGCCAAGCCAAGCTCCCACGGTAGACCCGTATGACGGATTGATGAAATCGGGGAAGCACCGGTACCACCATCGTGGCCAGCAATCAGCACCACGTCGGCTTTCGCTTTCGCGACACCGGATGCAATGGTACCAACACCGGCTTCAGACACCAGTTTGACGTTAACCCGCCCTTTGCGGTTGGCGTTTTTCAGATCGAAAATCAGCTGGGCTAAATCTTCGATCGAATAAATATCGTGATGTGGTGGTGGTGAGATCAAACCGACTCCAGGTGTGGAGTGACGAGTGGCACCAATCCATTCATCGACTTTATCGCCCGGCAACTGACCACCTTCGCCCGGCTTCGCTCCCTGCGCCATCTTGATCTGGATTTCATCCGCGTTGGTCAGATAGTAAGAGGTTACCCCGAATCGGCCAGAGGCGACTTGTTTGATCGCTGAGCGTTCTGAATCACCATTGGCGTTGAGTTTAAAACGCATCGGATCTTCGCCGCCTTCACCAGAGTTGGATTTCGCGCCTAAGCGGTTCATCGCAATCGCCAGTGTCGAGTGTGCTTCGTAAGAGATCGAGCCAAACGACATTGCTCCAGTCGCAAAACGTTTGACGATGCTTTCAATCGGTTCCACTTGCTCAATCGGGATTGAGCCGGCCGGATTTTTGACAAAATCGAGCTGGCTGCGCAGAGTCACCGCTTTATCGCCTTGGCTATCGACCGCCGCGGCATATTGCTTGAACTGTGCATAGTCTTTGTGGCGAGTAGACTGCTGCAGCAAGTAAATGGTTTCAGGGTTAAACAGATGCTGTTCACCGCGCTGTTTCCACTGATAAACCCCACCGACATCCAGCACTTGCAGGGGAATTTCCCGAGTTGGGTAACCAATGCGATGGCGTACCAGCACTTCTTTGGCGATATCGTCAAGAGTTAAGCCTTGGATACGGGTGATGGTGCCTGTGAAGTATTTATCCACCACCGCTTTGCTGATCCCAAGCGCTTCAAAAATTTGCGCACCGTGGTAGGACTGCAGGGTGGAAATCCCCATTTTGGAGAAGATTTTCAGCAAGCCACCGTTGACACCTTTGCGGTAGTTTTCGAAGTATTTCTCGACCGCAATTTCCGCATCGAGTTTGTTTTGCCGTTTAAGCTCAACAATAGTTTCCACCACCAGATACGGGTTGACGGCATTGGCGCCATAACCGAGCAGAGTGGCAAAGTGATGGGTTTCACGCGCATCACCGGTTTCGACCACAATGCCACATTTGGAGCGCAGACCTTTGCGGATCAGGTGATGGTGTACCGCGCCGACCGCCAGCATGGCCGGAATGGCAGCATGGTTTGAGTTGGCAGCACGGTCGGTCAGCAAAATAATCGAGTAGCCATCAATTACCGCATCTTCTGCGTATTGACAGATCCGCTTGAGCGCGCGCTCAAGTTTGCCCGATTCATCACTGGCGCGAAATACGATATCTAAGGTTTTGGCTTGCAAGTGCTCGTTATCAATTGCGCGCAGTTTTTCCAACTCAGTGTTAGAAATGACCGGCGATTCAAGCTCGACTTTGCGGCAGTGGGCTGGGGTTTCCGCCAGCAAGTTTTGATCGCGACCAATGTAAGTGTTGAGTGACATCACCATGCGTTCACGGATCGGGTCGATCGGTGGGTTAGTCACTTGCGCAAACAGTTGCTTGAAGTAGTTGGCCAAATGCTGCGATTGATGAGACAACACGGCTACTGGCCAGTCGGCTCCCATTGAGCCAAGTGGTTCATAGCCGGTTTGCGCAAGCGGTAGAATGATGTCATTGACCTCTTCACTGCTCACCCCAAACGCTTGTTGGCGGTGCAGCAGACGCTCTGGCGATGGCTGGCTATGTACGTTGTCAGCCGCCGGCAGTTTTTTCAAACTGAGTAGGTTTTCTTCGACCCACTGTTCATAAGGCTGAGCTGAGGCGATGCCATCTTTGACTTCTTCATCGGAGATGATACGCCCTTGCTCAAGATCAGCGACAAAGATCCGCCCCGGCTGCAGACGACCACGGTACTCGACGTTGGCCGGATCAATTTCGACCACACCAGATTCAGAGGCCATGATCAGAAAATCATCTTTGGTTACGGTATAGCGTGATGGACGCAGGCCGTTACGATCTAATGTGGCACCCACTTGTACCCCATCGGTAAAGCACACCGAGGCTGGGCCATCCCAAGGTTCCATCACGTTTGCGTGATATTGATAGAAAGCGCGGCGTTTGGGTTCCATCGCTTTGTTCTCTTGCCACGCTTCAGGGATCATCATCATCAGAGCATGAGGCAAGCTGCGGCCGGACAGCACCAGCAGTTCAAGCACCATATCAAAGTTGGCCGAATCCGATGCACCTTCTTGGCAGATCGGCAGTAGCATATCGATTTCAGCTTGGGTAAACAGTTTGGATTGTAAAATCGCTTCACGCGCTTTCATCCAGTTCAAGTTACCGCGCACGGTGTTGATTTCACCGTTATGTGCGATGTAGCGGAAAGGTTGCGCCAGTCGCCATTTCGGGAAGGTGTTGGTCGAAAAGCGCGAGTGTACCAGCGCCAGTGCAGTGACCATGGTTGGGTTTTGCAAATCAAGGAAGTATTGTGGTACTTGTGCGGTAGTCAATTGGCCTTTATAGACCAAGGTCTTATAAGACATCGAGTTGATGTAAAAATCATCGCCGATGTTGGAGACGCTTTCTAGGCAGACGCGTACCGTGTAGTTACGTAGCACATACAGTTTACGTTCAAGCTCATCGGGCTGGATGCCAGGGCCACCGGAAATAAACACATGCTCAAACTGTGGCTCAGTACTGAGTGGATCGGCACCAAGCATCCGGTTATCGGTTGGTAGCACACGGTAGCCAATCACATCGAGATCAAGGCGCTTCGCGTTCCGTTCCAGAATATCGCGGCACTGAGCGCGTTTGTGCTCATCTTTCGGGAATAGCACCACTCCCACGCCATATTTTTCAAATGAGGGCAGCTTGATGCCAAGCTTGACCGCTTCTTCGAGTAAAAATTCGTGAGGTTTTTGCAACAAAATGCCTGCGCCATCACCGCTGCGAGGGTCACAACCCTGACCGCCACGGTGTTCCATGCGTGCAAGCATATCCAAAGCTTGAGTGACCACCTGATGGGATTTGCGATTTTTCAGGTGGGCGACAAAGCCGATACCACAAGCATCGTGCTCCAACTCAGGCGTATAAAGACCACGCGAACGTTGCGCTTTATCTACCATAGATACATCCTTCCAGTTATCGAGGACGCAACCGCACTGAAGCGAGCTTCAGTGATCCCTTGCTACCTTAAGCCGTGCTAGCGATCGACTTGGTGCTGGGATGCTGCGTCTTATCCTTTTTTGGTTTTAAGTGAAATCTGCTTAGGCAGCAGATCCGCGTCCTTTCCGTCTCTCACAGGAATTATGTTGTGAGAAAGACAATCCTTAGCGATATTCCTATTATCGAGCCACTTTTCTAGTGGATTCTTTTGGTAGGTGGGGAATATCACCGACAAGTCTACCGCGTTGCTTGCTATTTCATGAGCAAAAAAGCACGGAAAACTGAAAGTATCCTACAATTTTGCTGGGGCAAATTCCAACGAAAACTCTGTGCTTGGGTTTATTTTTTTACCGGAAGATGAACGTTTTGTTTAACTGCTTAGCGGTAAGCGGTGAATGAGGTTTGATTTGTGCCGATTTCTTGATTTGAATCGATTCGAAATTCAACTCAAAAGATTAAAATTCGCCGCCTAAATGATGCGGAATGTAATTTAATTACATGAAATATCGTGAATATTTATTGTGAGTGTTGGACATGCATCTACATCTATTAGTCAATACCATCGGACAAGATTTACAGCGTCGTTATGGTGAAAAAGTTCATAAACTGACGTTACATGGTGGGTTTAGTTGTCCTAATCGCGATGGAACGATTGGCCGTGGTGGCTGCACTTTCTGCAATGTGGCCTCCTTTGCCAATGAAGCCACTCAGCAGCAAACCATCCAGCAGCAGTTGCAAGATCGGGCCGGCGAAATCAAACGCGCCAATAAATATCTCGCTTATTTTCAGGCTTACACCAGCACTTATGCTGAAGTGCAAGTGTTGAAATCGATGTATGAACAAGCACTTGAAGCGGCGGATATTGTCGGTTTATGTGTTGGGACGCGACCAGATTGTGTGCCAGATGCGGTGTTACAGTTGCTGGCCGGGTATGTACAGCAAGGGTATGAAGTGTGGTTAGAGCTTGGATTACAAACTGCGCATAACCACACGTTAAAGCGGATTAATCGTGGCCATGATTTCGCCTGTTATGCAGAGGTCGCTACCAAGGCAAGGGCGCTCGGTATCAAAGTGTGTACTCACTTAATTGTTGGTCTGCCGGGTGAGCATCGTGATGATAATTTGGCAACGTTACAGCAAGTGCTTGAGGTGGGTACCGATGGTATCAAGTTACATGGTTTACATATCGTGGAAGGGAGTACCATGGCCAAATCGTGGCGAGCAGGGCGGTTATCGGTGCTTGAACAAGAGGAATATGTGGCGATTGCTTGTGCGATGATCCGTTCGACGCCACCGCATATTATTTACCATCGAGTCTCTTCAGCAGCACGCCGTCCGACTTTGTTGGCTCCGCTATGGTGTGAGAATCGCTGGGCGGCGATGACCGCGATTGGTCAAACGCTGGCGATTGAGGGTGGGCAAGGTTCGCTACTTGGCACACCTTTTGAGTCTCGCGCACAGCTTTGATGTCGCAGATTAAGTACAAGTGAGCGTGCGTGGCTAACCTTTGCCAAGGAAAAAGGCTAGACTGATGGCTGTTTATCTGACGGAGCAGTGAATGAAACCGATGAAAAATTTGGCCCAATACTATGTGGACTCATTGGCCAAACTAGGGGTGTTACGTTTTTCCATCCTGCTAGCGATTGCCTTGGCGGTACTGGATTTTGTCATTCATCTGGCTTTAACTCTGTTTTTAAAGGGGTTTGTGGATGATATTGATATTCTTCGTTCGGTGTGTATCAGCATTATCATCACCTCGGCGGCGATCTATTTGTTATCCGTGATCGTCGATCAACTGGAAAGCTCGCGCCAACGCCTCTCAAAATTAGTCTCTAAGCTCAAAGAGATGGGGGTGCGTGATCGCGAGTTGAATCAAAAATATCAGCAGAATATTCTCAAATTAAATCAAGAGATCGAAGATCGGATTAAGGCCGAAGAAGCCCGTGAAGAAGCGATGCTCGATCTGGAAAATGAAGTTTATCAGCGTGAAAAGACCCAAGTCGAACTGGCGGAACGGACCTCTTTATTACGCTCATTTATTGATGCCTCACCGGATTTGATCTACTACCGTAATGCGAAAGGTGAATTTTCTGGCTGTAACCGAGCGATGGAAGAGTTGACCGGCAAGCGGGAAAGTGAGTTGGTCGGGTTAACCCCTTGGGATGTTTACAATAAAGAGATGGCGCAATCGTCAGTCGACACTGATCAGCAAGTCTTTGACAGTAATGCCGTCATAACTCATGAGCAGTGGGTGGAGTATCCTAACGGTCGTAAGAGCTTTTTTGAGTTACGTAAAGTGCCCTTGTATGGCAAAGATGGTCAACATATTGGTTTGGTTGGTTTTGGCCGAGATATTACTGAACGCAAGCGTAACGAAGAATCACTTGAAAAAGCCAGTCGCGATAAAACCACTTTTATTTCAACCATTAGCCATGAATTGCGCACTCCGCTAAATGGGATTGTTGGCTTGAGTCGCATGTTGCTGGATACACCGCTTAGTGTTGAGCAGCGCAAACATTTGCAAACTATCAATGTCAGCGCCATCACTCTCGGTAATATTTTCAACGATATTATTGATATGGATAAGTTTGATCGCCGTAAGTTAGAACTGTTCCCCGAAGCGCTTAATTTTGAAGAGTTTGTGGCTGAAATTGAAGTGCTCGCAGCCTTGATGGCTGAGCAAAAAGGTCTGCGCTTTGATTTAGAGCGTTTGACCGAATTGCCTTGTTGGGTCGAAGTGGATGCGACTCGTCTACGTCAAGTGCTATGGAATTTGCTCAGTAATGCGATGAAATTTACTAAAGAAGGTGGCGTAGTGATGACGGTCAGTGCTGAGTGCCATGAGCAGCAAGCCGAAATCACCCTTGAAGTTGAAGATACTGGGATTGGCATTTCTGAAGCGGAGCAGCAAAAAATCTTTGCCATGTATTATCAAGTGAAATCCGGTAAAGATAACTTACATGCGGTAGGTACTGGGATTGGTTTAGCGGTATCACTCCAGTTAATTCAATTGATGGGGGGCGATATTAGTGTGGCTAGCGAACAAGGTTTCGGCAGTACTTTTACGGTTAAGATCACGGTGCCACTGTTGGAGCAGGCTCCGGCTAGTATTGAGCCGCCAGCATCGCCCACTCAGCTGAAAATTTTTATGGTAGAAGATATTCAGTTGAATATTACCGTGGCGCGTTCGCTATTGGAGAGTATGGGCCATCAAGTGACGGTGGCGATGACGGGAGAAGAGGCGATTGAGCGCTTTAACCCAACCGACTACGATTTGGTTTTTCTGGATATTCAGTTGCCGGATATGACCGGATTTGATATTGCTCAGCACTATCGTGCGACGTATACCTCTTTGCCGCCTTTAGTGGCGTTAACCGCTAATGTGCTAAAAGATAAAGAAGAATACCGTCGTAGAGGTATGGATGCTGCGCTCAGTAAGCCACTATCGGTGGCAGCGGTGCGTAAAGTGATCGCTCAAATCACCGATCAGCGAGAAACGCTTGCCGTTTTACCCGATCCTCAAGTGACGGTACAAAAACCGATCCAAGATATGTATCGCAAGCTATTGGATATTGAGATGTTGCAATCTTATATCGATATTGTCGGCCGTCAGCCAGTGCTGGATAGTGTCAGTTTATTTGAACAATCGATGCCCAGTTATGTGAGTGTGTTGGATTCCAATATGATTGCCAAAGATCAAGAGGGGATAGTCAATGAAGCCCATAAAATCAAAGGTGCCGCTGGATCGATTGGGTTAAAACGGATCCAGATGATTGCCCAAAAAGCGCAATCACCCGACACGCCAGCGTGGTGGGAAAATATCAGCGATTGGGTAGAAGAGATTAAAAATGAGTACCCATCGGATATTGGGCTTTTGAAACAGTGGTTAATGCTGCCAGAAAAAAATTGATTAACCAGGGAAATATCAGTCGGTTAAAAAAAGACCCTAGCGATTAAGCTAGGGTCTTTTTGGGTATCACTTTTGGCTACACAACGATTAGTCTTCTAAATCACCGCAGAAGCGGTAACCTTCACCGTGAATGGTAGCGATAATTTCTGGAGTACCAGACACCGATTCAAAGTGCTTACGGATGCGACGAATCGTGACATCAACAGTACGGTCATGTGGCTTCAGCTCGCGACCAGTCATTTTCTTCAGCAGATCGGCACGAGTTTGGATTTTGCCTGGATTTTCGCAGAAGTGCAGCAGAGCACGAAACTCTGAGCGTGGTAGCTTGTAGTTTTCACCATCAGGGCTGACCAGTGAGCGGCTGTTGATATCCAGTTCCCAGCCATTAAAGGTGTATTTCTCAACACTACGTTTTTCTTCTTGTGCGTTGCCCGTATTCATTGAACGGCTGAGTAGATTACGCGCGCGAATGGTTAATTCACGTGGGTTAAAAGGCTTCGTGATGTAGTCATCCGCGCCAATTTCTAGGCCGAGGATCTTATCGACTTCATTGTCACGTCCAGTTAAAAACATCAGTGCAACATCGGCCTGTTCACGTAATTCACGTGCAAGCAGTAAGCCATTTTTTCCTGGTAGGTTGATGTCCATAATCACTAAATTGATTGGATAATCAGACAGCAATTGGTGCATTTCTTCACCATTATTGGCTTCAAAAACAGCGTATCCCTCTGCTTCAAAAATACTCTTAAGAGTGTTGCGAGTGACTTGCTCATCTTCGACGATAAGGATCTGCGGGGTTTGCATTAGCGTTACCTAAACTTGTAAAAAAAACGTGCTAGTAGAAATCATTCTAGGCAAAAAGATCACATTTTGGTGGGTTATGTTAATTAATAAGATGAAAATTAATAAACATTACTGCTTTTTGTCCGCCATCCTTGATGTAACTCGCATTGAGGGTTCCCATTCTCAACAGGCTCTACCAGTCTATGGGGCGGGATTTTATAATGTTAACAGCATGCTAACAATGCCCGTATGTTAATTCCCATCACTTTGTTGATTTATATCAAGAGTTATAATGTAACAGATATTAAGGATTATCACGATTTGTAAACCGAGTGAGTTATGCAACTAAGCGGTTGTTCAACCCTTGGTGAGCCTAATGAGAGTGGTGTTTTTTCTGGATGAAATTCATGATTTGGTCGTTTTATTTGCATAACTACCACATGGAACCCTGAGCGTTTGCACTTGTCATACAATGAGAATTGCGTAAATAATCAACGTTTACAGCTAGACTCAATTGATTATGATGGGATAAAAGTGACACTAGAGGGGGTTTGTACGCGGCTTAGAAAATACTTTCCGCTGGATAATAGTGCTTTTCAATAAGCCCGATGATTGGTGATAGCGAGTTTTATCTCGGGTTAATCCCAAGTCAATAAATCTAAAACAGATAATCATGGAGGAATGATGAGAGATATAACCCCGGATCTTTGCGATAAGTATGAATCGCAAGTCACTTTGCTTAATCTGCCATTGCAGAATTTTGGCCAACGTTGTGCCTTTTGGGGCGAAATAGTGACCGTACGTTGCTATCACGATAACTCGCAAGTGGCTGAAGTGCTTAGTCAAAATGGCAAGGGTAAAGTACTGGTTGTCGATGGGCATGGTTCGTGCCAAAAAGCGCTGATGGGCGATCAACTGGCGATTCTGGCCATCAAAAATGGTTGGGAAGGCGTGATTATCTACGGTGCGGTGCGTGATGTGGTGGCGATGGCGGAGATGGACTTAGGCATCAAAGCCCTGGGTTCTAGCCCATTTAAAACCGAAAAGCGTGGTGCTGGCCATATCAATGTCACCTTGACCATGCAAAACCAAATTGTTGAACCCGGTGATTACCTGTATGCGGACTGGAATGGTATTGTCATCTCCGAGACGCCGCTTGACGTGTTTTGAGCGCAGGGATTAATGACGGCTTGCTGCGATGGCTATCCAGTGTTTGGTTAGCCAGTTCGGCAGGCTAAGTCACTGCTTAATTGCATCAGAAATTTTATTTCATCGCCTCACTGAACACGGATATAGATATTTAAAATCACAAATAAAAATTAGATTTTCGTTGACGAATTGAACAAAAATAGGTTACACGTATTCGCACGCAAACATACAGATAGACAAATGGACTTATGTTGAATCACAGCCTGATCGTAATGACCACCATTATTACCATTACCGACACATCGCATGTTGGGGCAGGCTGCTGAGCGAAAAAATTCACAAAAAAAGGCCTGTATCCCAACCGATACAGGCCTTTTTTTATACCAGTTTTAAATACGTTTGGAGGAAGGGATGCGAGTATTAAAGTTTGGTGGTTCATCATTGGCCGATCCAGAGCGCTTTTTGCGCGCGGCAGACATTATTGCCAATAATGCACAGCAAGAAGAGGTGGCGGTGGTGTTGTCGGCACCAGGTAAAACCACCAATAAGCTGGTGGCGGTGATTGAGAGCGCTTTGTGCCGTGGTGAGGTAGAAGCACAAATTGTCGAGCTTGAAGCGGCATTTTACGCGTTGCGCGATGGTCTCCATCAGCAACTGCCCAATTTAGAAATGGCGGCTTATAACGCTCAAGTACAGGCATCCATGTGCCAACTGCGTCAGTTTGTACAAGGCATTACCCTGCTTGGTATGTGCCCTGATAATGCCAATGCACGGATCATCAGTAAAGGTGAGCGGATCTCAATTCAACTGATGAAAGCGGTGATTGAAGCCAAAGGTTTACCGGCTAATCTGATTGATCCGGTGCAATATTTATTAGCCAAAGGCGACTATCTTGAAGCAATGGTCGATGTTGAAGCTTCGACTCAGCGTTTTCGACACTCGCCACTGCCGCAGCAGCACGTCAACATTATGCCGGGGTTTACCGCTGGTAATGCGCAAGGTGAATTGGTCTGTTTAGGGCGTAACGGCTCTGACTATTCAGCAGCTGTTTTGGCGGCTTGCTTGCGTGCGGATTGCTGTGAAATTTGGACCGATGTCGATGGCGTGTACAACTGTGACCCAAGATTGGTTGATGATGCGCGTTTACTGAAATCACTCAGTTATCAAGAGGCGATGGAGCTTTCTTACTTTGGTGCATCAGTATTGCACCCTAAAACCATCGCGCCGATTGCCCAATTCCAAATTCCGTGTCTGATTAAAAACAGCTTTAATCCACAAGGCGCTGGTACGCTGATTGGTCAAGATACAGGTGAAGATAAGCTGGCGATCAAAGGCATCACCACGCTGAGCAATTTGACCATGGTCAATGTGTCAGGGCCGGGAATGAAAGGGATGGTTGGCATGGCGAGTCGGGTATTTGGCGCGATGTCGGCGGCAGATGTCTCGATTGTACTGATCACCCAGTCTTCTTCCGAATACAGCATCAGTTTCTGTATTGATGGACAGCATAAAGCATTGGCTGAGCAGGCGCTGGCTGAAGCTTTTGAACTGGAACTCAAAGATGGCTTATTAGAGCCGGTTGAGTTTGTCGATGATGTGGCGATTATCACCCTGGTGGGTGATGGGATGCGCACTTCGCGTGGGGTGGCCTCACAATTCTTTGCCTCTTTGGCTGAAGTACACGTCAATGTGATTGCCATTGCACAAGGCTCTTCAGAGCGCGCTATTTCGGCGGTGATCCCAGACGATAAGATTGCAGAAGCGATCAAAGCGTGTCATGAAAACCTGTTTAACTCGAAACACTTTTTAGATGTGTTCGTGATCGGAGTCGGTGGCGTCGGTGGCGAGTTGGTTGATCAAATTCAACGTCAACAAACCAAATTGGCAGAAAAAGGTATCATCATGCGGGTATGTGGCTTGGCCAATAGCAAAGGTATGTTGGTGGATAGTGCTGGCTTAGCGCTTGAGCAGTGGCGCGATCGAATGATCAATGCTGATCAGCCGGTCAGCGTTGCCCACTTAACTGACCTAGTGCAGCGTCATCATATTATTAACCCGGTATTGGTCGATTGTACCGCCAGTGATGAGATTGCGAACCAGTATGCGGATTTACTCGCGGCTGGATTTCATGTCGTGACGCCGAATAAAAAAGCCAACACGGCCAGCATGAGCTATTACCATCAACTGCGTGAGGTGGCGCGTCACTCACGACGTAAATTGATGTATGAAACCACCGTCGGCGCAGGTTTACCGGTGATTGAAAACTTACAAAACCTGATTGCGGCAGGCGATGAGCTAGAAAAATTCAGCGGGATTCTTTCTGGCTCGCTGTCGTTTATGTTTGGCTTACTCGATGAAGGCATGAGTTTGAGTCAAGCGACCTACTTGGCTAAACAGAAAGGTTTTACTGAACCGGATCCACGTGATGATCTATCGGGAATGGATGTCGCGCGTAAATTGCTCATTTTGGCGCGGGAAGCCGGTTATGAGTTGGAGCTGAGTGATGTGCATGTTGAACCCGCATTGCCTGCCGGCTTTGATGCTTCAGGCAGTGTTGAAGCCTTTATGGCGCGCTTACCCGAAGCCGATGCGGCATTTGCAGCTCGGGTTGCTGAAGCCAAAGCGCAGGGTAAAGTGTTGCGTTACGTGGCGCAAATTGAAGATGGCCAATGCCAAGTGCGAATTGTGGCGGTGGATGAGCACGATCCGATGTTCAAAGTTAAAAATGGCGAAAATGCCTTGGCGTTTTACAGTCGCTACTATCAACCGATCCCACTGGTATTGCGTGGCTATGGTGCCGGAGCACAAGTCACCGCCGCTGGGGTTTTCTCCGATGTCATGCGTACACTGGGTTGGAAATTAGGGGTTTAACAGAGATGAGTGCAAGTGACATGAGTGTTGTGGTTTACGCTCCGGCATCGATTGGTAATGTCAGTGTTGGATTTGATGTATTGGGAGCGGCAGTGTCACCGATCGATGGTTCACTGCTTGGCGATCGGGTTAAGGTTGAGCATGGTGCGCAACCTTTTGAACTGAAAACGGTGGGTCGCTTTGTCGATAAGTTACCGAGCCATCCCCAGCAGAATATTGTGTATGATTGCTGGCAAGTCTTTGCCCGTGAGCTAGACAAAAAAGCGCTGCCGCTGAAACCGTTGATCATGACGCTGGAAAAAAATATGCCGATTGGTTCAGGGCTCGGCTCTAGTGCTTGTTCGATTGTGGCGGCTTTGGATGCGCTCAACCAATTTCATGGCAACCCGCTTGATCAAACCGAACTGTTGGCACTGATGGGCGAGATGGAAGGGCAGATTTCGGGCAGTATTCATTATGATAACGTCGCGCCTTGCTATTTAGGTGGCGTACAGTTGATGCTCGAAGAGCTCGGTATTATCAGTCAATCAGTGCCAAGTTTTGATGATTGGTTCTGGGTGATGGCTTATCCGGGGATTAAAGTCTCAACCGCAGAGGCACGCGCGATTTTACCGGCTCAGTATCGCCGGCAAGATATTGTCGCGCACGGTCGCTATTTAGCGGGCTTTATTCACGCTTGTCATACCCAGCAGCCTGAATTAGCCGCCAAAATGATCAAAGATGTGATTGCAGAACCTTACCGTGAGAAACTACTGCCCGGTTTTGCCAAGGCGCGTAGCTATGCAGCAGCCGCTGGAGCGTTAGCCACCGGAATTTCAGGCAGTGGCCCAACCCTATTTAGCGTATGTAAAGAACAAGCCGTTGCTGAGCGTGTCGCCAGTTGGCTTGAGCAAAATTATGTTCAAAATCAACAAGGATTCGTGCACATTTGTCGGCTAGACAAGCAAGGCTCGAAACGAACAGGAAGTGAGTTATGAAGCTGTACAACATAAAACAAAATGATGAACAAGTCTCTTTTGGCCAAGCGGTTCGTCAAGGATTAGGCCGTAATCAAGGACTGTTTTTTCCGGCACATTTGCCGAAATTAGATGATATTGATGCACTGCTCGCGGAAGATTTCGTGTCACGTAGTAGCAAGATTCTCGCTGCTTTGATTGGTGATGAACTGCCGGTTGAAAAAGTTCGTGTTATGGTCGATGCTGCGTTTCAATTCCCCGCCCCGATCAAAAAAGTTAAACCAGGGGTGTATGCGTTAGAGCTGTTTCATGGTCCGACCTTGGCATTTAAAGATTTCGGTGGCCGGTTTATGGCGCAATCTTTGGCGGCGGTCTCTAATGGTGGAAAAATCACTATTTTAACCGCAACATCGGGGGATACTGGTGCGGCGGTAGCGCACGCGTTCTATGGTATGCCAGATATCAATGTGGTGATCTTGTATCCCAAAGGTAAAATCAGTCCGCTGCAAGAAAAGTTATTTTGCACACTGGGTAACAACATCCATACCGTGGCGATTGATGGTGATTTTGATGCGTGCCAAGCCTTGGTTAAACAAGCGTTTGATGATGCGCAACTGCGTGAAAAAATTGGCTTAAATTCGGCGAATTCGATCAATATTAGCCGTTTAATGGCGCAGATCTGTTACTATTTTGAAGCGGTTGCGCAGATGAGCAAGGCTGAGCGTGAAAATTTGGTGATCTCAGTCCCGAGTGGCAATTTTGGTAACTTAACCGCCGGTTTGCTGGCTAAAGCGTTAGGCTTACCGGTAAAACGTTTTATTGCGGCGACCAATGCCAATGATACAGTGCCACGCTACTTAACCACCGGGCGTTGGGAACCGAAACCGACCATTGCCACGACAGCCAATGCGATGGATGTCAGTCAGCCTAATAACTGGCCTCGGATTGAAGAGCTGTGTCAGCGTATGGGCTGGGGCTTGGAAACCTTAGGCAAAGGTGCGGTTTCTGATCAGCAAAGTGCCAAAGCGGTACAGCAGTTGTATGAGTTAGGCTACTTATGTGAGCCGCATGGTGCGATTGCTTATCAGCTGCTTACCGAGCAGCTTGCGCCGCAAGAGACTGGGCTTTTCCTGTGCACTGCCCATCCGGCCAAATTTAAAGAGGTGGTGGATGAGATTTTAGCTACGGATATTGAACTGCCGGCACCATTGGCTAAGCATGCGGCGCTCGATCTATTGTCTCAAGAGTTGGATGCAGACTTTACGGCTTTACGAGCCCTGTTAATCGGGATGCAATCATCGCGGTGAGCCGCGTTATTCGGTAAGGTCAAAGTTAGTCAGACAAAAATTAGTCAGGTGAAACTCATTTCGCCTGACTAGTGTTTAGAGATAAAAAAAACGGTGCTCATTGAGCACCGTTTGAGTAACCGGAGTACGGAGTGCTGAATTACAGAGATTCAGTGAAAGTACGTGCGATAACGTCGCGCTGCTGCTCTGCAGTCAATGAGTTGAAACGCACCGCGTAACCTGAAACACGAATAGTCAGTTGTGGATAGTTCTCTGGATGCGCAACCGCATCTTCAAGAGTCTCGCGTTGTAATACGTTCACATTTAGGTGTTGACCACCTTCGATGCGTGGTGTGGTTTCGATCGCCACTTCACGACTCTCGAACTGGCCTAGTTCATTAATGTTCACCACTTGATCAGCTGTGTAGCCTTGCAACGCAGCAACGCAGCGTGCTTCATTCTTTTCGCTATCGATCAACCAGATAGAGTTCAATAGGTCGTCGTTGGCTGCTTTAGTAATTTGGATACCTTGGATCATCACTTTCTCCTAGTCCACATTGAAGTGGTATTATTGGTGTTAATTTTCAGATCTTGTTGAGCTGGCTATTATATAGCAAATGTCCACATTTTAAATATTGATTTAAGTCAATAAACCACAAGATTGCACTTTCGATTCGGACTTTTATTTTTGATTTGTATCAACAAATGTTTTAAAAATAACAGCAGTTACATTTATTTGAATGATTAAAAAATTTTTAAATTCAAATTTGTTGTTAAATTACTACATTTTTGTGATGTAGTTTGACTTAGAATAGACAAAATCAGCAAGTTAGCTCGATGCAATGAAAGTCGGCAGTGATTAAGTAACAATGAGAGCAACATTATGTATGAGAAGTTAATTGGGGCACATGTTTCGGCGTCGGGTGGTGTAGAGCTTGCGCCAATGCGTGCGCATGAAATCGGTGCCAATGCCTTTGCTCTATTTACTAAAAACCAGCGCCAATGGGCTGCTAAACCGCTGGAAGAAAGTACTATTCGGGCATTTAAAGCCAACTGTGCTAAATGGGGATTCACCAGCGAAGCTATTTTGCCGCATGACTCTTACTTGATCAATTTAGGTGCTCCAGAGCCAGAAAAATTAGCCAAATCACGCGCGGCGTTTATTGATGAGATGCAGCGCTGTGATCAACTTGGCTTGCGCTTACTCAATTTTCATCCCGGTAGCCATTTGCAACAGATTTCAGAACAGGAGTGTTTAGCCTTGATTGCTGAGTCAATTAACTTAGCACATCGGGCGGTGCCGAATGTTGTCGCCGTGATCGAGAATACCGCAGGGCAGGGCAGTAACCTTGGCTGGCGCTTTGAGCATTTAGCCGCGATTATTGAGCAAGTTGAAGATAAGCAGCGTGTTGGGGTGTGTCTGGATACCTGCCATACTTTTGCCGCGGGTTATGATCTACGAACAAAAGCGGCATGCGATGAGACGTTTGCTGAATTTGCACGCGTGGTCGGTATGCACTATTTACGTGCGATGCACATTAATGATTCAAAAAGCAAGTTAGCCAGCCGAGTCGATCGCCATCATTCACTCGGCATGGGCGAGATTGGCTGGGAGTGTTTCGAATATATTGCAAAGGATGCTCGATTCAATGGTATCCCTTTGATTCTAGAAACGATTGATCCAGAGCTCTGGGCGATGGAGATCGCAACTTTGCGGAAATTTTTACAATAAAAGTTTAATTAATTGGTGAGTTTCACAGATTTGGCATATTTCTTTCTTCATGATCCGTGCCAGTTTGTCAGAAGGATGCTGTTATGAATTCGTTCCCCAATTCAATTTCCCCCGCCCCCCGACCTGCCGCTCGTCGTCCGGTGCCTAATCGACATGTTAATGGACAAGGCCATCACCGTGCGCCACCACCAAAACCGCATTAATTGATAAGGCTATTGTTGTTTTCAAGATTGGATTGAACTTGCCGTTCATACCATTCGCTTGTGTTATTCAGTGTGTGATCTGTGACAAGGTTACACACTCGTCTGCAACTGTGCTTAATTTGGGTATACAATGCGGTAGGAAAATTGAATTTTAAGGTATTGATATGTCTCAATCTCTCACTTGGCATGATGTGATTGGCCAGCAAAAGCAGCAGGAGTATTTTCAACAAACCCTGCAATTTGTCGAAAGCCAACGCCAAGCTGGTAAGGTGATTTATCCCCCCGCCAAGGATGTATTTAACGCGTTTCGCTTTACTGAATTTAGCGATGTTAAAGTGGTGATTTTGGGTCAGGATCCTTACCACGGGCCAAATCAGGCACATGGCCTATGTTTTTCCGTATTACCGGGGATTAAAACGCCACCCTCTCTGGTCAATATTTATAAAGAGCTCGCGCAAGATATTGCTGGCTTTCAAATTCCACCACACGGTTATCTGCAAAGTTGGGCACAGCAAGGCGTGTTGTTGCTCAACACTGTACTCACTGTCGAGCAAGGAATGGCCCATTCTCACGCCAAAACTGGTTGGGAAACCTTTACTGATCATGTGATTGATGTGCTTAATCAGCAGCGTAGTGGGTTGGTTTTTTTACTGTGGGGCTCACATGCGCAGAAGAAGGGACAACGCATCGATCGTCAGCGTCATCATGTGTTAATGGCTCCTCATCCGTCGCCACTCTCTGCACATCGAGGCTTTCTCGGTTGTCAGCATTTCTCACAAACCAATCAGTTATTACAAGCGCAAGGCATGGCTCCTATCGAGTGGCAGCTACCGCAGGTGATCTAATTCGGTTGGCGTTTTTTCGATCCGCCTCAAAGCTGGCATCGCGATCCATCTCTACACTGTTGCCTAGTATGATAGGGAGATTGAAACGATGATAATGGAGCAGATCCAGCGTGAACACCGTTACATGGTGCGTTTGTTGTCGATGTTAGGCCAAAAATTAGCGCGTGTGAAAAATGAGCAGCCGATTAACTACCGCCTGCTGAAAGAGATAGTTGACTATTTAGCCAGCCATAGTGAGCAAGTACATCATCCCAAAGAAGATATTTTGTACCGCTATTATTTGGCGCACTATGCTGATCCGCTGATCGCCAATCTTGCACAGCAGCATCAAGCTTTAGCGCAAATGAGCCAGCAGTTTTTAGAAGTCACGGTGATGATTTTACATGACGCCGTGGTTCCTCAGGCGGTGCTGGTGGAATTATTGCAAACCTTTATCGATCAGCAGACTCAGCATCTTGAGCTGGAGGAGCAGTCGATTTTACCGCTGATCCGGCAAAGTTTCAGTGGTGATGATTGGCGAAGTGTCGAGGCTCAATGGCAGGAAAACCTGGATGATCCTGTATTTGGTGACACGATTGCTGAGCGTTATGCCCATTTGGCTCACCGAGTGCGCACAAGTGAATCCGAATCCATTTAAGTGGAGCAATCGTCAGTCGCGGTTGAGTGGTTAATTAAATGGTGATGTCTTGCAGCTCGAGACACACATCCATCTCTAACAGCTCTTTTTCTAGCCGTTTTCGATCTCGAATTGCTTCGATTTCTCGCCACATCCGTTTGACAGGCTTGGTGCGGGTGTGACGGATTTTAGAGAATTCGAGTTCTAATAGTTCATCAAAGCGTAGTTCGTCCATAAATAGCCTCACTAGATGGTCATCATTCCCTGAGTGCTTTCTAAATAGCACACCTTAGCGAAGCGTAACTATGATTTATTTCTCATTTGTTTCGATTTAATGAAGCTTTGGTTGGTTTTTAAATGGAAATTCACATTTTGCGGTATCTTTTTTGATGGAATAGTAACCTAAAGATAAACGCAAACGATTAAATTGCGCCGTTTGCTGTGTTGCTTAAATGTTATTTTTTAAGTTGTGGCGATTAGTTTGGCTGAGTTTTTGTGCAAACGGTCACAAAAGACAGACTTGTTTTACTCTAAGACATAGGTCAAACAGAAATACTCTGATTCTCAGAGGCTGAGATTTCGTTTGTATAACCAGTAAATGATGATTAATAACTAAACATTCTTGTGATTATTTCGCGTCTGTATTGTGCTTGTTTTGTTATTGGAATGGTTTTGTTTATGTTATGAGAGCGTGATTCTAAGGTGAAAAATAACATTTTAACGAAATTATGTTCATATTGATTTTTGTGGGTTGAGATTGCATTATCCGCTCGTCAAAAAACAGGCTGGGTGCTATTGAGGGCCTTTATTTGCTCAATGGCGCTACGAGTGCACGGCAAAAAGATAATATTAATAGCCTATCCGTGTAACAGAAACTTTTACTCATCGGAGTAAAAGCAGCCCATCACTCAAGACGAGGTTCCTGTGACAGACTTAATTAATTTAATGAATGACCTACTATGGGGCTCCATCCTGGTGTACCTATTAGTTGGGGTTGGTATCTATTTCACATTGAGATTGGGTTTTATCCAATTTCGTCATTTTACCCATACGTTTAGCGTGCTAAAAAACAGCCGTAAAGCCGATAATGCGGGTATTTCTTCTTTCCAAGCTTTATGCACCAGCTTAGCGGCTCGGGTTGGAACAGGGAATATGGCCGGGGTGGCCGTCGCTTTAACCGCCGGTGGCCCTGGGGCGATTTTCTGGATGTGGCTGATTGCCATGCTGGGGATGGCGACCTCTTTTGCTGAGAGCACGTTGGCACAGCTGTATAAAACCCGTGATAAAGATGGCAATTACCGCGGCGGCCCCGCTTACTATATGGAAAAAGGGCTGGGTATGCGTTGGATGGGCGTACTGTTCTCCATCTTCTTGATTATTGCGTTTGGTTTAGTGTTTAACGCGGTGCAAGCTAACTCGATTACGGGGGCGATGAAAACCGCATTTGGCCTTGAGCCTATCGCGGTGGGGCTAGCGCTGGTGCTACTCAGTGGCTTCGTGATTTTCGGTGGCATTCGCAAAATTGCCCGTACCGCAGAGCTGATCGTGCCTTTCATGGCATTTGCTTACTTGGCGATTGCTCTGTTTGTGGTCGTGATTAACTTCGATAAAGTGCCTGGTGCGATTAGCCTGATTTTCAAAAGTGCTTTCGGGTTACAAGAGGCGGCAGCCGGCGGCCTTGGCTATGCGATTGCACAAGCCATGATCAATGGTGTTAAGCGTGGTTTGTTCTCTAACGAAGCGGGTATGGGTTCGGCGCCTAATGCTGCGGCTTCCGCGACGCCTTATCCTCCACACCCGGCTTCACAGGGCTATGTGCAGATGTTGGGCGTATTTATCGATACGGTGGTGATCTGTACGGCAACCGTGGCGATTATTTTGGTCTCAGGTGAATATGTACCGCACGGTGAGTTGACTGGAATTGAGTTGACTCAGCGCGCATTAAGCTCACAAGTCGGTGAGTGGGGCAGCATTTTTATTGCCTTTGCGATTTTCTTTTTCGCTTTTACCTCGATCATTGCTAATTACTCGTACGCAGAAACTAACTTGGTTTTCCTAGAACATAACAACAAAAAAGGCTTAGTGCTGTTTCGTTTAGTGTTCTTAGGCATGGTGATGTTTGGATCGCTGGCCACTCTGCCGACCGTATGGGCGATGGCGGATGTGTCGATGGGGCTGATGGCAATTGTCAACTTAGTGGCGATTTTGCTGCTCTCTAGCATAGTGATTAAGCTGGCTAAAGATTACAACCGCCAATTAAATGCAGGTAAAGTGCCGACCTTCGATGCGAATGATTATCCAGAATTGAAGTCTCAACTTGAAGATGGGATTTGGGATAACCAAAAAGTATCGTAGAAAGAAAGCATTCTAGCTAGAGATCAACATCGAGATCTCCGATGTGAGCAATTGAAAAAGCCATGCAGACAGTGCATGGCTTTTTTTGTACTCTATTTTAGTCTGCTTATGCTTGCCGAAATGATCTGGCGAGACGCGCCGTCACCGCGACCTCCGGCCAAACATAAGTTCAATTGAACCATAGGAATTATTATGCTGATTGTTGTTTCTCCGGCGAAAACCCTCGATTATGCCTCACCGGTTGCTAGCTCAACGTTTACCCAGCCTGAGCTTGTTTCCCATGCTGCCGCTTTAGTTGAGATTTGTCGCACTTTATCACCAAGTGAGATTGCCGCTCTGATGAGCGTGAGCGATAAAATCGCCGGACTCAATGTGGCACGATTTGCTGAGTGGAGTGAAACCTTTAGCTTGGACAATGCGCGTCAGGCGATTTTTGCTTTCAAGGGCGATGTGTATACCGGGTTAGACGCGCAAACCTTATCGGCCAGCGATTTGGATTATGCTCAGCAACACCTGCGCATGCTTTCTGGTTTATATGGCGTACTGCGTCCATTTGACTTGATGCAGCCCTACCGGCTAGAGATGGGCACCAAATTGGCCAATTCACGGGGCACCAATTTATATCATTATTGGGGCGATATTATTACTGAGCAGCTCAATCAGGCGCTGCACGCGCAAGGGGATCGGTTATTAGTCAACTTGGCATCGAATGAATATTTCAAAGCGGTTAATCCACAGCGTTTAAACGCTCAAATTGTCACGCCGATTTTCAAAGATGCCAAGCAGGGGCAATATAAGATTATCAGTTTCTTTGCTAAAAAAGCGCGCGGCATGATGGCACGCTACATCATTGAACATCGAATTGATTCGATTGAGGGGTTACAGGCTTTTAACAGCGCAGGCTATTATTTTGTTGCCGAAGAGTCGACACCGACTGAGTTAGTCTTTAAACGTGAAGAGGGTTAATTCAACGGTGTGGCCGTTATTTGATACTCATTGCCATTTTGATTTTGCCCCCTTCGTCAGCGCACCAGAAAGGGCGCTGCAACGTGCGGCTCAGCAAGGGGTTAAACATCTGCTGGTGCCTGCGATTGGGCCGCAAAATTGGCACCAGGTAGCCGAGCTTGCCCAGCGTTTTCCATCCAGCATTTCTTACGCTTTAGGTTTTCATCCGCTCTATTTAAATCGAGATTCGGTTACCCATTTAGCTGAATTAGAAACCGCGCTGAGCCATGCAGATGCCGCTTGTGTGGCGCTAGGCGAGTGTGGTTTGGATGACGCGATAGAGGTGGATGCTCAGTTGCAACAGCAGATGTTGAGTGCCCAACTAGCTATTGCTGCCCAAGCCAAGTTACCAGTGATTTTACACAGTCGGCGTACGCATAACCGATTGTTGCAGTTATTGAAACAGCAGCGTTTTCAGCAGGGCGGTGTGCTACATGCCTTTACTGGCAGCTTGCAACAAGCGCAGCAGTTTATTGATTTAGGCTTTAAAATCGGGGTGGGTGGGGTTATCACTTATCCGCGAGCCAATAAAACGCGCCAAGCGATCGCCGCTTTACCCACCGAGCACTTAGTGTTGGAGACCGATGCGCCAGATATGCCGCTCAATGGCTGGCAAGGAGAGGCGAATCACCCCGCTCAATTACGTTTAGTCTTAGCCACATTGGCGAAGTTAAAAGGAGTTGCTGAGGAATCGATTGCGCCAATTCTGTGGCAAACCAGTCAAAATCTGTTTGGTTTGTGTAAATAAAATCTCAAAAACATGTGGTTATTTTGCGTAACCTTAACAAAAAGCATGATGGCTATCACAGAAATTAGTGAATGCGTGATGAATCTTATCCAAAACTGTGAGTCTGGCATTACTTTCTCCCTGTGCCCATGAGTATAATTGCCTCCGCTTAATCGCTCCATTTTGTCACACGCCAACATTAAACTAATAAGGAAGTCATAAACCATGAGCCTGTTTATGAGCCTAATCGGCATGGCAGTTCTGCTGGGAATCGCAGTACTTCTGTCAAGTAACCGTAAAGCTATCAATTTAAGAACCGTGGGTGGCGCTTTCGCTATCCAATTTTCACTGGGTGCATTCATTTTGTATGTTCCTTGGGGCCAAGAGCTACTACGTGGCTTCTCGGATGCCGTCTCTAACGTCATTAACTACGGTAACGATGGTACTTCGTTCCTGTTTGGCGGACTGGTATCAGGCAAGATGTTTGAAGTGTTTGGCGGCGGCGGCTTTATTTTCGCATTCCGCGTATTGCCAACGCTGATCTTCTTCTCTGCGCTGATCTCTGTTTTGTACTACTTGGGTGTGATGCAGTGGGTTATTCGCATTCTGGGTGGTGGTTTGCAAAAAGCCCTCGGCACTTCACGCGCAGAATCAATGTCTGCAGCAGCGAACATTTTCGTTGGTCAAACCGAAGCACCATTAGTGGTGCGTCCATTTGTACCAAAAATGACTCAGTCTGAGCTGTTTGCCGTGATGTGTGGTGGTTTGGCTTCTATCGCTGGTGGTGTACTGGCGGGCTACGCTTCTATGGGCGTTAAGATTGAATACTTGGTTGCGGCGTCATTCATGGCGGCTCCAGGTGGTTTGCTGTTTGCAAAACTGATCATGCCAGAAACTGAAAAGCCACTCGAAAACGAAGATGTGGTAATGGATGGCGGTGATAACAAACCAGCTAACGTTATCGATGCTGCGGCAGGCGGTGCTTCTGCTGGTCTGCAACTGGCGCTGAACGTGGGTGCGATGCTGATTGCCTTCATTGGTCTGATTGCTCTGATCAACGGTATGCTAGGTGGCGTGGGTGGCTGGTTCGGCATGCCTGAGCTGCGATTAGAAATGCTGTTAGGTTGGGTGTTTGCGCCACTAGCGTTCCTGATCGGTGTGCCTTGGAATGAAGCAACCGTAGCGGGTGAGTTTATCGGTCTGAAAACCGTGGCTAACGAATTTGTTGCTTACTCGCAATTTGCTCCTTATTTGACTGATGCTGCACCAGCGGTGCTGTCAGAGAAAACCAAAGCGATCATTTCGTTTGCTCTGTGTGGTTTTGCTAACCTGTCTTCTATCGCAATCCTATTGGGTGGTCTGGGTAGCCTGGCGCCTAAGCGTCGTGGTGATATCGCACGCATGGGTGTTAAAGCGGTTATTGCTGGTACGCTGTCTAACCTGATGGCGGCGACTATCGCTGGTTTCTTCCTCTCTTTCTAATCATTAGAGATAGAGTTTAGAGCAACAATGCGATAGACACGTTTAAAAACACCCCGTAGCAAGTGATTGCTGCGGGGTGTTTTATTTGTGGGCTAGCTCGATGGTGATCTCACCTATCACTGGTGAGTTTTCGAACTTAGACCATTATTCAACAATGGGTTAGCGTAAAATATTGGCCCATTTTTTTTGAGATGCAAACCGTTTGCTCCTCGCGTATCACTACCGTCTAGCCGCAAACCTCTATACTGTAGTGATCGCGATACAACCGGTGACCCAAACGGGTACTGTGCGGTGACAAGGATTGCAATTGGTGCTTGAGCACCAAGTCTTCAAGGAACCAAGTCCGTTTATTTGTGGCTGTTTAGCGAACCAAGAATCGACTAAGCAGTAAAATAGATGACTATATTGATCGGAGATAGAGAGAAATGAGCGAATTGAAAGTAGCAGCTCTACGTGCACTTAAACTGATGGATCTGACGACCCTGAATGACGATGATACCGATGCCAAAGTGATCCAACTTTGTCGTGACGCGAAAAGTCCAGTCGGCAATACCGCCGCCATCTGTATTTATCCTCGCTTCATTCCGATTGCTAAGAAGACACTGCGTGAACAAGGCACGCCTGAGGTCCGTATCGCGACAGTGACTAATTTTCCACACGGTAATGATGATATTGAGATTGCAGTCGCTGAAACCAAAGCAGCGGTGGCTTACGGCGCTGATGAGGTGGATGTGGTATTCCCTTACCGTGCGCTTATGGCTGGCAATCCACAAGTGGGTTTTGAGCTGGTGAAACAGTGCAAAGCGGCTTGTGGTGAGCGGGTGCTGCTGAAAGTGATCATCGAAACCGGTGAGCTGCAACAAGCAGCGCTGATCAAACAAGCATCGCAAATTTGTATTGAAGCGGGTGCGGATTTTATCAAAACCTCAACCGGTAAAGTCCCTGTCAATGCGACACCAGAATATGCTCGCCTGATGCTGGAAGTGATCCGCGATATGGGCGTTGCGAAAACGGTAGGTTTTAAGCCGGCTGGTGGGGTACGCACTGCACAAGATGCCCAACAATATCTGGCGATGGCCGATGAGATTCTCGGTAGCGATTGGGCCGATAGCCGTCATTACCGGTTTGGTGCTTCCAGCCTACTTACCAACCTTCTGAATACATTAGAAGTCACAGACCAAAAGGCCGATCCTGCCGCTTACTAATATTCACTGTGTCTGATGGCAGCGCGAGTCTTCGCGCTGCTTTACCTCTTTACACTACGCAGTTTCATTTGGAACTGGGAGGCGACTATGTATTCATCGCAAACAAAATATTTACCTCAAGAAATCATCCGCAGAAAACGTGATGGTGAAATCCTCACTAATGAGGAGATCCAATTTTTCATTCAAGGTGTCGCCAATAATACCGTTTCGGAAGGGCAAATTGCGGCCTTTGCGATGGCGATTTTCTTCCGTGAAATGACCATGCCAGAGCGGATTGCACTGACCTGTGCGATGCGCGATTCCGGGATGGTGATCGACTGGCGGCCGATGCACTTTGATGGCCCTGTCGTCGATAAACACTCAACCGGTGGTGTAGGGGATGTGACCTCATTGATGCTTGGCCCAATGGTGGCAGCCTGTGGTGGCTATGTACCGATGATTTCTGGGCGTGGTTTGGGTCATACCGGCGGCACGCTGGATAAATTGGAAGCGATCCCCGGTTATAACATCACGCCAAGTAATGAGCTATTTGGCCACGTCACTAAACAAGCTGGAGTGGCGATCATCGGTCAAACCGGTGATTTGGCGCCTGCGGACAAACGAGTATATGCCACACGTGATATTACCGCCACGGTCGATAACATCTCGCTGATCACCGCTTCAATTCTTGCGAAGAAATTGGCTGCTGGGCTCGATTCATTAGTCATGGATGTCAAAGTGGGCTCTGGCGCGTTTATGCCTACTTATGCTGCCTCTGAAGAGTTAGCCAAATCGATTGTCGCGGTCGCCAATGGTGCTGGTACCCACACCACCGCGATTTTAACCGATATGAACCAAGTGCTGGCTTCTTCTGCGGGTAACGCCGTTGAAGTGCGTGAAGCGGTACGTTTCCTGACGGGCGAATACCGTAACCCTCGCTTGCTGGACGTTACCATGGCGTCGTGTGCGGAAATGCTGGTACTTGGCAAATTAGCCAAAGACACCACACAAGCGCGTGACAAGCTGCAAGCTGTGCTGGATAACGGTCAAGCGGCCGAGCGCTTTGGCAAAATGGTGGCAGGCCTTGGTGGCCCAAGCGATTTTGTCGAGAACTACGATAACTACCTCGCCAAAGCTGAGATTGTGCGTCCGGTATACGCGCAGCAGTCCGGTATTATTTCTGCGATGGATACTCGTGCGATTGGTATGGCAGTGGTCGCTATGGGCGGCGGTCGCTGGGTCGCGAGTGATCAGATTGATTACGCGGTCGGTTTTGACCAATTTATCCGTCTGGGTGAAATCGCTGACCCTCATAAACCTTTAGCCATCATCCATGCACGCGATGAACAGCAGTGGCAACAAGCGGCTAATGCGTTACATAGTGCGATCAAAGTGGGCGGTGATTATGTGCCAACACCGGATGTTTACCGTCAAATTCGTGCGCAAGACGTGTAACCACGGGGAGAAGTGAACAATGAAAAGAGCTTTTATTTTAGTATTAGATTCCTTTGGGATTGGCGCGACAGCAGATGCAAGCGCATTTGGTGATGTGGGGGCTGATACCCTAGGCCATATTGCCGATCACTGTGCGCAAGGACTGGCCGATAACGCCCAGCGTACCGGTGCCTTACAGCTGCCAAACTTGTCTAAACTCGGTTTAGCTATGGCGCATAAAGAATCGACAGGACGTTTTGCCGCAGGGCTGGATCAGCGTGCTGATATCATGGGTGCTTATGCTCATGCGGCGGAACTCTCTTCCGGCAAAGATACCCCATCCGGTCACTGGGAAATTGCTGGTGTGCCTGTATTGTTTGAATGGGGCTACTTTAGCGATAAGCAAAATAGCTTTCCAAAAGAGCTAACCGATCGCATTTTAGCCCGGGCAGGACTGGATGGCTTTTTAGGCAACTGCCACGCCTCAGGGACACAAGTGCTGGATGAGTTGGGCGAACAGCACATGCGCACTGGTCAGCCGATTTTCTACACCTCAGCCGATTCAGTATTCCAAATCGCCTGTCATGAAGAGACGTTCGGTTTATCGCGTCTGCTTGAGCTATGCCAAATCGCCCGTGAAGAGCTGGCGGATTATAATATTGGTCGTGTGATTGCGCGTCCATTTATTGGGACGGGTAAGGGGCAATTTACCCGCACTGGCAATCGACGCGATCTGTCGCTTGAACCACCTGCGGCGACGGTGCTGCAAAAGCTGGTCGAAGAGAAGCAAGGCCGCGTGGTGTCGATTGGTAAAATTGCCGATATCTACGCGAACTGCGGCATCACCGATAAAGTGAAAGCGACGGGTATTCCTGCCCTGTTTGATGCGACCTTGGAGCAGATCACACAAGCGGGTGATAACACTATCGTGTTCACCAACTTCGTTGACTTCGATTCTGCTTATGGTCACCGCCGTGACGTGGGGGGTTATGCTGCGGCATTGGAGTATTTTGATCAGCGTCTGCCGCAAGTGTTGGCGCTAATGCAGGAGCAGGACATTTTGATCCTCACCGCCGATCATGGCTGCGACCCAACATGGCCGGGAACCGACCATACTCGTGAACATATTCCGGTATTGGTGTATGGCAAGCAAGTTGCGCCGGGTTCGTTAGGCCGCCGTGACACCTTTGCTGACATTGGGCAAACGCTCGCCAGCTACTTTGGCATTTCGCCAATGGATTACGGTAAAAAACTTTTCTAACACGCATATTCAAGGGCTAAATTTAGCCGTTGGGTTTTGTTAATGATGGCTGATAGCCAACAAACCAAAGGAACGAAAACATGGCAACTCCACATATTAATGCGCAAATGGGCGATTTCGCTGACGTAGTATTGATGCCGGGTGATCCACTGCGCGCCAAATACATTGCAGAAAAATTCCTTGATGATGTGGTTCAAGTGTGTGACGTGCGTAATATGTTCGGTTACACCGGTACTTATCAAGGACGTAAGATCTCTGTGATGGGACACGGGATGGGTATCCCATCATGCTCAATCTATGTGACTGAATTGATCAAAGACTTTGGCGTGAAGAAGATCATTCGCGTCGGCAGTTGTGGTGCGGTGAATGAAGGGATCAAACTACGTGATGTGGTGATCGGCATGGGCGCGTGTACTGACTCTAAAGTAAACCGCATTCGCTTTAAAGATCATGATTTTGCTGCGATTGCTGACTACAAGATGGTTAAGGCCGCGGAAGAAGCCGCCAAAGCCCGTGGGATTGAGGTTAAAGTCGGTAATCTATTCTCGGCTGAATTATTCTATACGCCTGATCCATCGATGTTTGATGTGATGGATAAATACGGCATCGTCGGCGTAGAAATGGAAGCTGCGGGGATTTACGGTGTGGCGGCAGAATATGGCGCGAAAGCTCTGACTATCTGCACCGTGTCTGATCACATTAAAACCGGTGAGCAAACCACTTCTCAAGAGCGTCAAAATACCTTTAATGAAATGATTGAAATCGCGCTGGATTCAGTGTTGATTGGCGATCAAGCGGGTTATTAATCACTGCTCTGATTTAGCCTGAACTATAAAAAACCTCAGTGCCAACTGAGGTTTTTTTATTTATGATCACGCTTGCTTGGCAGTGATCATTTGCAGAGGGTACTAACGTCGCGTGTTACTCATCCAATGAGGGTTCTGTTTGCTGGAGCAATAGATTTTCACCGGTTGGATTTTTGGCTTTACGGCGCAGCAGTAAGGTGAGCAAAACTCCGCTGACAAAACTCATCAATAGCATCCAATACATATTGTGATCACTTTTACGATAGTGATGGTCAGAAATCGCCGTCACTTTACCAGTTTCAAAACTGATCCGCACAAAACCAATCACACTACCATCATGGATCACCGGCTCGACCAGCTGTTGGCGACCAATGCTCGCCGTATGCAGTGGGGTATCTAAACCGAGCACCTCACGCACACTTAACGCGGCATCACTGGCGGCAAATAACACACCTTCTGAGTCATAAATTGAGGCATCAAACACTAGTCGTTCGGTAGCTAATTGGTTAGTAAGTGCTAATAGACGCTCTTGATCTTGATCGACAATCATGCTGCTGGCCGAAAGAGCCGCTTGTGTGATCAACACTTTAGTCAGGGTTTCCAGTTGGTTGGCTTGAATGCGCTCATTACCTTTACTGATCACCACACTATTTTGAATCGTGATCACAAACATCACTGCAATTGCGAGCATTGTGGTAATACGCGCCACCAGGCGAAATGAAAAAAGTGAACCATCCATGCGGAAACACACCTGCAAAAAAACAACTGCGCTCAGTTTGAGACTTGCGTTTTTAAATTGCAATAGGGTAACGTCTGGCTGTACCGAATAAGGAAAGTCGACATGGATGCTTTAACAATGTTACCCATAAAAAAACACCCTTCGCTGCTCAAGCGTTTCCCTGCCACGCGTGGGGTCAATCCGTTAGCGAAACATCGCGCCAGTTGGATTGTCTATGGCCATTACCTCACTCCCGCTCAGTTTGCCGATATGGATTTTTTTACCGAGCGTTCTGACGCCATTTTAGCCTTGTGGCAAGTGGGTGGTTATCAGGTGGCTTTAATGGCTGGAGAGCTGACGTCTGAGCATGAAACCATTTTGCAAGCTCTGGAGTTGGATTATGCGCGGATCCAAGATGTCCCAGATTTGAGCAAACCCGGTTTGATGGTATTGGATATGGATTCGACCGCGATCCAAATTGAATGCATTGATGAAATTGCCAAACTTGCGGGGGTGGGCGAAGAAGTGGCGCAAGTGACCGAACGCGCGATGCAAGGTGAGCTCGATTTTGAGCAAAGTTTGCGTTTGCGGGTGAGTAAACTTAAAGGTGCGCCAGAAGAGATTTTAAGCCAAGTGCGCGCAACGCTGCCTTTGATGCCAGAGTTGCCAGAGCTGGTGGCTACGCTGCATGCGCTAGGCTGGAAAGTAGCGATTGCTTCAGGGGGATTCACCTATTTTTCTGATCATCTAAAAGCGGAGTTGTCACTCGATTATGCCAAGTCCAATCAACTGGAAATTATCGATGGTAAACTGACAGGTCAAGTGTTGGGTGAGGTGGTGGGGGCGCAAACTAAAGCGGATATTCTGCGCGCTCTGGCGCTGCAATACGATATCGAAATGCATAATACGGTTGCGGTTGGCGATGGTGCTAACGATTTGCTGATGATGGCTGCGGCAGGACTGGGGGTGGCATTTCATGCCAAACCGAAAGTTGAAGC
The DNA here is from genome assembly GCF_028863985.1 of Vibrio chanodichtyis. Taxonomy (NCBI): domain Bacteria; kingdom Pseudomonadati; phylum Pseudomonadota; class Gammaproteobacteria; order Vibrionales; family Vibrionaceae; genus Vibrio; species Vibrio chanodichtyis. The sequence continues at coordinate 29,246 of NZ_JARBFT010000007.1, read as the reverse complement.
ACAAGCGCAAACCGCAGTGCGTTTTGCCGGATTAGGCGGTGTGCTGTGCATTCTTTCTGCGGCGTTAATTGGCCAGCAAAAGCTGAGTTGGCAAGCCAAACCAAAAACGCAGGTGTAACCCAATTCCGGCCTTGATATAGAACCCCGTCAAGCGGTTGATTGCGATCGCTTGGCGGGTTTTGTTATTCCATGCTTGATAGAAGTGGTGAGCGTTAGCTAGCAGGTTAGCTCAAGGCGGATCAGCACTTCCTCGGTAATATCGACAATTTCGCCATAGCCGACTTGTGCCAACATCTCTTTTTCGAGCTGTTTAGCATGCGCTAGGCTAATCGTGGCCAGTTCGTTCAAATCGCTGCGCAGCAAATTGGTGATGGGGGCAAAAACCGGAACGCCACTGATCCTGAGTACATAGAGTTCTCCCATTGTCTGCCCTTGGCGAATGAAGCGGATCCGCTCGCCGGTATCATTAAAATCAGTGAGTAAGCGTGATTCGATGGATTGAATTTGGGTCCCATACTTCACTATGCTCAAGTAAATTTCGCGGTATTGAGGCTCTGCACCTTCAATCCGTTTCATCGGGGTTGCGAGTAGTGAATTAGTGTGGCCTTTAAAAATCGGCTGCAAGGTAATTCGCTGCTCACTGCCTAATTGAGCGAGTAGGCTGAGATAAGCCGGTAATGGGTAATTAACCCCAATCACTTTCGGCTTGAGGTTGCTAGCCACTTTTTCGACAAAAAATGGGCTGCTTACCATCTTATCCAGCAGGATGTTATGCAGGCTTTCGAGTAGTGGATTGCTAGGCAGTATTTCCTCTTTTTTCAATAGTTTGTCTTGGTTGCATTCAATGATGCTATTGAAAAAAGCGATGGTTTTTATCGTTTGAACACTCTCTTCAATCACTAACTGTAAGCTACGCCCTGTCGGATCGATGCGCACCACTTGGTAAGGGGTATTGCCCAGTGGCAGCGTTTTGTCATACAGCTTGAGCTCAAGATAGTCGACCCAAACTTGATCATTGGCTTTGACCGCTAAGGGGGCCTCTAATTGCAGGCTTAAGCCCCGTTTGGATAGATCGACGGTCGCTCCTGTGACACTGTGTGTGCCGTTACTCACTTGTACTGGGGTTCGAAAGCGATAACGCGGCTCTTTACGCCGCGAACGAGCGTCAAAGTAGATGCCCATCGGATTGCCCATCACTTGGCGAGGATGGCGAAAATCATTCAGCGCACCAGTGGCCAGATTCGGTTTGTCGGCCAGCAGATAATCATGGCCAGTCTCACTATTACCAATTTCTTGCAACACGCCACAGTGGGTCAAGGCGCTAGAGTGATCGGCAAGTTCACTCGAATGTTGTGCTAAGGCTTGTCTTTCTTGAGCGGATAACTCAAATACAAATAAGCGAAACGCTCGCCAACTGTCGCGCTTGGCTCCGATATGCCAAAACAGCTTACGTTGTTCTTGGCTGGCCTCAGGCATCAGCATCGAAAAAAACAGCGTTTTATGTTGATGCTCATGTTTAAATGCATAGAGCACGTTATTGCTGCCACGCACGCCTGGAGCGGCTAAGTACGCCATACGTTCTGGTTTGAATAACGAGCCGAGTGCCTGTTGATTCCGTTCGTCATGCCAATATTGCCAAATCGGCCGATTATTTTCGGTCAGTAGTGCCAGTTTGAGCTCGTTGTGACTAAAAAACAGCGGCAAGTTACTGGTGTGTTTGAGGTACATATGCTCATAACCGCGAGTGCGTGCGCGGATGATTTTATCTTGATTGTCATGGCGTGCTTTTTGAGTATTGGTTTGAATCGCCTCCTCAATCACTTGTTCAATCACATCGCTATTATTGAGTTTTAGTACGCGCAAAAATTTAACCGCATCACTGTCATGGGCTTCATCAATACCGAGAATGCGATATTCAAGACCTTGCTGCAGTCCAGTCACCATCGAGGCGCTATGCAGTTCAGCAAAGTAGATTTGAATAATTTCGCCAAGCTTGTAGTCAAAGGCGGCAGGGACTTTTAATTTGGCTCCGGAAGGCGAGAGATCGACACTTAAGCCATGGATCAACTGTTCGTTTGGTAATCGAATCTCAATTTGGGTAGCGATCTTTAAGCGATTTTCTTGACGCTTGAGGTCGTAGCCGAGTTTGAGTGGTTCAACCTCAAAGCTGGTATCTTTCGGCTGGTCATTTTTCGGTGCCAATTTGCCTTGCTGCTTCATGACTCGAAAATTATTGCGCGTGTTATTAACCGCTTCCCATACTCCCTCTGTATAGCCGCCAAATTTCTTCATATTTTTATGGTAGGCGTTGAACGCGACATCATCGAGCCAATGCTGGCGATTATCGAACGCATACTCCCGACACTCACCTTGCACCTTGCCGCGTAAATCAATGCTTTTGCTGCAAGGAGCCATTAGGCGGTTCAGCTCCATTTTCACCAATAACTTGGTGGATGGCGGTTGTCCATCGGTCATATGAGTTAAAAGCTTATCGAGTTCACCAGAATGGTAAACCGAGATAAGCCTTTCCGCGAGAGAGAGAATTTCGATTTGCTGCATACTTTTCTGTTAAAGTGTCTTCTATTGTGATGCATCGGCGGTCAGTGACATTTCTTTAGCGATATGTGGTTGCGATGCCTTTTTGTTAAAGTATTACGCTTGATCAGTGAGTGCAAGTTCGAGGATGAATAGTGAAAGCAAAACGCGCCTATGTATGTAACGAATGTGGTGCGGATTTCCCGCGTTGGCAAGGGCAGTGTAACGCCTGTGGTACATGGAATTCGATCTCGGAAGTACGTCTTGCTGCTTCACCACAAGTTGCGCGTAATGAACGGCTCGTCGGTTATGCCGGCGCTCTTGAGGCCAAAGTACAAACCTTGGCGGATATTGATTTACAAGAGGTGCCTCGTTTTAGCAGTGGTTTTAAAGAATTGGATCGCGTGCTCGGTGGCGGTATTGTGCCCGGGGCGGCGATTTTGATTGGCGGCAGTCCTGGTGCAGGCAAATCGACATTACTGCTGCAAACCATGTGTTTGCTTTCTGAGCAGATGCCAACCCTGTATGTCACCGGTGAAGAGTCACTGCAACAGGTGGCGCTGCGTGCAGCTCGGCTTGGTTTGCCGAAACAGCATCTAAAAATGCTCTCAGAAACCAATGTAGATCGCATTTGCCAAATCGCAGAGCAAGAAAAGCCACGCATTATGGTGATCGATTCCATTCAAGTTATGCATATGGCAGATGTGCAATCCTCGCCGGGGAGTGTGGCGCAGGTGCGTGAATCGGCCACGGCACTCACTCGCTATGCCAAACAGAATAATGTGGCGGTATTTATCGTTGGTCATGTAACCAAAGACGGCACGCTAGCTGGGCCTAAAGTGCTGGAGCACATTATTGATTGCTCGATTTTACTGGATGGTGATACCGATAGCCGCTTTCGTACCCTGCGTAGCCATAAAAACCGCTTTGGGGCGGTGAATGAGCTGGGGGTGTTTGCCATGACCGGACAAGGGATGCGCGAAGTGAGTAACCCTTCGGCGATTTTCCTATCTCGCGGAGAGGAAGCCACCTCCGGTAGTTCGGTGATGGTGGTTTGGGAAGGCACTCGCCCGCTGTTAGTGGAAATTCAAGCGTTGGTCGATTACTCACAGTTGGCCAATCCAAGACGTGTGGCGGTCGGTTTAGAGCAAAACCGCTTGTCTTTATTGTTGGCAGTGCTGCATAAACACGGTGGTTTGCAGATGGCGGACCAAGATGTGTTTGTCAATGTGGTCGGTGGGGTTAAAGTCACCGAAACCAGTGCCGATTTAGCGCTGTTGATGGCGCTGCTCTCCAGTTTTCGCGATCGACCTTTGCCTAAAGATGTGGTGATTTTTGGTGAAGTGGGCTTGGCTGGTGAAATTCGGCCAGTTCCCAGTGGCCAAGAGCGGCTCAATGAAGCCTTTAAACATGGTTTTAAGAAAGCGATTGTGCCGATTGCCAATTTACCCAAAGGTGGTGTAGCGGGAATGCAAATTCATGGCGTTAAGAAACTGGCGGATGCGATTGCTGCTTTTGATGAGTTGTAATCCTAAGCTAGTGCGGCTAAAAAAATCTGCTTGGAACCTCGCGAGTCGTGGGCGGATCACCTATAGTTTGTCTGCGACAGGCGATAGTTAATGGCACCTTAAAGATTTGCAGTTGTAGTGGGTAGCGGCGCGGTTTACACAGCATAAATCGAAGAGTTTTGCTCGGTGGATGAGCGTCAGCGCACTCGTGATTAAGCGATGATTTCAAGTCGGTTAAGGATATTTTTTATCAGCAGGTGTAAGCAAGGGTATCAGTCTTGACAGATTGTGATATACTCTGCGCGCACTTTATACCTTATTAACAGAGTAAGACAATGGCAGATTTATCATTATATAGAAACATTGGTATTTTCGCGCACGTTGACGCGGGTAAAACCACTACCACTGAGCGTATCCTGAAGCTGACTGGTAAAATCCACCGTTTAGGCGAAGTACATGACGGCGCTTCAACGATGGACTTCATGGAACAAGAAGCTGAGCGTGGTATCACTATCCAGTCTGCTGCGACTACCTGTTTCTGGAAAGGTCACCGTTTTAACGTAATCGACACCCCGGGACACGTTGACTTCACAGTTGAAGTTTACCGTTCTCTGAAAGTTCTTGACGGTGGTATCGGTGTATTCTGTGGTTCTGGCGGTGTTGAACCTCAGTCAGAAACTAACTGGCGTTACGCGAACGATTCAGAAGTATCTCGTCTGATCTTCGTAAACAAACTAGACCGTATGGGTGCTGACTTCTTCCGTGTTGTTGAACAAGTGAAGAAAGTTCTTGGCGCAAACCCACTGGTTATGACGCTGCCTATCGGTCGCGAAGATGAATTCGTTGGTGTGGTTGATGTTCTAACTCGTCAAGCGTTCGTATGGGATGACTCAGGTCTTCCAGAAAACTTCGAAATCAAAGAAGTTCCAGCAGACATGGTTGATCAGGTAGAAGAATACCGTGAAATGATGATCGAAACTGCTGTTGAGCAAGATGACGAGCTGATGATGGCTTACATGGAAGGCGAAGAGCCAACTGTTGAGCAAATCAAAGCATGTATCCGTAAAGGTACTCGTGATCTCGCGTTCTTCCCAACTTTCTGTGGTTCTGCATTCAAAAACAAAGGTATGCAGCTTGTACTTGACGCAGTAGTTGATTACCTACCTTCTCCAACAGAAGTAGAACCTCAACCACTGACTGATCCAGCAACTGGTGAGCCGACTGGCGAAGTAGCAACAGTATCTGTTGATGCGCCTCTAAAAGCGCTTGCGTTCAAAATCATGGATGACCGTTTTGGTGCCCTGACCTTCGTTCGTATCTACTCAGGTAAGATTAAGAAGGGTGATACCATTCTTAACAGTGCAACTGGTAAAACTGAGCGTGTTGGCCGTATGGTTGAGATGCACGCAAACGACCGTAACGAGCTAGAATCTGCACAAGCAGGTGACATCATTGCGATCGTTGGTATGAAGAACGTTCAAACTGGTCACACTCTATGTGATCCTAAGCACGAATGTACTCTTGAGCCTATGATTTTCCCAACCCCAGTTATCTCTATCGCTGTTAAGCCTAAAGATAAGAACGGTTCTGAGAAAATGGGTATCGCGATCGGTAAAATGGTTGCAGAAGATCCATCATTCCAAGTTGAGACTGACGAAGATTCAGGCGAAACCATTCTGAAAGGTATGGGCGAACTTCACCTAGACATCAAAGTAGACATCCTTAAGCGTACTTACGGTGTTGAACTTGAAGTGGGTGCTCCTCAAGTTGCTTACCGTGAAACTATCACTAAAGCAGTTGAAGATAGCTACACGCATAAGAAACAGTCTGGTGGTTCAGGCCAGTTCGGTAAGATCGATTACCGTATCAAGCCAGGAGAGCAAAACTCTGGTTTCACCTTTAAGTCAACGGTTGTTGGTGGTAACGTTCCTAAGGAATTCTGGCCAGCAGTTGAGAAAGGCTTCAAGTCTATGATGGACACCGGTACTCTTGCTGGCTTCCCTGTACTTGACGTTGAAGTTGAACTGTTCGACGGTGGCTTCCACGCAGTTGACTCATCTGCAATCGCATTTGAAATCGCAGCGAAAGGCGCATTCCGTCAGTCAATTCCAAAAGCGGCTCCTCAGCTTCTTGAACCAATCATGAAAGTGGATGTGTTCACTCCTGAAGATCACGTTGGTGACGTTATCGGTGACTTGAACCGTCGTCGTGGCATGATCAAAGACCAAGAAATGGGTCTGACAGGCGTGCGTGTTAAAGCTGACGTTCCACTATCTGAGATGTTCGGTTACATCGGTTCTCTACGTACAATGACTTCTGGTCGTGGTCAGTTCTCTATGGAGTTCTCTCACTACTCAGCATGTCCAAACAACGTAGCTGAACAAGTAATTGCTGAAGTTAAAGAGCGTAACGCGAAGAAGTAATTCTTTGTTTTAAAGCTTTAAAAAGCCCCGTAAGTGAAAGCTTACGGGGCTTTGTTGTTTTGGCGAGTACCGTGACAAACGGTTAATCACTGAGCCGTGATATATTCGGTGAGTTACGACTGTGTATGCTGCTGTACTGCGCGGCGTAAGAATCCTTCCGACTGGCAAAGCTTGGCAGCTGCCTGTTGATAGCTCATACCGGTTAAATACATCAAAATTGCTAGCTTAGCGTTATTGCCACTCTGTTCAAGTAGTGTTTCCGCTTCATGGCGTTGGCAGTCGGTGGCTTGCATCACAATCCGGATCGCTCTGGCAATCAGTTTGCGATTACTTGCCCGCACATCGACCATTAAGTTTTGATAGCTTTTGCCAAGCCGGATCATGCTGGCCGTGGTCAGCATATTGAGTACCAGTTTTTGTGCGCTACCCGACTTGAGACGAGTTGAACCGGATAATGCTTCAGGTCCCACTACCGGCGAAATCGCGATTTGGGCAATTTCCGCAATCGGTGAATCTGGGTTACACGAGAGAGCAATGGTGGTTGCCCCGATATGATTGGCGTATTCTAAAGCACCCAGCACATAAGGGGTACGGCCACTGGCTGCGATACCGACCAATACATCTTGGGCACTAAAGTGGATTTGCTGTAAATCATATACGCCAAGGGTTGGGTTATCTTCCGCACCTTCTTGCGCAGTAAACATCGCCTCTTTACCTCCGGCAATCAGACCGATCACCATCTGGTCGCTGACCCCAAACGTTGGAGGACACTCTGAGGCATCTAATACACCAAGCCGGCCACTCGTTCCCGCGCCAAGATAAACCAAGCGCCCACCTTGTTTAAAGGCAGCAGTAATTTTATCGACCGCTTGAGCAATTTGTGGCAGGACCGCTTCTACCGCAAGTGGGACCTGTTTATCTTGCTGATTGAGGCGTTCGACAATCTCTTGGGCCGAGAGCAAGTCGATATCCATCGTATCTGGATTGCGTTGTTCGGAAACCAAATGAGATAGGGCGGCGATAAGAGCATCGTTAGTCATAACAATTCCTGTAGCGATTAATCAGGGTAGTAAATCACACCAAGGCTAGCATGGCGTGATGCGCCGGTCACACTCGGTAAATTACTTGGTAAATTATGGATCCGTCGCTGAGCTAGCCAAGCGAAAGCCATCGCTTCCATATTATCCCCATCAACCCCCATTTGCGTGGTTGGAGCTACCTGCCAATCGGGCAGTAAAGCTTGCAGGCGTTCCATTAACAGTGGGTTCTGCGCGCCGCCACCACAGACCAGCAGTTGTGGCTGTATACCTGCGGCAAATAGGTTGACTTGTTCGGCAATGGTTTGTGCTGTGAACTCACATAGCGTACGTTGTACATCGGTTGCATTAACCGTATTGGCTAAATGCATTGAAAATTTGCTCAGCTTCGCTTGCAACCAAGGTAGATTAAACCGCTCGCGGCCTGTGCTTTTCGGCGCTGGTAATGCAAAGTAATGGTCTTGTTTTAGCTGAGCCAGCAAAGCGTGATTGGTTTGGCCTTGTTTGGCCCATTTGGCATCTTGATCATAGGCTTGGTTATGTTGTTGCAAGATCCAACTATCCATCAACATATTACCGGGGCCAGTATCGTAGCCGATCACTTCACCATTCGGTTTAAGCACCGAAATATTAGCAATTCCCCCGATATTGAGTACCACCACGGTCGATTGTGCCGCATGAAAAATAGTGCGGTGAAACGCGGGGACTAACGGGGCGCCTTGTCCACCAAGGGCGATATCTTTGCGTCGAAAATCGGCCACGGTCGTGATGCCAGTACGTGTGGCGATGATATTGGCATCACCGATCTGCAGGGTAAAAGGTTTCGCTCCAGTCGGTTGATGGAACACGGTTTGCCCATGACAGCCAATCGCTCGGATCTGGGTGGAGTGATAACCACTGTGCTCAAGCAAAGCCAGCACCGCATCACTGAACAGATGACCGAGATCGTGCTCTAACTCACCCATCGCAATCAAAGTGGTGGGTTGGCCGATACAGATACTAAGTAACCGCTGTTTGAGGTTGGCTGGCATCGGGTAATCATAGTGGGCGAGCAGTGTAATATGATCGCCTTGTAGGGCAACCAATGCGGTATCAACGCCATCCAAACTGGTTCCTGACATCACTCCAATGTAGAGCTCGCTTTCCGCCATCTGATCCGCCTCTTGTGATATTCAAACAAAGGCATTGTAATTGAAAAATAAACTGAATAACCTCGTGGCTTGTGACAATTTTGCCAAATTTTTCAAGGAGCAAACATGGGACCACTTTGGTTGGATGTCGCCGGTTATGAACTGAGTGGCGAAGATCGCGAAATTCTACAGCATCCGACGGTAGGCGGGGTGATCCTGTTTGGCCGTAACTATCATGACAATCAGCAACTGTTAGCGCTCAATCATGCGATTCGCCAGGCCGCCAAACGGCCGATTTTGATTGGTGTTGATCAAGAAGGCGGGCGTGTACAGCGTTTTCGCCAAGGTTTTAGCCGTATTCCTGCTGCTCAATCTTATGCTCGGGCAGATAATGGCGTTGAATTAGCGGAGCAAGGCGGTTGGTTAATGGCCGCAGAGTTGATTGCCCATGATGTGGATTTGAGCTTCGCACCAGTACTCGATATGGGATTTGCCTGCCAAGCCATCGGTAGTCGATCTTTTGGTGAAGATGTGACAACGGTGCTCAAGCATAGCAGTGCTTATCTACGTGGCATGCAAGCGGTTGGCATGGCCACCACCGGTAAACATTTCCCGGGGCATGGAGCGGTAGTGGCCGATTCGCATCTGGAGACGCCTTACGATGAGCGTGAAACGATTGCACAAGATATGGCGATTTTCCGAGCTCAGATTGAAGCGGGGGTACTCGACGCGATGATGCCGGCGCATGTGGTCTATCCACATTATGATCCACAGCCTGCCAGTGGTTCGAGTTACTGGTTAAAGCAAGTCTTACGTCAAGAACTCGGTTTTAAAGGCATTGTTTTTTCAGATGATCTGAGCATGGAAGGTGCGGCAGTGATGGGCGGGCCTGTCGAGCGTGCTCAGCAAGCGTTGCTGGCGGGCTGTGACATGATTTTGCTGTGTAATCAACGCCAAGCGGCGATTTCAGTATTGGATAATTTACCGATTATTGACGTACCGCAAGCCGAAAGCTTGCTGAAAAAGCAGCAGTTCAGTTATCGCGAATTGCAGCGTTCCGAGCGTTGGCGGCAGGCGGCCAATAATATGCAGCGTCTCATTGAGCAATTTAGTTGATGACAAGCCAGCGGGTTATTTATCCCCTTACGAGTTGAATCCAGCCTCGTGTTAGTGAGCTCTAAAGATCTGTAAACTTAAATTTACAATTATTGTTGTGTTAAATTTACACTTGCAATGTTTTTAAAGCCTGTTAACGTGTTTTCTGTTGAGTTTTTCGACATGCTATCGATGGCGTGTAAATAATAAATTACAGGAAATGCGATGAAGAGAAGTGAATTGAGCGATGTCAATATCAGTGATGAACAGATCTTGCTCACCCCTGAGGCTTTAAAGAGCAAAATTCCGCTGAGCGATGCCGCGCGCGACTTTATTCGTCAATCACGCCAGACGGTGGCGAATATTATCCATAAGCGCGATCCACGTTTGTTGATTGTATGTGGTCCTTGCTCAATTCATGATATTGATGTGGCCAAAGAGTACGCGCAGAAACTCAAAGCGCTGGCTGCTGAGTTGAGTGATCAGCTTTACATTGTCATGCGGGTTTATTTTGAAAAACCGCGTACCACAGTCGGCTGGAAAGGCTTGATTAATGATCCGCATCTGGATGGCAGCTTTGATATTGAGCACGGATTGCATGTTGGGCGTCAGCTGTTAGTGGATTTAGCGGAAATGGGCATTCCGCTTGCCACCGAAGCGCTCGATCCGATTAGCCCACAATATTTGGCGGATACGTTTAGCTGGGCGGCGATTGGCGCACGTACCACTGAGTCGCAAACTCACCGCGAAATGGCCAGTGGCCTTTCGATGCCGATCGGTTTTAAAAATGGCACTGATGGTAATTTAGCCACTGCAATCAATGCGATGCAAGCCGCCTCATCCAGTCACCGTTTTATGGGGATTAACCGCGCAGGCCAAGTGGCACTGCTCACCACTCAAGGTAATCCTAATGGGCATGTCATTTTACGCGGCGGCAAACAGACCAATTATGATTCGGTATCGGTGGCGGAATGTGAGCAAGAGATGCAGCAACAGGGGTTAGCGCCATCATTAATGGTGGATTGCAGTCATGCCAATTCACGTAAAGATTATCGCCGTCAGCCTTTGGTAGCGGAAGATGTGATCCATCAGATCCGTGAAGGTAACCGCTCGATTATTGGCTTGATGATTGAGAGCCATCTCAATGCGGGGAATCAGTCGTCTGACTTGGCACGTGATCAAATGCAATATGGTGTGTCCATCACTGATGGTTGCATCAGTTGGTCGGCCACCGAAGCGTTGCTGCGTCATGCTCACCAGGAGCTGATCCCGTTTTTGCACAACCGCTTACAACCATAACAAGGATAGAATATGGCATTAGAGTTGGATCAGTTGCGAGAGCAAATTGATCACGTTGATCGGCAAATGGTTGAGCTACTCGCTCGCCGTTTGGCCTTGGTTGAACAAGTCGGCGAGGTAAAAAGCCGTGCAGGTTTGCCGATTTATGCCCCGGATCGGGAAGCGGCAATGCTGGCTTCACGCCGAGCTGAAGCGCAAAGCAAAGGTGTGCCACCACAACTGATCGAAGATATTTTGCGCCGCACCATGCGTGAATCTTATGCCAGTGAAAAGGATGCGGGTTTTAAATGCCTCAACCCTCAACTGCGTTCGGTGGTGATCATCGGCGGTCATGGTCAACTTGGTCGCTTGTTTGGACGAATGTTTAAACTTTCAGGCTATCAAGTCAAAGTGTTAGGCAGCCAAGATTGGCATAAGGCCGATCAGTTACTGCACGATGCCGGATTAGTGATGGTTACGGTGCCGATCCACTTAACGCTTAGTGTGATTGAAAAGCTCGGCCAACTACCGGCAGATTGTATTTTGTGTGATTTAACCTCGATCAAAGCCAAACCGCTCGCAGCGATGCTGCAAGTACATGCTGGGCCAGTGGTGGGGTTACACCCGATGTTTGGTCCGGATGTGCCAAGTTTGGCTAAACAGGTGGTGGTTCATTGCGATGGGAGAGGCGCAGAACATTACCAATGGCTGCTGCAGCAATTGGCGATTTGGGGAGCCAGTTTGTGCCCCATTGATGCGGCAGAACATGATCAAGGTATGACGTTGATCCAAGCGCTGCGTCACTTTACTTCTTTTGCTTATGGGCTGCATCTGCGTAAAGAAAACCCGAATTTGGCGCAATTGCTTAAATTAAGCTCACCGATTTATCGTTTAGAGCTGGCGATGGTGGGACGCTTATTTGGGCAAGATCCGCATTTATATGGCGATATTATTCTCTCATCCGCCGATAATATTGCGATGATCCAGCGTTTTCAGCGCAGCTTATCTGAGGCGGTAGAGTTGGTCAGCATGGGGGATAAGGCGAGTTTTGTCGAACAGTTTGTGCGAGTTAGCCAGTGGTTTGGTGATTATTCCCAGCAGTTTATGCACGAAAGCCAGCATCTGCTCAAGCAAGCTAATGACACACTCCAGCGCACTTAGCCGACCGGCAAGTGCGATTGGCGGTGGCAAAAGGCATGTTAAATCGGGGATGATTAAGGTAGATCAATTAAGGCTGCTCAAGATAAGAGAGATGTTCTAAATTGCGATGCAGTAAGCTGTCATCACCGAGATTCCACTCTACTAAACGGCGCAAATGGGCAATGCTATCGATATCAATATGATTGATAGCCATGCGTAGAATGCGCTCTTGTACGCTAATGATCTTAGCGGTCAAACGCAAAGTTACATCACTGTCTGGTAGCGTAAAAACGACTTCCACTAGAGCGTGTCCATCCAGCTTGGGTGGCTCTTCGCACCACAGCAGTAAGCCATGCAATGACAGATCTTGAATACACGTTGCCAATTGTTTATCACCTTGGTTTAAGGTGGCAGGCGCTTGGTACAAAATCCGTGAAAAACGGCGTTTTTCGATCATAGCGTTCTCCTAGACAAATACGGTAGATAAATCAAGCATAGCAAACCAGCACCTAACTCTCTGAAGTCGAGCAATAATCGGTTGGTTTGATCACACGCTATCCCCTTCCTACTTGAAGCTGCAGCAATGTTGGCGACGTTCGTTCACCCCAATCACATAGTTTGCCTATGCTCATGGTAAAGAGCAAAGGTCGCATTGCGACCTTTGCCATAACCTGCACGAAGGTTTTATTTGGTCATACGTTTATACTTGATCCGGTGTGGCTCAGCAGCTTGTGCGCCAAGCGTTTGTTTCAGCCACTCCATATATTCGGTGTAGTTACCTTCGTAGAAGTTGACTTTACCTTCATCACGGTAGTCAAGAATGTGAGTTGCGATACGGTCAAGGAACCAGCGGTCATGAGAGATCACCATCGCGCAGCCTGGAAATTCCAATAGAGCTTCTTCCAAAGCACGTAGCGTTTCAACGTCCAGATCGTTTGTAGGTTCGTCGAGCAACAGCACGTTACCACCAGCTTTGAGCAGTTTGGCTAAATGCACACGGTTACGTTCACCGCCGGACAGTTCACCAATCACTTTTTGCTGATCAACGCCTTTGAAGTTAAAACGAGAGCAGTAAGCACGCGCAGGGATTTCAAAGTTGTTGATGCGAATAATATCTGCCCCTTCAGAGATCTCTTGGAACACGGTGTGCTTATCATTCATACTGTCGCGGAACTGATCCACTGATGCAAGTTTCACTGTATCACCCAACTCAATACTGCCTGAATCCGCTTGTTCTACACCGCTGAGCATTTTAAACAGCGTCGATTTACCGGCACCGTTAGGACCGATAATGCCCACAATCGCTCCTTTTGGCATGCTAAATGACAGATCGTCAATCAACACTCGGCCATCAAACGATTTGGTCAGGTTTTTGACTTCAACCACTTTATCGCCTAAGCGTTCACCTGGTGGAATGAACAGTTCGTTGGTTTCATTACGTTTTTGGTGATCGGTATTTTGCAGCTCTTCAAAGCGTGCCATACGCGCTTTCGATTTCGCCTGACGACCTTTTGGATTCTGGCGTACCCATTCCAGCTCTTTCTCAATGGTTTTTTGGCGCGCTTTTTCTTGCGAAGCTTCTTGCTTCAAGCGCGCATCTTTTTGCTCTAGCCATGACGTGTAGTTGCCTTGCCATGGAATACCCTCACCACGGTCAAGCTCGAGAATCCAGCCTGCGGCATTGTCGAGGAAGTAACGGTCGTGGGTGATCGCGACAACAGTTCCTGAGTAATCAACCAAGAAACGCTCTAACCAAGCGACGGATTCCGCATCCAAGTGGTTGGTTGGCTCATCGAGTAACAGCATGTCTGGTTTTTCAAGTAACAAGCGGCAGATAGCAACCCGGCGACGCTCACCCCCTGACAAGAATTTGATTTGCGTATCCCATTCTGGCAAGCGCAGTGCATCCGCCGCGCGCTCCAATACGTTTTCTAAGTTATGGCCATCTTTGGTTTCGATAAGTGCTTCAAGCTCACCTTGCTCTTTAGCCAGCGCATCAAAATCGGCTTCAGGCTCAGCGTAGGCCGCATACACTTGATCGAGGCGCTTAAGGGCGCGTACCACATCAGCAACAGCTTCTTCCACCACTTCACGTACGGTTTTACTCTCATCCAGCTTTGGCTCTTGCGGCAGGTAACCGACGTTTAAGCCAGGTTGTGGGCGAGCTTCACCATCGATGTCTTTGTCAATGCCAGCCATGATCCGCAGCAGGGTTGATTTACCTGCGCCGTTAAGGCCCAAAACACCGATTTTTGCGCCTGGGAAGAAACTCAAAGAGATGTCTTTTAGAATTTGACGCTTGGGTGGCACAATTTTGCTCACCCGAGACATGGTATATACGTATTCAGCCATTGCCGATCGTTCCTAATCTTTCAAACGGAATAAAGTGATTATTCTATATCAAAGCAAGCCGCTTTGTTACTAGAGCGCCCGCTTTTTGGGGGGCGAAACATTTCTTGAGACTTTCTTATTTAATGGGAGTGAGCCGCGCGCGGACGAACGTGAGCCATTACAATCGGCCTAGAGCGATGGGTGTACGGTTTGGTCTTCGTGGCCAGCAATACTTAATAAAATGTTGCATTATTTGCATTAAGTTTACTTCACTGCTATTGAGAACTCTGGTGAGAATCCGTTCAATAGTCGGTATTACCCAGATAGGTGGTGTTAGCTTCTTTTTTGGTTGTGCTTATCGCTAGCCACAATTGCCATTGATTTTAAGGATGAGATCTTATGATGTCTGTGACGCGACTTAAGCCGGGTAGCCTCGTGTCAGTCTTCATGTTAACCGCCTGTGCTGTCAGCGCGAATATTGCGGATTTAACCGTACAGCGAGAGCAATATGAGAAAGTGCAGCTTAGCTTGAATCATCAGGATCTCGCACTATACCAGCGAGTTCGCCAACAAATTGATGACTATCCATTGACTCCTTATCTCGATTACCGTGCTTTTCTGATTGATATTGGCAATAAGCCGCCGCTAGTGGTGCGCAATTTTATTGATAGCCACCAAGAATTTCCCTTTGCCGCGCGAATTGCTGCACCGTATTTAGATGCACTGGCGCGTGATAAAAAATGGGTAACGTTACTTAAATTCCAAACCGAATTACCCAACGGGGAGACTTATCAGTGTCACTATTACTATGCCAAGTTACAAACCGGTCTGCGTAATGAGGCGTTCGCTGGCGCGAAAAAATTGTGGATGAGTGGGGCGAGCATTGCTGATGCATGTGACCCACTGTTTGCTGAATGGCAACGGGTGGGGGGCTTAACCGATGAGTGGCGACTCAAGCGGGCTTTATTGGCTTTTGAGGGGCGTAATCGAAATCTGATTGTCTATCTGCAAAAAAAATTGCAGGGTAAAAAATCCCAAGCTAAAGCTCAAGCGATGCTCGAACTGTTTGATAAACCGGAGCGAGTATTGGCTTACAGCCGCAAAGCTGCGCAAGATCCGTTTAATCAACAACTGGCCGAATTGGCGCTGCAAAAGTGGACCAGAGCTGAGCCGTTAAAGGCCCAAGCGGTGTTGAATGACGTTGCGAAAGCGCAAGCTTGGCCTCAAGCGCAAAAAAATCGAACCGCTCGCTTTATTGCAATCCGTCTGATGGATGTTCAAGAGCCTGCGATAACCGAATGGCGCGATCAGGTGATTCGCGATAGTCATGAGGTGCGTTTGATTGAAGCGCGCATTCGTTTAGCACTGCGTGAAAATGATTGGCGTGATTTAGCCAAGTGGATTGCGCGGTTGCCGGAGCAAGAGCGCAAGACATTGCGCTGGCAATATTGGCAAGCGAGAAGTGAGATTGCTCTTGGTCAGCCACAGCAAGGTCGTGAGCGCTTACAAGCTTTGCTTGGGCAGCGCCATTTTTACAGTGTTGCTGCCGCTAAATGGTTGCAGCAAGCGGTGAATTATCCGACCAGCACCCTAGTGCTTGATCAATCGATGCTTAAAACCCATCACAAGGCGTTAGCTCGGATCAACGAGCTGGTCTTGCTGAATAAAATGACTGCTGCAAACAGTGAGTGGCGCTGGTTATTGGCCCGGGTTAGTCCAAGTGAGCAAGCGATGTTAGCTGCTTATGCTGCCAGTGTTGGCTGGCACCAGATGACCATTATGGCGACGATTGCTGCCAAGTTATGGGATAACAATCAGTTGCGTTTCCCTGTGGTCCATCAAGATTTATTTACTCTGCATGGACAGCAAAATAGTATTGACCCTATCACTTTGATGTCATTAGCCAGACAAGAGAGTGCGATGAATCCGAATGCTCAATCCCCCGTTGGCGCGCGAGGTTTGATGCAGATCATGCCAGATACAGCGCGTTATACGGCAAGCAAATACCAGTTGAGTTATAGCCATCCTGAACAGCTATACCAAGTGGCTAAAAATATCGAAATTGGTAGCCGCTATCTCAGTAGCTTACTTGAGCGCTATGATCAGAATCGGATTTTAGCGTTCGCAGCCTACAATGCCGGACCGAGCCGGGTTGATAATTGGCGGCAGCGTACGCAAGGCAAGTTGGATGTGTATGGCTTTATTGAGGCGATCCCATTTGCTGAGACGCGCGGCTATGTACAGAATATTTTAATGTTTGAAACCTACTATCGAGATTTAATGGGGGTAGAAGGCCATTTTCTTAGTGAACGAGAGTTAAATACAAAGTATTGATTCCTCAATCGGCTGCACTACAATAAGTGGGTGTATCACTTAATGAGTACAACTATGCTAGCACAACCTTATTACACGCAGTGGCAGCAAGTGTTAGATCTGGTTCAGCAGGCGGTGCAGCAAGATCAGCATGAATTGTTGCTGACGTTGCTGATGACCCTCGATGAACGCGAAGCGCTGGTTGCGCGAGTCAATATTGTGCATGAGTTGTTAAGTGGCGAGATGTCACAGCGACAAATTAGCCAGATGCTGGGGGTGGGGATTGCGACGATTACGCGAGGATCGAATGAGCTTAAATCCCGTACCGAACAAGACAAAACGGCGTTGGCACAACTATTGGCTCCGCCATCTTCACCAGTCCGTTAACTCGGATCCTAACCTGGATTGAGAAAACAGTTCGTCGTATCAGTGACTTGATCATGCGATCAAGTCATGCTGGTTACGCTTAAGGGTAAAGATCAGGATGGAGGAATGGGGTCAGAGCTAGAATCAAAGCTTGGTGATAAACCGAGCTACGGGTCAGGTGATGAGCGGTTAATAAGCCAATCGCTCCACCTTGCTGCTTAATATTTTCGGTGCCAAAGACTTGATCCATCACATCGCCTAATTCTGTGCCAGAACCAAGCTGTTCAAGCACCAATGGCGGCAACATTAAGCAAGCACTGCGTGATTCACCTCGTTGCTCGCTCGATTCAATAATCATCCAGGCAAAGGTTTTGTTATCTTCAATGCCGGCTTCTATACCGACGTAATAGTTTGCACCAGGATATTGTTGTTTGGCATTTCGCACTCGGTTGAGAGCACCTTGTTTGGTTTCGGTGTCACTCATCGGTTGCGCGGCGACATCACTGGGCACTGATATGCCAATAAACTCACAGTTATGATCGGCAAATACGGTGCTAAATGCACTTTGCACCGCATTTATTTTGGCCGGGTTTTGTGAAGCAATAATTATCTTAAGCATAACTCTTTTTATCACGATGGTAACGAGGCCAGCCAGGGGCTAATATCGGTGACGCTCATTGGATGTCCCAAGTAGAAACCTTGCATATAATCGCATTGGCAATTGGCTAACCATTGATGAGTTTCTTTATTTTCAATCCCTTCGGCAGTGACTTTGATCGATTGTGAATGGCAGAAGCTAATGAGCGGTAAAATGACATCCTGTTTGTTAGTGGCTATTAGTGTATCCAAAAATTGGCGATCAAGCTTTATTTTTTGTATCGGATAGAGTACGAGCTGAGTGATGGAAGTGTAGCCAGATCCAAAATCATCAATGGTTAACCCATAGCCGAGGCGTGAGAGTTCGTGCAAAAGATGGATACTTTGTGAGTCAGCGGCAAAGGTTTCGGTAATTTCAAAATCAATCCATTGCGGATCGACCTTATACAAATTAGCTTGCTGGTGGATAAATTCAGCTAACTTTTGGGAGTTAAGTTCAGCGGAAGAGAGATTAATCGAAATCTGCATCGGATCACTGCTTATCGCTTGCAGAAGGGCAAACTCTCGGAATGTTTGCATGATAACCCAGCGGTCTATGGTGCCATAGAGTCCAATTTGTTCGGCTATCGGGATAAATTCATCAGGAGAGATTTCTCCGAGCGATTCAGACTGCCAACGTAGTAACACCTCAAAACCGGCTAAGCGTCCATCAGAGCAAGTAAAGTAGGGTTGGTAAACCAAATTCAACTCTTTTTCAAATAAACCTAAGCGTAAAGCACGCTCAATATTATTACGTCGCTGTACTATTTGGTCTAAAGCTTGCGAGTAGTAGGCGATCTGATTTTTCCCAGCATTTTTGGCTTGATACATTGCCGTATCGGCATTCAGGAGTAATTTTTCGATATGAGTACCATCATTGGGAAAGGTAGCAATGCCAATGCTAGCGGTCACAGGGAAATCGCTGAGTATCGGATGTTCTTGGTTTTGAATTGGGGCTAATAATTGTTGGGCGAATTGATTGGCACAATCATTAAAGCGTTTTGGGGCTACGAGCAAAATGGCAAATTCATCGCCGGATAAGCGAGCGGCAATACTGAAGGTATTGTGGCTGACTTCAAAGCTTTTACACAGTTGATGAACATGACTAGCAAAGCTGACTAATAGCGAATCCCCCACTTGGTGGCCATATTTGTCATTCACATATTTGAAGTTATCGAGGTCGATATACATTACCCAGATCTGTTGAGTGGCATGATAGCGGGAAAGTAGCAAATTGGCTTGTACTTGAAACTGATAGCGGTTGGCCAGTTTAGTGAGATGATCATTTTCAGCTAAGGCTTTGGTACGTTGATACGTCGAGTTTAATTCGGTGTACATAGCGTAAAAACGTGAGGAGAGTCGGCCAATCTCGTCGTTAGTTTTCAGTGGTTCAATATTTTTGCGTTGATGATTCTCCACTTCTTTTAACTGTTTATCCAACTTAAGTATGGGGTTAATTACATGACGATAAAGTAGCATCAGCAGTAGGAGAACAGTAACCAAGGCTGAGATACCAAAAGAGAGTAACAGTCGAAACTGAATTGCGCCTAGTTTGGTATTCAGTATTTGTGGGGCGGGGTTTAATGTCGCGTAAAACCCGGGTTGTAGCTCAACAGATTGTGTGAATTGATTTTGATACGTTGGTGGAGTATGACTGAAAAGAATGGGGCTTTGGTTATCAAATTCAATTTGTTGCCGCAGTCGGCTGAACTGCTCTAATACCACATACACCACCACAAAAAACACATCTTGCCGATTGTAACTGAGTGGCGTTAATAAGGTCTGTTGATCTAATAGATCATAGCGAACCAGTATATCTTCACCAACGGAATTGAGTGTGTAACTAATGTCGGAAGTTTTTTGGGTGGTTGAAAAACGTTGTGTGACGTAGTCCTGCACCTGAGGGTCGATGGTTGTAAATGGATCGGCACTATTTTCTGCATAGTAAAGCAGTTCTTGATTACCATTTAGAATCGATAGTGCAACGAACTGTTGCTCATTCGGTTGTAAAATATCTAAGGTTTCCCGCAGATTATCCACTAATGCCAGTTCTTGATACGGATTATTTTCTAGCGCGAAATAGTGCCGCATGATGTCGCTTTTGGCTAAGGTAAAAGCGTAGCTACTCACCAATGCTTGTGCTTGTTGATAATGGTTAGCTAATTTCTCAATATTCAGTTGCAGATAACTCTCAGTTCTTTTGATCAGCGCGTTTTTCTGACTGGTATAAATCATATGGCTTGAAACAGCGGCACTGAGCAGGATCACTGGGGTGATCAGTAATAGAATTCTATGGTTTAGTTTCATAGTGATGAGTCACACTGTTGATGATTTTGGCGCGTAGATTGAGATTTTTGGCTGACAGCTCACTGTCGATAAGCGCCACTGCGAGACGTGGCTCCGGCAGATAAATCGAACTGTCTTCACGATGCTCTGCAGGAAGCAAAGCTCGTGCTTTATAGTTTGGACTTGCGGTTTGGATATATTCAGCGTTAATCGCTGCAATATTGGGTTGCATTAGGAAATCGAGAAAAGCTTTGGCTTGGGTGACGTTGGTTGAGGAACTATTTACCGCTAGACAGTCTACCCATAGATAAGCTGGGCCTTCTGGTACCACAAATTGCCAATCTTGCTCGTTCAAGAAACGGTTGAGTGAGTAGTGATCACCACTATAAGTCACCGCCATGTGCAAATTGTCCGGTCGAGGATGACTGCGCACATAACTTAGCGCATATTCATAAGTCAGAATATTAGGCTTGGCCGCTTCGAGTAGGTGGTAGGCTTGCTTTAAAAGATCAATCGAATCCGTGAGCGGTGAGGCGTTGAGCATCGATAGTGCAGGTAATAACGTTTCGACACTGTCTTTGAGCATCCCGACGTGGCCACGGTGCTCTGGTGCAATATCGATTACCTCGCTCCACTGACTGGGAGGCGTACTAAATCGGCTCTTACGATAGGCGATCCCCACTGCGCCCCAAAAATAAGGGATCGCGTGTGTGCCACAGGTCTGTAGCCAAAGTGGGTCATTATTATTGCGATTGGGTAGGTTTGTGAGATCTTCAAATTCATTTTGGCGTGAGAAAATCGATGCGGAGACGTTATCTAACATCACAATATCGAATGGCAGCTGAACACTTTTTAGCATCAGTAAGCTGCGTTGATCATCGTTATCAAAATGGTAAAGATTAATTGAAATGCCAGTTTGTTGCTGCCAAGTATCGATGATACTTGGGGCAATGGTATCTTCCCATAGATAGATATTGAGTGGTGAAGCGTAGGTGTGAGCACAGGCCGTGTTCAACATGATCAGCGAAAAAATGCGTTTAATCATTGGCCAATACGATCTCCATTCGTGATGGCTTTTCTTACTATCAGCAAGAAAACAACATGAGCAAGAAAACAACATAAGCAAAAATAAGAGTCAGTAAACCGCAGTAAGCAAACAGCAGCAACAAAATGAATCACTTCGCGTTAGGTTATCGGCGACATGCTCTGTTTCGGCGAGTTAAGGCTATGTTTAATCGCGGAGTATTGTAATTAAATCTTATGCAACTGTCAGCTTAGTTGGTCAAATTTGTCGCTTCAAATAAATTTCACTTGGATTGGTTTGATATTTTCACTTGGGTAACAACCGAGTACTTTCAAGTGGCGAGTCAGTTGGGTAAGTTCGACTAACGCTTGCTGCATAGCTTGTGAATCAATGTGCGCGGCTAAATCGACATAGAACATCTCTTCCCAAGGATTGCCCATAATCGGCCGCGATTCGAGCTTGGTCATATTGATCGCATAACGTTGTAATACCAGAAGTGTCGCAACGAGTGACCCGGCTTCTTGTGAGGTCGACATAATTAACGTGGTTTTGGCTGGGATCTGTGGTGAGACTTCAACAGGCTTGCGTGCTACCACAATAAAACGAGTATGGTTTTCAGTTTGGTTAGCAATATTGGCTTGGATCGGTTGTAATCCGTAGAGCTTACCACTGGCTGAATTGCCAATCGCTGCCACATCGGCGCGATTAAGCTGCTGCACTTTTTTCATGGCATCGGCGGTGCTGGCGCAGCTTTCTAATTTCACTCCTTTTAAGTGACTCAGGAATTCACTGCACTGTTGGTGTGGCTGGGGGTGGGAATAGAGCACTTTAAGATCTTCTAAGCGAATATCTTGGGTGGCGACTAAACAGTGTTCAATCGGTTGGGTCAGTTCACCAACGATGTACAAGGTAGTGTGTTGCAGCAAATCGTACACTTCATTGATTGATCCTGAACTGGTATTTTCAATGGGCAGCACACCGTAATCGGCATGACCCGATTCCACCGTACTGGCAACTTCTTTGAAACGATCGCAATTAAGCTCAATTAATTCGGTATTTTTACGGCTGAAATATTCGCGAGTAGCAAGGTGTGAATAGGAGCCTTTGGCTCCTAAAAAGGCAACTCTAGCCAATGGCTTACGACTTTGTGGATTGGCTAAGTTTTGCAAATAGGCTTGTTGCAGCAATACTGAATCTTCAATGATAGTGTGAAAAATCTTCGTGATGTACTGCGCATCTAGCTGGTATTTGTTTTTGCCTGCGTTGATCAGCTTGACCAATAGTTGTTGTTCACGCGCTGGGTCACGTACCGGTTTGGCGGTTTCGACTTTACTTTTTGCGACCTCAATGCTCATTTGGCGACGCTCTGACAGCAGGCTAAGCAATTGGTCGTCCAGTTCGTTAAGGCGTGAGCGAATATCATCGAGTGAGCATGGTTTGTCGGTCATAAACTTATCCTTATAAAAAAGCCCCCTAAAGAGGAGGCTTTCTGTTCGTTTTTGATTTGTCTTTAGAGCATCTGCGAGTTATGTGCACGATGGAAAAATAAATCAAAAAAGCACAGCTAATTAGCGTGAACAATGAATAGTTATCCAGTTTATTGTGCATACACAATAAGCAAGCCCCTACAGAGCGTCAAGCGAAAAAATAGCGCCTTGAGGCGCTATCTGTCGATTATCTTAATTGTCAATCGTCGCAACGGTGAATGGTTTTGGCGATCAATGGCTGTTTATTCTAGCTCTTCACTAGGTTCTGGTTTATCGGCTCGACGAGCTTCGGGTTTGTGGCGCAGTTTGTTTAATTGCCGTTCAAGTTTCTGCTCGACCTCATTAATGGCAGCATACAGATCTTCGTGAATGGCGGAGGCAACCAGTTGGCCACGTGGAATGCTCACTACGGCTTCAAATTTTTTCTGCTTATTCGGTTCTTCACTAAAACTGGCCTGACAACCAATAATGTCGACTTGCCATTTCTCTAATTTTTTGAATTTACCCTCAATATGATCGCGGATTGCAGAGGTGATATCGATATTTTTGCCAGTGATGTTGATCTTCATAATGCTTATTCCTCTGTGTCATCCCTTATGGGTTGCTTTCAGATTAGCGTGCTGAATGGGAAATAATGTGATCATTGTCACTTTTGATGCGGCATTTTTTTTGCTCTGAAATAAACGTGATCTATCGCAAAGCTTATGTCAGTCAGAGCTATAAAAAGCTTGTTATCTCTTATAAAAGCGCTAAATTCGAAAGAAGCAAAAACTAAAAACTGCCGATTTTTTAGTGCCTTGCTGCGACTTAAAATACCGAAAGAATAAAAAAACACCACTTTGAGCTTGTGATTATCATCACGTTACATAACGGGATGTTGTAATAGTAAAAAGCAACTTGAAGCGGTAACTGTGACGAATGGAATTAGCGCGTGATGGCGATAATCCATTACGATAGAAAAAGAGCCACTTTTGAGTGGCTCTTTTTGTGTCAGTGAGAAGTTTAGCCTATAGCGGGTTTAGCTGGATCAACTGCTTAGTCCGCTCAACAGCATCGGTTAAGCCGAGCTGTTGGTAAGCTTTAAGCTGAATTTCTAATCCTTTACGTGCCGCTTGAGTATCCGGATAGGTTTTTTGCAGCTCTTGGGTGCGATTGATGGCGGCAATCCAAGCTTCACGGCGCAGATAGAAATCGGCCGTGGCTAAGTCATATTCGGCTAAACGATTTTTTAGCGCGAGCATGCGCTGCTGAGCATCTTGGGCGTAAGGGCTATTTGGATAGCGCTGGAGCAGTCGTTTAAAATCATTGAAAGCGGCTTTTACCGGTTCAGGATCGCGATCATGACGATCAATGTTGAACAGGTCATGCATAAAGTTGCGATCTTGTGCCATATGCGTCAAACCACGCATATAAAATACCCAATCCATCTTTTCATGGGTTGGATTGAGGCGGATAAATCGCTCAATCGTGGCCAAGCCTAATGCCAAGTCATCATTTTTGTAGTAGGCATAGATCAAATCAAGCTGTACTTGTTCAGAATACGCCCCAAATGGGTAGCGAGAATCGAGCGCTTCTAATTTCTCAATAGCGGTTAGCCAAGAGCCACTTTGCAGTGCGGTTTGTGCTTGCGAGTAAAGTTCAGATGGTGGCACATCCGGCACCACTTCTGGAGTGCTAGAGCAACCCCATAACAGGGATAACGCGAGTAGGCCTGATAAAGTTTGGTATTTCATGTCAGGGTGGAATTCCTTGCAAATGTTGCTTTTCAATAAGTGCGTAAGCCGCGCGCAAATCGTTTCGTTACTTTCTCAGCAGTAACAGCTACAATGTCGGGGTATTTTTCCATACTAGTGACTATTAGTCTCACGGTTTTTTAAAAAGTTCGATATGGCTCATCAGATTGAATTAACTCAAACAGTAAAAGATAGCCAGCTTGGTCAACGTCTTGATCAAGCTGTAGCTGAATTATTTGCCGACTTTTCTCGCTCACGTTTAAAAGAGTGGTTGCTGGAAGGCAAGATTGTCGTGAATGGTGAAGTTGTCACCAAGCCACGCACCAAAGTAATGGGTGGCGAGGTGATTACCGTTCAGGCTGAATTAGAAGATGAACAGCGCTGGGAAGCGCAGGATTTGCCACTGAACATTGTGTATGAAGATGACGATATTATCGTGATTAACAAACCGCGTGACTTTGTGGTGCATCCTGGTGCCGGTCAGGCGGATGGCACAGTGCTCAATGCGCTGTTATTCCATTATCCGCCGATTGCAGAAGTGCCGCGGGCGGGGATTGTCCATCGTCTCGATAAAGATACGACGGGCTTAATGGTGGTTGCGAAAACCATACCCGCACAGACCCACTTAGTGCGTGCATTGCAAAAGCGCGATGTGACTCGTGAGTATGAAGCGATCGTGATTGGCACCATGACCGCAGGCGGCATGATTGATAAGCCGATTGGTCGTCACTCGACTAAGCGCACTTTGATGTCGGTTTCGCCAATGGGCAAGCATGCGGTTACTCATTACCGTGTCGCGGAGCATTTCCGTGAGCATACCCGTTTGCGTTTGCGTCTAGAAACTGGGCGTACACACCAAATCCGGGTGCACATGGCATATTTGCAGCATCCTCTATTAGGGGATACCGCTTATGGTGGCCGCGCGCGCATCCCGAAAGGGGCGAGTGAAGAGCTAACGACAATGATTCGTCATTTTGACCGTCAAGCGTTGCATGCGGTGATGTTGAAGTTTGAGCATCCAATCACAGGAGAAGAGCTCGAATTCCATGCGCCAGTACCGGATGATATGGTGGAGATGACCCTCGCTCTGCGTGAAGACACTCAGCTAAATCCTACGGAAGAGTACTAAGCATGATTCTCCCCAACTGGAAAGCGCCAAAGCAAGTTCGAGCATTCAGTTCGACTCGTACGGGTGGTTTTTCACAAGGTGTGTATCAGGGTTTAAATCTTGGTATGCATGTTGGGGATGATCCGAAGCTTGTACTACGTAATCGGCAATCGTTGGTGGAAACATCAGCTTTGCCCTGCTCACCGATTTGGCTAAACCAAACCCATTCTACGATGGTACTCAATGTCGATGCTCCGACCGAACAAGTGCTAAACGCCGATGGTCTGATAACCTCGACTCCGAATGTGGTGTGTTCGGCGATGACGGCAGATTGTTTACCTGTGCTGATGACCAATCAGGCAGGAACTCAAGTTGCGGCTGTTCATGCTGGCTGGCGTGGTTTAGCCAACGGGATTGTTGAACAAACTGCAGCAAAAATGAGTGGCGATGTGATGGTATGGCTTGGCCCTGCGATTGGTGCGCAAGCGTTTGAAGTGGGCGACGACGTGTTTTCTGCCTTTGTTGCTCATCATTCCGATGCTGAACAGGCGTTTACTCCTCAGGCGCAGAAAGGCAAATGGCTGGCGGATATGGGTCAATTAGCCAAACTGCGTTTGCATGAACTGGGCATTGATCAAGTGTTTGATAGTGGCAGGTGTACTTATCAAGACTCAACAAATTTTTATTCTTATCGCCGCGATGGTGTGACCGGTCGTCAAGCGACATTTATTTGGCTTGAAGAGTAATCTTGCACTAAACACGATATTTCCCACTAAACACGATATCTTCCACTAAATACCCTATCTCCCACCGCTATTGTCTATTCCTTATCTTTTTACAATCCATTTTCTGCCACAAAGTTTGCCCCACTTACCTTGAAAATCTAGCCGTTGATAACCATCTTAATAGACAGATTTAGTTCATCTCAGATGAGATTAGGAAGGTTGATATGCGTCTTGATAGATTTACCAGCAAATTTCAGATCGCGATTTCTGATGCTCAGTCATTAGCGCTTGGGCGTGATCATCAATATATCGAACCGGTACACTTAATGATGGCGCTGCTTGATCAAAATGGCAGCCCGATCCGTCCACTACTTACCATGCTGAATATTGATGTGATGCAGCTACGTTCTAAGCTCGGCGAACTGCTCGATCGCTTACCGAAAGTCAGTGGTATTGGTGGTGATGTGCAGCTCTCTTCTGCTTTAGGTTCGTTATTTAACCTGTGTGATAAAGTGGCGCAAAAGCGCCAAGATGCTTACATCTCATCTGAAATCTATCTACTCGCCGCGCTGGAAGATAAGGGGCCGCTTGGGCTTTTGTTGAAACAACTTGGCCTCACCGAGAAAAAAGTGTCTGATGCGATTGAAAAAATTCGTGGTGGGCAGAAAGTCAAGGATCCGAATGCGGAAGAGTTACGCCAAGCATTGGAAAAATTCACCATCGATCTGACCGAGCGGGCAGAGCAGGGCAAACTGGATCCGGTGATTGGCCGAGATGATGAAATTCGGCGCACCATTCAAGTGTTACAACGGCGTACCAAAAATAACCCAGTGATCATTGGTGAGCCAGGGGTGGGTAAAACTGCGATTGTCGAAGGCTTAGCGCAGCGTATCATCAATAATGAAGTACCAGAAGGCTTGCGTGGTCGGCGGGTGTTATCTTTGGATATGGGCGCGCTGGTGGCGGGGGCTAAATATCGTGGTGAATTTGAAGAGCGTTTAAAATCGGTGCTCAATGAATTGGGCAAAGAAGAAGGCAACATCATTCTGTTTATTGATGAGCTGCATACCATGGTCGGCGCGGGGAAAGGCGAAGGTTCGATGGATGCTGGCAATATGCTCAAACCGGCTTTGGCGCGTGGAGAATTGCACTGTGTTGGTGCCACCACACTGGATGAGTATCGCCAATATATAGAAAAAGATCCCGCCTTAGAACGCCGCTTTCAAAAAGTGCTGGTCGATGAGCCAAGTGTGGAAGATACCATCGCCATCTTGCGTGGTTTAAAAGAGCGTTACGAGCTGCATCATCATGTGGAAATCACTGATCCGGCGATTGTCGCTGCGGCGAGTTTATCGCATCGTTATGTTTCGGATCGGCAATTACCCGATAAAGCGATCGATTTGATTGATGAAGCAGCATCCAGTATCCGGATGCAAATTGATTCCAAACCGGAAGCGCTGGATAAGCTGGAACGTAAAATTATTCAACTCAAGATAGAGCAGCAAGCACTGTCAAATGAGCATGATGAAGCCAGTACCAAACGGCTGACACTCTTAAATGAAGAGCTGCAAGAAAAAGAGCGTGATTACGCAGAGCTTGAAGAAGTGTGGAAAGCCGAAAAAGCCGCGCTTTCTGGTACCCAACATATTAAAGCAGCATTAGAGCAAGCGCGGCTAGATCTCGATGTGGCGCGTCGTGCTGGTGATTTAAGTCGCATGTCAGAACTGCAATATGGCCGTATCCCGGAGTTAGAAAAGCAGCTTGATCTTGCCGCGCAAGCTGAAATGCAGGAAATGACCCTATTGCGTAATAAAGTCACCGATGCCGAAATCGCTGAAGTGCTGTCTAAGCAGACCGGGATCCCAGTTTCAAAAATGCTGGAAGCCGAGAAAGAAAAATTATTGCGCATGGAAGATGTACTGCATCACCGGGTGATCGGTCAGCAAGAAGCGGTTGAAGTGGTCGCCAATGCCATTCGGCGCAGTCGGGCTGGTTTGTCGGATCCGAATCGTCCCATCGGCTCATTCTTATTCCTTGGCCCAACAGGGGTTGGTAAAACCGAGCTGTGTAAGACACTCGCCAATTTCCTGTTTGATAGTGAAGATGCCATGGTGCGAGTCGACATGTCGGAATTTATGGAGAAACACTCGGTGGCTCGTTTAGTCGGTGCGCCTCCTGGTTATGTTGGCTATGAAGAAGGCGGTTACTTAACCGAAGCTGTGCGTCGTAAACCTTATTCAGTGATTTTGTTGGATGAAGTAGAAAAAGCCCATCCTGATGTGTTTAATATTTTACTGCAAGTTTTGGATGACGGACGATTGACCGATGGCCAAGGTCGCACGGTGGATTTCCGTAATACCGTGGTGATCATGACTTCTAACTTAGGATCAAGCCGTATTCAGGAGAATTTTGCTAGTTTGGATTATCAAGGTATCAAACAGCAGGTCATGGATGTGGTCACTAAACACTTTCGTCCAGAGTTTTTGAACCGAGTCGACGAAAGTGTGGTATTCCATCCGTTAGGTCAGCAGCATATTAAGTTGATCGCCTCGATTCAACTAGGCCGCTTGCGTCAACGTTTGGCAGAGCGTGATTACCCACTAGAGGTGGATGATCAAGCGCTTGAGCTGATTGCTCATGTCGGTTTCGATCCTGTATATGGTGCACGCCCACTGAAAAGGGCGATCCAGCAAAATGTTGAGAATCCTCTGGCGAAATCGATTTTGGCCGGAAAATTTTTACCAGGCTCACCAATTAAATTGTCGGTAAAAGACGGTAATATTTTTGCAACTCAGTAGTTGAGTTAAAAATGAGCTAGCAAAACAAGCACCAGAGAGCCATGTTTAGTGGTTCTTTGGTCTGTTTCACCGTTCATAATGGGGTGTATTGGTGTTTTTTGCTGGTTATTTGTCCGCTTGAGTTTGAAGTATAGAAAAAAGTGCATTTAGGGTCTTGCCAGAAATAAAATCATCCCTATAATTCGCCCTCACTGACACGGCAGACGCCGCAAGGCTTCAGGGCCAGTCAGCTAGGCAAAACGCTTCGATGCAAAAAGATGAAAAAAGTGTTTGACACTGACAATTATCTCGCT